>JAUIHM010000181.1 GCA_030432315.1 Alphaproteobacteria bacterium | reverse complement strand
CAAGGAAGCGCTTGCCGTCGCGATCGTCCAGCCGCTTGATGGTGCTGTTGCCGGCCAACCCGTTGGCCAGGGCCAGCACGGTGTCGTTGGTGCTCATGTCGCCGTCGATGGTGATGCGGTTGAAGCTGACCGCGACGGCCTCGCGCAGCGCCCGCTTCAGCGCGCGGGAAGAAATCGATGCGTCCGACGTAATGAATCCAAGCATGGTGGCATGCAGCGGGCGGGACGCGGGACGGCGGCCGGTCGGGCTCATGCCCGGTTCAATCATGCCCGCACCCTTGGCAATTCCCCCAATGGTGACCTGCTTTCCGCCGAGCTCGAACTGGACAGCGACTTCCTTTGAAACCGAATCGCTGGTCATGATGGCTTCGGCCGCATTCGCCGCAGCCTCCCGGTCGTGGGCCAGTTTCGTCGCCGCATCCCGGATGCCTGCCCGGACGCGATCCATCGGCATCGGCATGCCGATTCTCCCGGTGGAGCACACCAGTACGCTGTCCGCTGGAACGCCGACCGCACGGGCGGCGGCCGCCACCATGGCGCGGGCGTCCTTCATGCCGCGGTTTCCCGTACAGGCATTGGCATTTCCGCTGTTCGAAACGATGGCCTGCGCCCGCGCGCGGCTCGCGACGGGCACGCTGACTTTCACCGGCGCCGCACACACCTGGTTAGTGGTGAACATCCCGGCCACGGTGGCCGGGATGTCGGAAGCGATCAGCATCAAATCGCGCTTGAGACCCTTGTCGGAACCCTTTCCGGTGCCCAGTCGTTTGATGTCGCAGAACACGCCCGAGGCGCGGAAGCCCTGCGGCGACGTGATGGAACCGTCGATTTCCTGGAATCGGTCTGCCATGCCTCGGGTCCGTGAGGGAAACAAAGGAGTATCTATTTCAACACAGACCGGCCGGAAGCGCAGCGTGCAGTCCGCCCGGCGAGGCCGGACGGGTACTGCACGGAGCGTGGAGCGAGTGGCGTTGAGCCGATGCGGTGCCAATGCGGCCGTGGATCAGGCCCTCAGCGCCACTTTGAAGTCAGCGTGCGGGCCGGCACGTGACCGGCCCGCAGGCAAATCAGCTCTTGCATTCCTCCGGAAGCAGTTCCGGGTCGAGTCCCTCGGCACCGCAGGTCCACTGCACGCCGTAGTTTCCGCCGCTACCCCCGTTTCCGGCAACGTAGATGAACTGGACTTCACCGAGCGGATTCTCCGCCACACCCTCTTTGAGGTAGACGCGGATCATGATTTCCCGGTCGTTTTCGGCAGCCCGCACTTCCATATCCTGGACAAACTCCGGCGGTGACACCGTCTGCACTTTCATCATGCTGGTCTCGGACTCGGATTGCGGGAACCGCCCGTTGAGCATGTAGAACTCGGACAGCCGCCGCTTCGACTCGCTGGCCAGCCGGAACGCTTCGGTCAGCTTGGCCTTGGAAAGATAAGACTTGTACTCCGGCACCGCGAACAGGGCGGCGAAACCGATGATCGCAAACACCAGTACGAACTGCAGAGCACCAAACCCTCGATTCTGGAACCTCATGACGTTTCCCCTTGCACATTGATCCAGTAGTACCTGCCCGATAAAATGCAAGATCAGTGCCAATGAAGAAATTGAAACTAAATTATTTAAAATCAGTCATTTAATAACACTCTGCCCGCTTTCAACAGGACGCATCCGGTCACCTTCTGACATTTTTGCGGCGGTTTCGCAGTCGAGTTCCCCGATCGGCAGACTGGCGAGCCACGGCAGCCCGCCGTATGCTGCCCGGGCGCGAACAGAGCGAAAATGACGCGAAACCGCTCACCGCCCTGCCCCGAACCTGCCGGAGCCCGATCGATAAGCGACCCGACCACTCCATCCCGAGCGCGAAAGCCCGACCTGCCTCGCCGCGGGTGGGTGTGGTGTGTCTATTTGGCGCTGTTCGCGCTCTCGGTGCCGTGGTATCTGCCGAACCACGATCCGCCATTGCTCTGGTTCGGAATTCCGTACTGGGTCGTTCTGTCGCTTGCCGCATGCGCCGCGATTGCCGCCTTCACCGCGTTCGTCGTGTACCGGTTCTGGCCCGACGACGGTGAGGATCCGTGACGGGCACCCCG
>JAUIHM010000180.1 GCA_030432315.1 Alphaproteobacteria bacterium | reverse complement strand
GACCGGAAAGCGGGTGGTCAGGTTCTGCACGTCCAGAAGCACCTCGTCGGTGCCCTTGATCGGCTCGATCTTCTGGTCCTCGACCCCCATCAGCTTCATCGGCTCGGGGTAGTGCTTGCCGCGCATCTCGCCCAGCTTCGGCACCGCTGCCAGCAATGCCTTGGTGTAGTCGTGCTTGGGGTTCTCGAAGATCTCCTCGACGGTGCCTTCCTCGACCTTGTTGCCGCGGTACATGACGACCACGCGGTCGGCCATCTGGGCGACCACCGCCATGTCGTGAGTGATGAACATCACCGCGGTGCCGGTCTCGCGCTTCAGCCGGTCCATCAGGGCGAGGATTTCGGCCTGGATGGTCACGTCGAGCGCGGTGGTCGGCTCGTCCGCGATCAAGAGCCGCGGCTCGCAGGCCATCGCCATGGCGATCACCACCCGCTGGCGCATGCCGCCGGACAGTTCGTGCGGGTACTGCCGCAGGCGCCGTTCCGGCTCGGGGATGCGGACCTGGCGCAGCAGCTCCAGCGCGCGTTCCTCGGCCTGGGCCTTGGTCATGTTCTTGTGGATGCGCAGGCCCTCGGTGAGCTGGCGGCCGACGGTGAACACCGGATTGAGCGCGGTCATCGGCTCCTGGAAGATCATGCCGATCTCATTGCCGCGGATCTGCTTCATCATGTCCTGCTCGGAGGCGGCCAGGTCGGTCTCGCCGCCCTCCCGCCGGTTGAACAGCAGCTCGCCGCCCGCAATCTCGCCGCCGCCGAATTCCACCAGGCGCATCAGCGACAGCGAGGAAACCGATTTGCCGGAGCCGGATTCCCCAACGATGCAGACGGTTTCGCCCGGGCTCACGTCAAAGGAGACGTTCTCCACCCCGACCACCGGGCCATCCTTGGTCTGAAACTCAACACGCAGGTTTCGAATGGACGCAATGGCGTTGTCCAGCATGACGGCTTCCCTATCTTTCATTCCCCGGGCCAGCCGCGGATGGCGGCCCCAGCATCCGGAGTAAACTCTACTTTGCACAAAAATGCTCATGCAAATAATGCATAGGGATTTTAAAATTGGAATTTGCAATTTCCCGGGAAGTGGTTTTCGATACCCCCGTGGTTGCCTGCAGAGCGTCATGCGCCGGTCTGTCCGGCAACATGTTAAGAGTGCTTAATGCCTGCAATTCCGGCCTGCGCGCAGGTGCGATTGCGACCCTTCCGCAGCCATGCGGCAAATCTCCGGGCCCCTGCGGCCCGGCCAACAAAAAGACACAAAACGTGTCCGACAAGGAGAGTGTGATGAAACTCAAATCCCTATTGATGGGGGCCGTTGCCACGGCGGCCCTGGCGCCAGCAGCCTTTGCTGAGCGCGGGTCCGATGGCCAGGTCAACATCATCTACTGGCAGGCGCCGTCGATCCTGAACCCGTTCCTGTCCGGCGGCACCAAGGACATCCAGGCCGCCTCGCTGGTGATTGAGCCGCTGGCCCGCTATGACCCCGAGGGCAACATGGTGCCCTATCTGGCAACCGAGATCCCGACCGTTGAAAACGGCGGCGTCAGCGAAGACCTGACCTCGATCACCTGGAAGATCGCGCCCGGCATCAAATGGTCCGATGGCAGCGACTTCACCGCTCATGACGTGAAATTCACCGCCGATTACTGCATGCATCCCGAAGGCGGCTGCGCGCAGCTGACCAAGTTCGAGGGCGTAAGCTCGGTCGAGCTGGTGGACGATATGACCGTCAAGGTCAACTTCGACAAGCCGACCCCCTTCCCCTATGGCCCGTTCTCCGGCGGTGAAAGCCCGATCCTGCAGAAAGCGCAGTTCGAGAACTGCATGGGCGCCCGCGCGCCGGAATGCACCGACGCCAACTTTGCCCCGATCGGCACCGGCCCGTTTGTGGTGGATGAGTTCAAGCCGAACGACGTGATCACCATGTCGGCCAACCCCAACTACCGCGATCCGGCCAAGCCCGCGTTTGCGAAAGTGCTGTTCAAGGGCGGCGGCGATGCCACCGCGGCCGGCCGCGCGGTGATGGAAACCGGCGAGTTCGACTATGCCTGGAACCTGCAGCTGGCGCCGGAAGTGATCGCGCAGATGGAAGCAGGCGGCAAA
>JAUIHM010000179.1 GCA_030432315.1 Alphaproteobacteria bacterium | reverse complement strand
GACGGCGGACGGCACGTTTCTGGTGGGCGCGACCAAAGAGGATGTGGGGCTTGACCGGTCATCGACGCTTGATGCAGCAGGCCAGCTTGCCCGCAACGCACTGCGGATCACACCCGCCCTGCGCGACATTAACGTGGTGCGCCAATGGGCAGGGCTGCGCGTGATGACACCGGACGGCGCGCCGGTCTACCAGTTCTCGGCCAATTCCAGCGCCGCGGCCTGCCACTCCGGGATCACGCTGGCGCCGGTGCATGCGCTCTTGTTTGCGGACAGCATCGCGGGGGCGGGGTCCGGCGCGCTTGCTCCCTTTCATCCCGAACGGTTCAGGAAAACGGCCTGATCGAGCCGCAGGATAAGGAGCTTTCCCTTGATTGAACGTATTGACCAGACCACCCGCATGAGCCGGATCGTCAGGCACAACGGAACGGTCTACCTCTGCGGTCAGGTCGGCAACGCCGGGGATGGTATCGCGGATCAGACCCGCGAATGCCTGCGTCGGATCGATGACTTGCTTGAAAAGGCAGGCTCATCCCGGCAAAGCATCCTGCAGGCGATCGTCTGGTTGTCGGACATGGCCGATTTCCCGGCGATGAACGCGGTCTGGGATGCCTGGGTGCCCGAAGGCCACGCGCCTGCGCGTGCCTGCGGCGAGGCCCGTCTGGCCCGGCCCGCGCTGAAGGTCGAGATCATCGTCACCGCCGCGGTCGAAGATCGCTGATCCGGATGGGCGCGCTTTCTAAGGTTGGGCCGGAGTGTCCCCTGTGGACACAGACCGTTCCGGCCGGGTGCTGCGGCCGATGATGCGATGGATCTCCGGGTGTTCGGTCAATCTTTGACGTTGCCGGACCTCCGCACGGAAAGCGGAGGGACTGACCCCGAACTGGATCTTGAAGGTGCGGGCAAAGGCGGCGGGGGCCGAAAACCCGCAGGCTGTCGCGATCTCCTTGATCGAGAGGTCTTCGTAGAACAGGAAGTTGCGGGCGGCCTGAAGCCGGATGCGCTGGTAGAGCCGCATGGGCGAAATCCCGAAGGCCGTTTCGCTGGCCCTGGCAAGGGTGCGCTTGGGGGTGTCAAGCGCCTGCGCCAGCTCGTCAAGCGACAGCGGGAAGTCGAGGTTCTGTTCCATCGTCTTGGTCAGGCGCGACACCAGGCTGCCCGCCTGGCTGTCGACCGGTTGGTCGAACCGCTGTTGCGTGTCGGGCGGACGGCGGGAATGCACCATGGCATTGGCCACCTCGCTGGCCATTGCCTCGCCGGCAAAGCGCGCGATGAGATCGAGCATCAGATCGAGGGTTGCGACGCCGCCAGCGCAATGCACCCTCTTGTCCCCGCTCATGTAGATGCCATTGAGGGGCTGGGCCTCGGGGAACCACTCCCTGAAGGTGGGTACCGCCTCCCAGTGCAGAACGACCTCCGGCGCGGCCTCCGTCGCCACGAGCCCGGCCTGCGCAAGCGCGTAGGCGCCGGTATCCACCCCGCCGACGATGGCCCCGAAACGCGCCACCGTCCGAAGGTATCCGAGCAGCCGACGCGACAGGTTCTGCGTCGGCAGATTGCCCTGGAACAGCAGGCAGACATCCACCGGCCTGGAGGGCGTCAGATCGCCGTCGGCGGCAAACCACATTCCGTTCGACGCATGCACCTCGGCCCCGTCTTCGGACAGGACCTGCCATTCGAACAGGTCGCGCCCCGAATTCTGGTTGGCGATCCGCAGCGAGTCGGTGGCGAGGATCAGCGCCGTCAGAGGAAACTCCGGCTGGAGGACGAATGCGAAGCGGGCTTTGGAATCGGGCATGAAATCCTCCTGTCCCGAAAAAACTATGGCGGCGCGGCAAGAATTGGTAATTTACTGGCAAAAATTATCAACTCAATCCTGCATTTCCGTCCTTACTGTTTTCACAGCACCCGGCCCGGACTGCCCTGGCCGATGCAGTTAGACCCTTGAATTTCATGGCTGATGGCCCCCCGTCAGCGGTGCGTTTTCGCACCGTGAGGAGCTGTGCGTCATCCGAACTGGAGCTGCCGAACGTGGACGACAAGAAGAAGAAACTCCAAGGCTGCTATGTCACCATCCCGACGCCTTTCGACGACACGCCCGAGATGGCCGTGAACGAGG
>JAUIHM010000178.1 GCA_030432315.1 Alphaproteobacteria bacterium | reverse complement strand
GTGACAGCGTGGTCATGATGGGCGAGGCGGATGGCCCGGCCGCCATGCTCCACCTTTACCTGCAAGATCCGGATGCCGCCTTTGACCGGGCCGTGGCAAGCGGTGCCGAGGTGATCCAGCCGATGATGGAACAAGGCGATGGCGACCGGCGCGGGGGCGTGCGGTCCCCGGATGGCACGCAGTGGTTCCTTGCCAGGCAAGTGGACGGCAGCCAGGCCCGCTGAGCCGGCCCGGGCGCTTGGTGCCGCGTCCGACCGGTGTCCGGGCTGCGGGCGCGGGGATCTGGATTCTGAATGTCGAATTTGAACTCCCATGTCGATTCCCTGCGGGTCGGGTGTTTCGATATTTGATACGACTCGCCCAGTGTCGCGCCCTTGGACCGGCGTTTGCACGGGGCGAAGGAAATGAAACCAATGTTGATGGCGTCGCACATGGCGGTTTTGGCTTTGGCGGTGCCTGCACGGACCAGACGGATATGTGCGCGCGGCGACTTGCCAGCCCGCATCGGATCGCGGTCGCGCCTTGGATGACGTTGGTGGTTCCGGAATGGATAAATCCGCAGGACACGTCATGCAGGCGGAAGCCGGGGCAAAGGTCGCGCAGGGAGGCCGTCAGGCCAGGCCTGATGCGGTGACGCTTCGGTCGCTGCCCGATGAGCTTGCGTTTGAATGCCACCGCGGGGAAACCGTTCTCGAGGCGGCCTTGCGGGCGGGTATCCCGATGGCCAATGCCTGCGGCGGACATGCGCGCTGTTCCACCTGCCGGATCTGGTTGCTGCCCGGGCAGGGCGAGCGGCTGCCGCTGACCGCCGCCGAAGCGGAGCTGAAGGAGCGGTTGGGGCTGTCGGAAGGCATTCGCCTTGCGTGCCAGCTGCGCCCGGACGGGCCGATCTCTTTCAAGCGCCTGGTGCTGGACGAAAGCGATCTGGCCATCGCCAACCAGCTTGACAAGCGGCGTCCGATTCAAGTCGGCGAGGTCCGCAACGTCGCCGTGATGTTCTTTGACGTCGCGGATTTCACGACGATCGCCAGCGGTATGCCGCCCCATGACGTGATGTTCCTGCTGAACAAGTTTCTGGCGCAGGCGAACAGGATCCTCGAAACCTACGGCGGGTATTTCGACAAGACCATCGGCGACGGGTTCCTTGCGCTGTTCGGCGTGCAGGGCGTGCAGGGCGTGGAGGCGCCGGGGCTGCGCGCCGTGGCGGCGGCGCTTGATATCCTTGCCGCGGTCGAGCGCGCCCGGCCGGTCGTGCGCCGACTGTACGGCATCGACTTCACCGGCCGCATCGGACTGCATTACGGCGAGGCGCTGATCGGTGCGCTGGGACCGCCGGGCGATGATCGGCTGACCGTGGTCGGCGATGTCGCGAATATCGCCAGCCGGGTCGAGCAGGCCATCAAGGACGCCGGCACGAAACTGCTGATCACCGAGGAACTTTACGCCGAGATACGAGACGATGTCGTGTCGCCCGACTTCCTGCGGATCAGCATCCGGGGCACGCTGGCACGGCGCACCCTTTACGAGGTCTCGGCGCTGACCGATGCGGCCCGGGCGCGGGTGGAGCGGCTTGTCGCGACACCGTTGTCGGACTTGCCGGGGCGGCGCTGGGTGCGGCTGCTCGCCTCTGACCAGTTGGCGGAAGGGGCGGTGAGCGTGGTGCCGCAATCGCGCTTTGATGTCGCCCTGTGCCGCCGGGGTGGTCGGCCCTATGCCTTCAACAACCATTGTCCGCACAGCAGGCTGGCATTTTTCGGAGCGCCGGTTCCGGAGGGTTCGGGATTGCCGCCGACGCCGGCGGACAGCACTTTTCCGCGGCCCGACCGGATCTCCTGCCGCTTTCATGAGAGCGAGTTCGACCTGAACACCGGCAAGATAATCACCTGGTGCCCGGTCCTGTCTGCGGACGGGACGGCGCCGGGGCTGGAATTCCTGGGCGATATCTCGAAGAACGAGGCGCCGCTGGAAGTGTTCAGGTGCCGAGACTACGAAGGCGGGATCTGGGTCGAGGTCTAGGCCTTGCGCCGGGTCAGTCCTGGTAGGGGTCGAGGCTGTCGCGCAGGCCGTCGCCGAGGAAGTTGAAGGCGAGAACGACGACGATGAACGGGATCATCGGCAGGGCGGTCCAGGGGTA
>JAUIHM010000177.1 GCA_030432315.1 Alphaproteobacteria bacterium | reverse complement strand
CTCTGCCGTTTCAAGACCTTCAAGGAAACAGCACACCCGAAACACGATGTCGGAGAGCCCCGGCCCAAGCGCCTCGAGAGCCCGGGCAACCCGCTCACGTGCATCCGTTGCCCCTTCGCCGCCGCCACCGCCGCCGCGCAGACCACCTTCGGTGCCAACGGTCAGGAACCGGTCCCAGTTCTGGGTGGTGCGGGGTCCCATCTGCGCGAGTTCAAAATCCTCGCGAAGCTTCTCTCCGGCTTCGATAAGCGCCGGCGGCAGGTACGGCGTGCCGTTCTTGCCGCATTTCCGTCCCAGCACCGACAGCGGGCTCTCGGCGAGGTTAAAGCGGATCTTCCGCTCGCCCGAACCGTCACTGGCCATTACCACACGTTCTGCGAACATCCGATGCTGGTCCTGGAACGGTGTCGAAGCCTCGGCAAAGCCGGATTTGGGCTCACGCGCCTGGCGCTCCTCCGCCAGCAGCCGCTTCAGGCTTGCGCGGCCGACCGCCGTAATCTCATAGCATGCAATCTTTCCAGCCTTTTGGCAGGAAATCCACTCCTGAAGCGCGAAGGCGTGCGCGACATCGCGGTCAACCACGGCGATCCGGTTCTGCTTGCCAGGAACGACCTCACGCAGCACCACCGCCTTTTCCATTTCCGGTGCGACCGCAAGAAATGCGCCCTTTTCGCAGAGCCTGCGCAGGATCCGGCGGGCTTCGCGCTCAATACGCGGCTCGGAACGATGGTTGGGCTGTTCGGCCGTTTCAGGCATGGACTGGACCTCACTTCTTACAGGAAACTCTGCGATTTCAGATGGATATCGGTCGGAAATGCGCTCAAGCGCCTCATCGACCAGTGGATCGTCACGCCAGGCCTCAACTTTGCGAACCTGCCGAAGGATCGTCGAGGCGTGACAGCCCTTGGCCCTTGCAAGTGCACGGATCGGCAGTCCGCCTGAAGTATGGGCAAGATAGGTAATGGCCGTTTCCGGGAGCCAGTCCGGAAGCGCAGTCAATTTACCGTCTCATGAAAAAATCGGCGCGGACCGGGTGTCACTTTGGCGACCTCAATCAAGTAAATTTTCGCAAAACTCTTCTTAAGGTTGAGTCCTTGAAGAAATGTTAATTTACATAAATATCCATTGTTTATAAGATGTTCCTCATTTGTTGCTGCGAACGGTACACGCTAAAGTTGCGCAACATGCAACGGGTTGAGCCAATATGTCCCTGCAACAAACATCATGAAATGAGGGACGAAATGAACGAATTCTCAAACATGCTTGATACCGTGCGCCGCCCCCGGATCCTGATTCGCGCCGCCCGCGCCGGCGTGGCCGAATACCGCCGCAGCCGCGATCTGAAACGCCTTCTGAAGTCCGCAGGACCCTCCACCCAAAGCGCCGTCAGCTCGCTGCTCGCGGAGGAATTCCGCCTTGAAGCCATCCGCGTCGCCGGCGAAGCCACCTATTCGGTTCAGCGTCACGTTGCCGTTCTGACCGCCCTGATCGCGGAAGCCCGCAACCTGCCTGTCGAGACCCGGATGGCGGCGTGACTCCGTCGCGCCGCTCCGGTCCGAAGCAACAGAAAATTTATTTCGAATCCTGTTGTGCCGGGCCGCCAATTGCGGTCTGTTACGGGCGTGACCGGACGCCTCATCATAGCATCGAACCGTACTGCCGTACCTGGTGAGCCCAAAGTGGGCGGCCTTGCCGTGGCAATCTGGGAAGCCCTCGCGGAACGCGGCGGCGGTGTCTGGTTTGGCTGGTCCGGCGAGACGCTCGAGCGTGAAACCCGCGGCGTCAGACTGTTTGCCGACGGCAATGTAGACTACGCCCTCGCGGATCTCACAGAGGCCGAATACGAAGGCTACTATCTCGGCTACGCCAACCGCGCACTTTGGCCGGTGTTCCACTACCGGGTGGATCTGGCGCAGTTCGACGAGCACGAATTTGCCACCTATGAGGCGGTAAACCGGCGTTTTGGACGCCTGCTCGCCCAGGTGGCACGGCCCGAAGACACGGTCTGGGTCCACGACTACCATTTTCTGCTGCTCGGCCAGGAAATGCGCCAGTCGGGCTGGGACGGACCAATGGGGTTCTTCCTCCACATTCCGTTCCCTGCCCCGGAAATATTCACTTCCCTGCCTCAGCACCTAC
>JAUIHM010000095.1 GCA_030432315.1 Alphaproteobacteria bacterium | reverse complement strand
AGTCAGGGCTCCATGGACGGCGCGCTGCATGGCACGTTGCGTCAGACCCTGAGTGAGCGGGTAGACCGGCTCGAACTGGGGAAGGTCCTCTGCCTCGTTGCGGCGCAGGATGTGGTCTGGATGGACCATCTGCGCAATGCCGTCGAAGATCTCCACGCGCCCGGAGACGATGCGCCTCTGGCCGGCCGGGAGTGTCCGCTGCAGCCACTCGGCGCGCGGGTGGAAGAATACCAGCTGAAATTCGGTTTCGGCATCCCGAACGAATACGCGGTAGGGCCGGCCCCGGCCGGCCGGTGGCTGGTGCAGGCCGACCTCCACTTCGACTGTGACCGTGCCAGGCAGATCGGCGCCCCGCAGCGTCTGTCGCAGCCTGCGGTCGATCACGGATGCGGGCAGGGTCAGGAGCAGATCCCCGGGCTTGTCGATGTCCAGCTTTTCCAGCAGTTTTTCGGTCTTGGGACCGACGCCGTCGAGGCTCTTCAACTGTGAAAACAGCGGGAAAAGGATATCCGGACGCGTCACCTGGGTTGCGCCCCACGCGCGGCTGGTACGGCGTTGTTGCGATGTGGTTGCATGGGTTTGGAGGTCTGGTCCATTGACGCGTGGAAGGATTGCCGACCCCGAAGGCTAACGGGTGTTTTGCAATATTGCCAGCGTCGGAACCGTTGTGGCACACCGAACCAATGCCGATGCCGGTTTGGCCGGAACGGACAGGAAGCGCCCTCGGCAGGGGATGCGAAGGACAGGATCGATGAAACCTCATATGCGATGGATGCTGTGTGCGGCGCTGCTCACAGCGGCTCTGGCCGGTACCGGTTCATCCCAGGCGGCGGATCCGGGATGTGCCAGCCTGTCGGTAGCTGGACCGGCGGCCGGATGTGCGGGCGCTGTACAGGTGGCGCTTGATCTGGAGTTGACCCGTCTGTTTGACCTGGCGCTGGCAGATCAACGGGCCCTTTCTGATGGGGGCCGCGCGCTTCGCGACTGGCATGAGGCCTGGATAGATCAGTCTGACGGATGTGTCGACCGGAGCGATCCGGCGGAATGTGCGGTTCGAAGCCAGGTCGCTTTCATCGCCGGATTGCGGCGACAGTATCCTGCGGCTCGGTCTGCAGACGCTGATGGTGTGAGTTTGGGGCCGGTCGGGTTTGTATGTTCGGATACCGCGGGGCCGGTCGACGCGGTGTTTGTCACCGCAGAGGGCGCGGGCTTCGTGTCACTCATGTGGGACGGGACCGACGTGATCCTGCCCCAGGCCGTCTCCGCTTCCGGCGCGAGGTTTGAGGAAAACGCGGGGCCGGACAAACCGGTCGAGTTCTGGATAAAGGGCAATGCGGCGATGTTCAGGCCCGGCAACGGATCTGTCCATGAGTGCGAAGCGGCTGCGGCGGATTGAAACCCCGATCATCCGATCAGGGCAAGCCAATCCTCCTCTGAGAGTACGGTCAGCCCCAGTTCACGGGCCTTTTTTTCTTTCGAGCCGGCGCCTGGGCCGGCAATGACGTAGTCGGTCCGTGCGGAAACCGAGCCCGCGACCTTAGCTCCGAGGCTCTCGGCCCGGGATTTGGCCTCGGCCCGGGTCATGCGTTCCAGAGTACCGGTAAACACCACCGTCTTGCCCGTGACCGGGCTTTCGGAAGACGCCGGCGCGGCCACGTCGCGAATGTCGAGTTCGCCGACCAGCCGGTCTACGGCCCTGGCGTTGCCGGCTTCATGAAAGAAATCGACCAGGCTTGCGGCCATGACCGGTCCAACACCGTCGACGGCATTGAGTTCGTCCCATTCCGGCCCTTCGTGGGAGCGTGCGGCCTGCATTGCGGCTTCGAATGCGGTCCAGGAGCCGTAGTGACGGGCGATCAGTTTTGCCGCCTGCTCGCCGACATGGCGGATGCCAAGGCCGAAAATCACCCGGTTCAGGTCGATGCTGCGGCGTTCGTCTATGCCGCGAAACAGGTTTTCAACGGATTTGGCTCCCCATCCGTCACGCTTCAGCAGGTCATCACCATGGCGGGTCTTCAGGGTGAATATTTCCGAGGGTTCGGTGATCCAGCGTTCTTCAAAGAAGTTTTCGATCTGTTTCGAGCCGAGTCCTTCGATGTCAAACGCTCCGCGGGAGACGAAGTGCTTGAGCTTTTCCACCGCCTGGGCCGGGCAGATCAGGTTGCCGGTGCAGCGGTGGACTGCTTCGCCTTCCGCGCGAAGCGCGTCGGAACCGCAAATCGGGCATTTGTCCGGAAAAACATAGGGTTTGGAGCCGGGATCGCGTCGGGCGAGGTCGACGTCCTCGATCTTCGGGATCACGTCCCCGGCGCGATAGACGGTGACCCAGTCACCTTCCCTGATGTCGCGGCCGTCGCGGATCGGCGTGCCCCTGCTGTCGCGTCCGGCGATGTAGTCGGCGTTGTGCAGCGTGGCGTTTGAGACGACAACGCCGCCGACCGTTACCGGTGTCAGGCGTGCCACGGGCGAGAGCGCGCCGGTGCGGCCAACCTGGATCTCGATGGCTTCAAGCTTTGTGACCGCGCGTTCGGCGGAAAACTTGTGGGCGATGGCCCAGCGGGGGGTGGTGGAGCGGAAGCCGAGGCGTGCCTGGAGGGCGAGGCTGTCGACCTTGTAGACGACGCCGTCGATGTCGTAGCCGAGGGTCGGACGCTCGGCTTCGATCCGGCGGTACTGTTCCAGCAGGCCCGTGACGCTGTCGCACGTCTCCATCAAGCCATTGGTGGAAAACCCAAATTCGGCGAGGCGGGCGATCGCGTCACTCTGGGTTTCGGCGAGCGGGGCCGAGAGTTCGCCCCATGCATAAGCGAAGAATTTGAGTGGGCGTGCAGCGGTGACGGAGGCGTCCAACTGGCGCAGGGAGCCGGCTGCGGCGTTGCGGGGGTTGGCGAAGGGTTTTCCGCCAGCCGCCTCCTGGCGCCGGTTTAGGGCGCTGAAGTCGGCGTGGCTCATGTAAACCTCACCACGGACTTCGAGGATGTCGGGAGCGTCGGTGAGTGTCTCGGGAATGTCCTCGATGGTGCGGGCATTGGCGGTGACGTTTTCGCCGGTGGTGCCGTCGCCCCGGGTGGCGGCCTGGGTGAGCCTGCCCTGTTCATAGCGCAGCGAGAGTGACAGGCCGTCGATCTTGGGCTCGGCGGTATAGACGAGCGGGCTGTCGGCACCGACGTTGAGAAACCGGCGCACGCTCTCGTCGAAATCGACGATGTCATCATCGTCGAAGCCATTGGAAAGGCTCAGCATTGCGATCGAATGGCGGATTTTGCTGAAGGTTTCAGACGGAGCGGCGCCAACCTGATCGGAGGGGCTGTCTGGCCGTTTGAGATCAGGGAAGCGCTGTTCGATCGCGGCGTTGCGGCGCTTCAGGGCGTCATAATCTGCGTCGCTCATGACCGGGGAATCGTCACGGTGATAGGCGTTGTTGGCAGCGCCCAGTTCGCGGGCGAGCATGGCCAGTTCAGCCTTGGCCTGTGCTTTTGTGAGGTCATCCAGGGCGGTGGATTTGGCCATTTGGGTGTCTTTCCCGGGTGTTCCGTCGCTGGGCGCATCCTGCCATGGTGGCGGCGTCGAGTGTAG
Organism: Alphaproteobacteria bacterium; assembly: GCA_030432315.1. Lineage (GTDB taxonomy): Bacteria > Pseudomonadota > Alphaproteobacteria > Rhodobacterales > Rhodobacteraceae > Amaricoccus. The sequence continues at coordinate 7,980 of JAUIHM010000095.1, read as the reverse complement.
GGGATTTTCAGGCATGAGCGGCAGCGGCAGATTGCGACGGGCGCACTTTCAGGAAGGAGGCGGATCCTATGCGGCGCATCGTCCGACTTATCCGGGAGAAATTGCCAAGTACTTGGCGTCATTATGTTTTCGCCGGGAACAGGCGGTGGACGTGGGATGCGGCACGGGGCAGTTTTCGGGCCTGTTGCCGGAGTACTTTCGTGCCGTCCGGGCGACGGATGTAAGTGCTTCGCAGATTGCCAGCGCGAGACCATGTGATCGGGTCGAATACGTCGTCGAACCGGCGGAACGGATCGGCCTGGCGGATGGATCGGTGGATCTGGTCGTAGCGGCACAGGCGGCGCACTGGTTTGACCTTGACGCTTTCTACAAGGAAATTCAGAGGGTTACCAGAACGGGATCAGTGCTTGCGCTGGTGTCTTACGGGGTGCCGAGCTTGCCGGGAGAGGTCGGGGAGGTGTTTGTGGAACAGTATAACGGGCCGCTGCACGGGTTCTGGCCGCAGGGCCGCGAACATGTGGAACAGGGATATGCGGGGCTGGATTTTCCGTTTGTTGAATTGGAAATTCCGCCGATGGCGATCGAACGGGACTGGGACCTGGGTGGATTTTTGGGTTATTTTTCAACGTGGTCCGCGGTGAAAAAGGCGCGGGAGGCTGGTCGGGAGGACCTGGTCGAGGGGATGCGGCGCGCGCTTTCGCAGGCCTGGGGGGATCCGGCAGAGGTGCAGCGGGTGACGTTTCCGATCAACGGGCGGGTGGCGGTTTTGTAAGCGGCGAATCGGTACCGGGTTTTGCCGTTAACCTCTTAGATTCGCTCCGGCGGTCGAATACCCGGACCGTACCCATCCGATACCCGGATGATACCGACAAATCTTGCGCGACGCAGGATTAACGGCGCGGGAGCGTCCGAAACTTTTGGCGCAGCGTGTCGTGCAGACCACGGCCCTGACCTGGGCCGGGACTGCACGGGATCTTTTTCGGCCGGCGCAGAGAGGCCGCTACGGGAGTCTTCCGCCCTGGTAGAGCCAGTCAATGGCGACGGGGTCGGGGAAAATCCGGCTTCCCACTTCGCGCAGGTGCCGGGAAATTTCATCCGTCATTCCGTCGTCTTTGGCTTTACCGACCGCGCCCTGGCGGATCATGGCGCCGGATGTCAGAACCGGCACCTTGCCGGCGGAGCCGGCTTCAAACCGGGATTCGTTCTTCTTCATCCAGGGGAATGAGGTGTAATTGAGGATATCTTCCCATTGCGCGTCCGTGGCCCGGGTGCCGAGAAATTCGCCGATTTTGCGTATTGAGGCTTCGTGGTCCTTTTTCATGTCAGAGTAATGGATGAACAGAACGTTGGCCGCGTTTCGCAACGGCCACCAAGCCGCCAGAAAGCCGAAGACCGCGCCCTGCATTCCATGGGCGTCAATGACCTCGGAGTAGAACGACGGGAAATCCTGGCGGCAGAGCGCTTCCCTTGGAACGCCCCAGAGATCGAACCAGCTGTCGGAGTGCTTCGCGATGAACGGCCAGAAGGAGACGAAGGCTTCTTCCGGGTTGCGCAGTACGACGACATATTTGACGTTCCGGCCGGAGTCCGGAGCCATATAGGGCAGGGCGGGTGGTGGGGAATGTGTCTTGAAGGCGCGTCGGGTTCCGGTCGGCATTGCGTTCACCCGGTCGAGCACATCCTCATGGGTCTGCCCGGGAAACGCGAGGAATTCGATCCAGGGCACTTCCTGGTAGATGTCGGAAAATTCGGCGGTCCCGCCGTTGAGAAGCTGATGGACTATGTTCATCGTCCATGTCGTGCCGCTCTTGAGGGGCACGGAAATGACGACGTCGCCGTCGCGCCATTCGATTTTCTGCTGAATTTCGGAATCGATCCAGGGCGGTCCCGACGGTGGCCGCTCTGCTTCCAGGCTTTCGCTCATTGTTTTGTCCTCCCAGTGGCCGTCGTTCGCGCGGCCGAAGCCACGATAGCACATCTTTGGACACCGATACTGTCAAAGTACGGTTCAACCGAAATGCTCCGGTCGCAGCGGATGACATTGAGTTTCGCGAGGCTTCAGCGGGGCAGGACAGCGGCGCCGGGTCTGAATCCGGTGTGGTGGGGCCTGCGCAGGTACCGGCTGGACAAACAAAAACCGGCGCGTTTCCGGCCGGTTCCTGGGTAGAACGGTGTCAGGATGCAGTCGGAGCCCGCCTCAGGCTCCGACCGCAAGTTTGCGTTTCGCTTCGCTGTTTGCGGGGTCGCGGAGGACATAGCCACGGCCCCATACTGTCTCGATATAGTTTTCTCCACCTGTGGCTTCGGAGAGTTTTTTCCGGAGCTTGCAGATGAAGACGTCGATGATCTTCAGCTCCGGTTCGTCCATTCCGCCGTAAAGATGGTTGAGGAACATCTCTTTCGTGAGCGTTGTGCCCTTGCGAAGAGAAAGCAGTTCCAGCATCTGGTATTCCTTGCCGGTCAGATGGACCGGGCTGCCGTCAACTTCGACGGTCTTGGCATCCAGATTTACGGTAAACTTGCCGGTCTCGATGACCGATTGCGCATGGCCTTTGGACCGGCGGACGATTGCGTGAATCCGCGCGATCAGTTCCTGGCGGTGGAAAGGCTTGGTCATGTAGTCGTCGGCGCCGAAGCCGAAGCCCTTGAGCTTGTTGTCGGTGTCGTCGGCGCCGCTGAGGATCAGTATTGGTGTCTCGACCTTGGCGAGACGAAGCTGCCGGAGCACGTCGTGCCCGTTCATGTCCGGCAGGTTCAGATCAAGAAGGATCAGGTCATAGTCATACAACTTGGCCAGATCGATCCCTTCTTCCCCAAGGTCTGTAGCATAGACGTTGAGGTTTGCGTTCTGGAGCATCATTTCGATGCTTTTGGACGTTGTCGGGTCATCCTCGACCAACAAGATACGCATATGCAGCTCTCCGTCTCTGCCAAAATACCGTTGCGATTACTGTGTTAACGTTAACCGCAAAATGGTTAATGGATGATTACGATAGCTGCAGCTTAGTCAATCGCCTTAAAGTTGTCTATACTTTTGTATGGCGGTGACGCGCAATGCGGCTGCCCCGTGTTCCTGCACTGCGGCGCGCCACATGTCCAGTTCTTCCGCAGACAGCCGGTACATTGTACAGGCTTCGGACGGATCAAGCAGACCATGCTCAACCGCGGCCACAACCGTAGCCTTGCGTCTTGCAACCCACCGCTCGGTATCCGGTGGCGGCAGATCCGATCTGGTCAGTTTACTTCCATCCGGAAGTACAACAAAGATCGGACCTTTCTCACGACGAATATACATAGTAAACTCCCAAACTCGCTACTCACCCGCGGATATGTGTAGTCGTCGTATCTTAAGCGGCGGTGAACCAAGCTCTTGAGTTTACCTAGGATTTTACGATAACACCCCTAAAACCCGTTAACTGGAAACCGGATGAACACGCTCGCTGCCGATACTTCGATCAATACTCTGGGGCTGCCGAAAGCGCCGCAGGACACCCGCGTCCTCGTCGCCATGTCGGGCGGCGTCGACAGTTCGGTGGTGGCAGCGATGCTGGCCGATGAGGGGTATGATGTGGTCGGCATCACCCTGCAGCTCTACGATCACGGCGCGGCGCTGGCGAAAAAGGGCGCCTGCTGCGCGGGTCGGGACATTCACGACGCGCGGCGGGTGGCGGAGACGATGGGATTTCCGCACTACGTGCTCGATTACGAAAACCGGTTCCGCGAGAGCGTTATTGATGAATTCGCTGATTCGTATCTGGCCGGCGCTACTCCCGTTCCGTGTATCCGCTGCAATGAACGGGTGAAGTTCCGCGATCTGCTGGAGACGGCGAAGGATCTCGATGCGGACTGCATGGCGACGGGCCATTACATCCAGCGGTTCATGGGGGCGCAGGGCGCAGAGTTGCACCGGGCAGCGGACTCGGCGCGGGATCAGAGTTATTTTCTGTTTTCGACGAAACGGGACCAGCTTGACTATCTGCGGTTTCCGCTTGGCCATCTGGGGTCGAAGGCGGAGACGCGGGCGCTGGCGGCGAAATACGGCCTGCCGGTGGCGGACAAGCCGGACAGTCAGGACATCTGTTTCGTGCCGAACGGTGCCTACGCGGCGGTGATCGAGAAGCTGCGTCCCGGTGCGGCCGATCCGGGTGACATTGTGCATCTCGATGGGCGGGTGCTCGGGCAGCACGACGGGGTGATCCGCTACACGGTCGGGCAGCGCCGGGGCCTTGCGGTTGGCGGTCTGGCCGAGCCGCTGTTTGTCGTTCGGCTCGATCCCGACGCGCGTCAGGTGATTGTCGGACCGCGCGAGGCGCTGGCGAGCCGGTCGGCGTCGCTGGCCGAGGTCAACTGGCTGGGGGACGGTGATTTCGAGGCTGCGCCGGAAGGCGGCTGGGAGGTGGCGGTGAAGGTGCGCTCGACGCGGCCGCCGAAACCGGCGCGTATTCATCCCGAAGGTTCCGGCCGGGCGCGGGTTGAGCTTCTTGGCCCCGAAGAAGGGGTCGCGCCGGGACAGGCCTGCGTGTTTTACGCAGCCGAAGGCAGCCGGGTTCTCGGTGGCGGCTGGATTCAGCGGCGCTGAACCTCGGGCGACAGGTTGCCGTCCCGGGGTGCGGGTCCCATCTATTCGGACTGTGGCACAGGTACCGGGGGAGCCCATGGCAGAACAAAGGCCGCTGGAGACGGTAATTTCCGATCTGCGCGACCAGGCGGACGGCGACGGGGTCAGCGTCGGGGATTTCGTCGCGGCGCTTGAGGACCGGTCGCTTGGTGGGCTGCTGGCGGTGCTGGGGTTTCTGCTGCTGGTGCCGGTGGTCGGCGGGCTGCCGGGCGCGCCGGTGGTGGTGTCGGTCCTGATCCTCGGGGCGGTGGCGCAGTCGTTTCTGCAGTCCGGCGGGCTGTGGCTGCCCGGGGTCGTGCGCGAGCGCAGGGTGGATGCGGACAGGCTCAGGGGCTTTCTGGACCGGGCCGAACCATGGGCGGAGCGGGTGGACCGGCTGACCGGGCATCGACTCGGGTTTCTGGCGGAGTCGCGGGCGGCGCGGCTGGCGATCGTCGGCTGCGTGGTGGTGTTGGCGCTCAGTCTGATTTTCCTCGGGCTGGTGCCGGCGGGGATCGTGCCGGCGGCGCTGGGCATTCTGGTGTTCGGGCTGGCGCTTATGGCGCGGGACGGGGTTCTGGTGCTGATCGGCTATGCGATGACGGGAGCGGCGATCTGGGCGGGAACGACGCTGATCTGAGCCGCGCGGCGATTGCGCCCGGGGACGGATGGGGTAGGTTGGCGCAAATGTCATGAGGAGTACCGACATGAGCCTTCAGGCCGTTCTCGACCGAATTGATGCCGACCAGGATGCCGCGCTGGAACGGCTGTTTGCGCTGCTGCGGATTCAAAGCGTTTCGACCGATCCGGCCTATGCGCCGCATTGCGTCGCGGCGGCGGACTGGCTGGTGGAGGATCTGCGATCGCTGGGGTTCGAGGCGTCGCGCCGGGATACGCCCGGTCATCCGATGGTGGTGGCACATGGCGGTACGACCGGTCCGCATTACCTGTTTTACGGGCATTACGACGTGCAGCCGGTCGATCCGCTGAACCTGTGGGACAGCCCGCCGTTCGAGCCGGTTCTGCGCGATACGCCCAAGGGGCGGGTGATTTCGGCGCGCGGGGCCAATGACGACAAGGGCCAGCTGATGACCTTCATGGAGGCGCTGCGGGCCTGGGTGACGGTGTATGGCGGGTTGCCGTGCCGTCTGACGATGCTGTTCGAGGGCGAGGAGGAAAGCGGATCGCCGTCGCTGGTGCCGTTCATGCAGGAGAATGCCGCGGAACTGAAGGCCGAGATGGCGATGATCTGTGATACCGGCATGTGGGACCGGGAGACGCCGGCGATATCGACCATGCTGCGGGGCATGGTCGGGTTGCAGGTGACGGTTCATGCCGCCGACCGCGACCTGCATTCCGGCTTCTATGGCGGGGCGGCGATCAACCCGATCCGGGTGCTGTCGAAGGCCCTCGCGGCGATGCATGACGACAGCGGGCGGGTGACGCTCGACGGGTTTTATGACGGGGTTCCGGACCTCGCGCCGGAAATCAAGGCCCAGTGGAATGCGCTGAACTTCGACGAGGCGGCGTTTCTGGGTGAGGTGGGTTTGAGTGTCCCGGCAGGTGAACAGGGGTTCACGGCGCTGGAGCAGACCTGGGCGCGGCCGACCGCGGAAGTGAACGGCATCTGGGGCGGCTACACCGGCGAAGGCTTCAAGACGGTGCTGCCGGCAGAAGCCCATGCCAAGGTAACCTTCCGGCTGGTTGGCGACCAGGATCCGGAGGCGGTGGCCGAGGCCTTCAAGGCGCACATCCGGGCGCATCTGCCTGCGGACTGCACGGCGACGTTCATCGAAAAAACCGGAGCAAAGGCGACGGTGCTGCCGGTCGATGCGCCGGAGTTCGCCAAAGCGCGGGAGGCGCTCTCACAGGAATGGCCGAAACCGGCGGCGTTCGTCGGTTGCGGCGGGTCGATTCCGATTGCGGGGCATTTCCAGGAAATTCTCGGGATGGACGCGCTGATGATCGGATTCGGCCAGGCGGACGATGCGCTGCATTCGCCGAACGAGAAGTACGATCTCGCCAGCTTTCAGAAGGGCGCGCGGAGCTGGGCGCGGGTGCTGCACGCGCTTTGCGGCTGAGCTTTCGGAGGCGGCAGGGACGGGGTGCCCTGCCGTCGTCTCAGAAGTTGAACGACAGGCCGACCATTGGGCCGTAGAGGTCGAGGTCGAGTTTCAGATCGTCCGAGGCATTGTCGATGGAGAGGTAGCGGTAGCCGAGCACGCCCGAGACGGTGTCGTTGAAGTCGTAGCCGATCGTGCCGATCAGTTCCCAGGTGGGGGATTCGGTGCCTTCGCCGCTGCTGATGTCGGCGATGCCGGTGAGGTGCAGGCGGTCGGTGAGGGCGACGCTGCCGCGCAGGCCGATGAGGGCTTCGACCCACTGGCTGGAGGCGGAGGCGTTGATGTCGCGACCAAACAGGGTCAGTTCGCCGCCGACGTTGACGTCGAAACCGCGCATCCCGCCGAGGGCTTCGATCCAGGCGCGGTCATCCTCGTGAAAGCGCCAGGTCGCGGCGAGGGTGGCCATCGAGAGTTCGGTGCTGACTTCGGCCGGCAATTTGAACCGTTCCGTGGTGCCGTCGGACGACAGGTCCGCATAGGCGTAATCGACAACGACGCCGAAATCGCCTTTACGGAAGTCCGCGGAGCCGAAGAAGGCACCGTTGAGGGCATCGAAAACGCCTTCGGCGTCGAGGTTGATTTTCGGGACCTCGTTCGGGCCGCTCTGGGTTCCGCCGATGGAGGGTAGCCAACCGTAAAGCGTGATTTTGGAATGCCAGTCCGATGCCTGAGGTTCCGACTGGGCAAAGGCCGCGCCAGGCAGGCAGACAACAGCCAGGGCTGCTGCCAGGTTTCTGGTGCTTTTCATTTCCGGCGTGCTCCCCTTTCCATTCGAATCAGCGGATCTTCTGGCATCGGAACGCATCCCCGGCAATACCTGACGGCAGGCGGCCTATTCTTCGCGGCGGCTGCGGTGCCCGGATGCGCCACCCCGGCGGCGCGGGCCGTCGGCCGCCCGGTTCAGTCCGTCGCGCAGAACAGCGGTCATCGGGTGGTCGGGATGCTGCGGCTCCCAGGTTTTCAGCAGGTTTGCAATTTCGGCCGGGCCGACCGTGCCGGTGTGGCCAAGCGCCCAGTCAAAGAAGATCGTCCGGCAGTCGGCCGCATCGAGGTCAAGCTGGTAGGCCTCGAAGATCAGGCCGCGCGGGTCATCCGGGTGGTCATACTTGTTCATCGGCTCGTCCAAAGCTGTACCGGTCGCCATTGTCCCGCCTTCGGGTCAGGCGTCAAGCTGCCACCGACCTTGCGGCTTCTTCGAACAGGATGGCGTGGCGGGAGGCGAGACGGGGCTGATCGCTGTCATAGCCGCCGCCGAGCACG
>JAUIHM010000003.1 GCA_030432315.1 Alphaproteobacteria bacterium | reverse complement strand
GAACGACATCTGTAGCAAAGCCCGGATATCTATGGTCAGCATGTTTAGCTCGTGAGGCAACACCGAGAGCACGACGAACTGTTTTAGCTGAATCCTTAATTCCCCACCCGTCCCACATGCTTTCCAACGTATAAAGCGGGAGATTTTCCTTGGCCGCAACGATAATTGATCTTTCTCGCACTTGAGGAAGACCGAACCGGTTCAACATATAACTGCGCCCAAACACGTTGTAGCCGGCGTCCTCGAGACACTCCCTTAGAGCCCGATAGTGGTGGATGAAATTTCCGCGGATCAGTTCCCGCGCATTTTCCATCACCACCACATCGGCATCCAGACCAATCGCGAACTCAGCGGCCTTAGAGACTAGACTATTGCGTGGATCATCACGAACATGATTTTGAGGGTTGGTTCTACTAAAGCCGGTGCATGGCGGGCAGACGCTTAAGACATTAACGGCCCGTTCCCCGATTTCCAGCAGGTCCCGAAGATCTGAGGCAAGAACATCAGCGAGGTTAATTCGCTTTGGCTCCAACTCCAGATTGTTCATGTAGGTACTATTGCATTGCAATCGCCCATTTCCGGCAGTGGGTTTTCCAATTTCTGCGTCGGCAGCGCCGATCAGTTCAAACGCCCCATGCGCCTTGAAGCCATACGACATGCCACCACCGCCTGAGAACAAGTCCACGACGGAAATAAGTTCGTCTTGCATGCCCAAGCCTCACAATCACAATCGCTGACTTGTAGGCTTCGCAAATCTATTTGGCAACTTCGGAGCGATTGAAGGGAGGCCACTAATTCACTGAAGCGAAGAGAAGCGAGCGTCTATACCGATCGAACAATGCGCATCTTTCATTGACTAAAGTTGGGCCACATTCGCCATCCCACAAATTAACCATTCCTCCAAAACCCAAAAACCGTAGGTATCATCCGGGTACGGGTAGGGTACCGGATGGGTATCCGATCGCCACAGGGTTAACGGGCCGGGCGGAAAGGACTCCCCGCGGCGTTTTCTCCCCGCGCCCTCACGTCTCCTTCTCCGTCGTGAACCGCAGCGGATATTCGTGCCGTTTCGCCAAGTCATTGGCCTGACTGGATTTTGTCTCCGCAATTTCCCGCGTATACACCGCCACCACGCACGCCCCCCGCCGGTGCGCCGTCAACATAACCCCCAGCGCCGCCCCCTCGTCCATCCGGAACACCGATTTCAGCACCATCACCACAAATTCCCGCGGCGTGAAATCATCGTTCAGCAAAATTACCTTATATAACGGTGGCTTAGCCGTCTTCTCCCGCGTCCGAACCTCGACATTGGTCCCGCTTCCCGCCATATCACCAAACCCGCCCCCTCGCCGCCACCTTCTCCACCCTGGTCACCACACCCCCCCGGTGAAAAACCATTGAATCGAACAGGTTAGACACCACACACGTATGGTTCGGAACGATCCTGACCCGCTCCCCCACACTCGGTCCCGGCCCATCCCCATCCAACTCCACCACCCCATGCTCCTCACTCAACTTGACGATTCTCGCTTCAGGATACTCCAGAATCACCCCATAATCCGCAAATCCCGACAGGTCCGAGGTCAGCCCCTTTGACCCCACATCCAGGACAAAACGCCCCTTTTCCGGCACCGACACCACCATGGCCAGGATGTGCATCGCGCAGTCCTCCAGCCCACAATGCCCCGCCCGCACCATCGCCCGGTCATTGTAAATATACGTCCCCGCCCGATGCTCCGTCGCCGATTTTATCTTCTCCGCCGCAAACAAACTCGGCGTCCCACCCACCGTCCGCACCGGACACGCGATCCCTTCGGCCTCCAGCAACCTCATGGTTTCACTGTAAAATTCCTCGATCCTCTCCTCCGAATGCGGTGTTGGATAGGTCATCAGCCCCCCAAACCTGAGCCCCTCGGCCCCCACAATCGCCCGCGCCAGATCAACCGCCGCCCCCGGCGTCAAAACCCCGTTCCGCCGCATCCCCGTCTCACATTCCACCAGAACCGTCAGCCGCCGCTTCCCCCCAAATGCCGCCGCAAGCCCCTCAACAACAACGACATTATCCGCCACCACCGAAAGCCTGCAGCGTTCATTCAGTGCCCGCAACCGCTCCAACCGCTCATCGCCGATCAGATTGAACGTGATCAGGATATCCTCAAACCCCGCCTCCGCGAACACCTCCGCCTCGCTCAGCTTCTGACAGTTTATCCCCACCGCCCCCGCCTCAACCTGCGCCCACGCCAATGCAGGTATCTTGTGGGTCTTGATGTGTGGTCTGAACTTCCGACCGATACTGTCGAAATAACCCTGAACGCGCGAGATGTTTGCCGCCATGACGTCTTCGTCGATCACCGGCTGCGGCGTGAGTACTTCGGAAATGTGAGATCCAGGCTTCATGTATTCATACCCTTTTCATTCATGGGCCAAATATCCCGTCTTGCATATTTGTAGTCGGTCACCCTGGGGTCGTTTGGATAGGGATGACCGGCCGAACAGTACACGATCTCCGACGCGATCTTCGCAAAAGAGGCGTGGAAATGGTTGGTCGATTTCACCACCAGCCCCGCCCTGGCGGCAGGATCGATTCCCAAGTTGGAGAACAGCGACACGTCAAAACACTGCGCCCGCGTCGAATTGAGAACGATCTCGATTCCGCCCACCCGTATCACGCTCGCATCACCGATCGGAACGTGACTGTCGCCAAAATACTGCCACGCATCCGTCTGATTGCGCACAACCTCAACCATCGCATCTATTGGCGCCCCCGTGCCTGGAGCCGACTTGGCGCCGAACCGCAGCTGAAGCACCGCACCTTCACCGGCAGAATGGCAGATCTGAACCGCCACCGGGTCCCATACCGTGCCGAATGCCACATCCTGCATCCCTCGCTGCAGTGCCGCCGCCAGCAGAACCGTCGCATCCCCCGCGGTCCCGCCTCCGGGGTTGTCCCACATGTCTGCAACAACGACCGGTCCCGGACCCGCTGAAATCCGGTCTAGCGCCGCCTCAACGTCAAGTTCCGGGCTGCGGGTGGTGCCCCGCATGCTCCAAACCTGCTGTCCAAGATCGCGGGCAACGGCGTGCGCAAGTACGGGATCCCCGTCGGTCACTGCAAGCGTCCGGGTTCCCATCTCCGGCACGTCACCGGCCATGAACCCGTGTATCAGGGACACGGACAGGATGCCCGGCTCTTTCTCACGGTCCATCATGCCGTCGACAAAGCCACGCATTGGCTGGCGCGACGTCGGAAACACATCGATCATTCCGCAGTCGTGAACCGCCATCACCGGGCGAATTCCGCGGGAAAATATTCCCTCCAGGATATTCCAGACGTCGCGCGCCCGGTCGACAAAATCCGTGTGCGGAAACTCTTTGAAGGCGACCAGAACATTCGCAGCCGAAACGCGCCTTTCCGTGAGATGGCTGTGCGGGTCGAGGGTTGCGAGGATGGGTGTGTCCGCGCCCACCATTTCGCGCACACGTGACAGCAAGTCTCCCTCAGGATCCGGATAGCCCGTCGCCACCATTGCCCCATGCAGACCGATCACCACCGCGTCGACCGGCATTGCAGAACACAGCTGATCAATAATTTCATCACGCAGACCTTCGTAGGTTTCGCGCGCGACCAGTCCCGCAGGATCGGCCCATGCGGCGGTCCCTTCCACCAGGGTCCAGCCATTCTCGGCGGCAATTTCGCGCCCCACCGTGACGACGGCCGTACAGAGCGTGGGAGTTTGCGGATGCTCTCCCGGCCGGGCCAGCAGCGAGGCCTCAAACGCCCGCAGATCGATGCGTATCGGCGAAAACGTGTTGGTCTCCGTTGCGAGTGCCGCAACAAATACACGCCGTTCAGGCATTGGCTGTCCTCCGAAATTTGGCGGCACTCGACAAAACCGCCCATGACGCTCCATATCGGCCTCCGAGGTTACACCGGCGCCGCGTAAACGGCTGCATGTAACCGTTGCCACCGGTTCCGAAAAGCCCGCCCCGCTGAATGGCAGGCGGCGAACAGGTCATGGTTCAGGCCCTTCTTTTGTATTGCTTTCACGCCAATCAAAGGATGAATTGATCGGGCAAGTCAATCAATCCACCGTGTCGGTAGCGGAGGATCAAGCCCAAGATCATAGTGGCGGGCTGAGCCGACAGATCATCGGTCAAATGACAGTGACCCGTCTGTGGGGCGCCGCCGCAGGCGCGGAATGCGATATGACCGCTTTGTTTCAGGAGCTAATGAGGATATCAGGATGAACGACGGGAACCAGAGTACGCACTCCGGCGCGGGCCGCCAGGGCCGCTGCCTCTTCACCACACTCGGTCCCCTCGGCCGTGAGATGCTGGGCATGATCCTTCCGCATGAGCACGTCTTTGTCGATCTGCGGACACCGGACCAGCCCGGGTATGGGGAAGCCGATGCGGCTGAAGTTGTGGCAGTGATGTCGCCAAAAATCGAAGAGATCAAATCACGCGGCGTCACCGCGCTGGTAGAGTGCTCGACCACCGGAGTCGGGCGGCGGGCAGACTTGGACCTGGCAGTCTCCAGGGCAACCGACTTTCCGATCGTCGTGCCGACCGGCAGCTATCGGGAACCCTGGATCATGCCGTGGATTCGGGAGGCAGACGACGGAGCACTCGAAGCATGGATGTTTCACGAACTGACAGAACGTTTCGAAAAGGCCGAATTCCGGGCCGGATGGATCAAACTCAGCGCCGGAGACGACGGCATCTCGAAGTTGGAGGAGCGGATACTGCGGGCCGCGGCCCGGGCCGCCGTCCGAACAGGTGCCGTCATCGGCAGCCACACCGTGCGCGGCCGCGTTGCGATGGAGCAGATGGACATCATCGAGCAGGAAGGCGGTTTGCCTGAACGCTTTATCTGGATTCACACACAGACTGAGCCGGACCTCGGCTATCATGACGCGGCCGTCGCGCGCGGTGCATTCATCGAGTATGATCACGTATCCCGTGCCCCGGACGAGGAAGTCAGGACTCTAATCGCACGCGCTCTGGAAGCGGGTCACGCCAACAACCTTTTGATCAGTCACGATCTTGGCTGGTTCGACCCGGCCAAACCCGCAGGCGGAAAACCACGTTCATACACGCATCTTTCCGACGTGATGCTACCGTTGCTACGGTCCTCCGGCGTCGATGAACTGACCGTGAAAACACTGACCGAAGAAAATCCGTTCCGGGCTTTCTCGCGGCCCTTTTAGTTAACCCGTCCAGCAGCACTTCTGCCATGCCGCCACCGGCACCGCGTTACGGTCAGCAGTAATGAAATCAATGCTCCGACAGGGAGGAACAGCTGCGGCTGCACTGTTTTCCGATTGCATTGGCCGCGATCAAAGGATGAATTGACCGGGACGTTCAATAAACGCACTACGACCAAAAAGGAGGAACACGCCCATGAGCATTACCCGGTACGGCACCGAAAAATCCGGCGCTGGCGGACAGAATCTGCCGTTCGCGCGGGCCGTGGAAGCAGACGGCTGGCTGCATGTCTCCGGGCAGGTCGCCATGAAGAACGGCGAGATCGTGGGGCATGGCATCGTTGACCAGACCCATCTCGCCATTCAGAACGTTGTCGCGATTCTGGAGGAAGCCGGCTATGGCCTTGAGCACGTCGTCCGGGTCGGGGTCTGGCTGGACGATCCCAGGGACTTCTGGTCTTTCAACGGTGTTTACCGGGAGTATTTTGGCGAATACCCACCTGCACGCGCCTGCGTCCAGGCCAGCATGATGGTCGACTGCAAAGTTGAAGTAGACTGCGTCGCCTACAGGGCCCCCGCGTCCAAAGGCTGAAGGTTGCCGATGCCCACGCAATTCGTCGCAGTTGTCACCGGAGCAGGCGGTGATATCGGCCGGGCAATCGCGCTGGCGTTTGCCGCCGACCATGCCGTCGCGGTGGTTGACCGCGACGCCGGTTCGGCGGCTGCCACCGCCCGCGAGATCACCGACGCCGGCGGAATCGCCACGGCCATTGCATGTGACGTGACCGACAGTGCGGCGGTGCGGGAAATGGCAGATGTCGCCCGGTCGAAAGGACCCGTCCGGGTTCTCGTCAACAATGCCGGTGCAGCCCTCGACCCCAGCCTGCATTCGCTGGACCTTGATCGGCTCCGTGCCGATCTGAGCCTCAACCTCGAAGCGGCGGTCAGCTGTTTCAAGGCGCTGGAAACCGACCTCAGCCAGGCGGGCAACGTCATCAACATCGCTTCGGTCAACGGCATCGGTGTTTACGGCCACCCCGCCTACAGCGCGGCAAAGGCCGGTCTGATACATTTTACCCGTTCCCTAGCGGTCGAATACGGCCGCTTCGGACTGCGCGCCAATTCCGTCGCACCGGGCACCGTGCGCACCCGCGCCTGGGCGGAGCGTGCCAGACAGAACCCCAAGGTTTTTGACGAGGCCCGCCGCTGGTATCCCCTGGGCCGGGTCGCGACACCGGACGACATCGCCGCGGCCGTTCGGTTTCTGGCAAGCGCCGCCGCGCAGTCGATCACCGGCGTATGCCTGCCTGTCGACTGTGGCCTGACCGCCGGGCCAGCACCCCTCCCTGCAACTTTTACGCAATCTCCAGATTTTCGATTGGACACCGAATGACGCAGTACAATTTCCAGCTGGACGCCCGCTACTCGCCGGCTGAAGCGCCGACGTTTGGAAAGTTCAACCTTACGTTGACAAACATTTCAAACCGGACAATCCGCCCTGCCCGCCTCGCATGGTCCGCGCTGACGCGGATACCGAAGGGCGCCAGCATTTCCGGCGCAACCCTTCTCTCCCGGTTTGGCAACTTCCACGAGGTTGCCCTGCCCGGAGCGACGGAACTGGGTCCGGGCGAAAGTCACCTTATAACGGTTCACAGCCTCAGCCATGCACCGAAGCACCGGTTGGACGGTCCGAAATCCGCCTGCCTGACCCTCGCCAACGGCAGCACGCAACGGGTGTTGACCGGCGACCTCGCCCTCGACGGCCCTGACAGCGGTGAACTGCGCATCTGGCCCGCCGGCGCCGTTACACAACCCCTCGCGATGCTCCCCTGGCCGCGCGAATTGGAAATCACTGCCTGGCGGGAGGACTGCCCGATTCTTGTTCCGGCGCCGGACACAAATGCGAAAAATCTCGCGGCGCTTGCGCACGTCTCAGCGTTGTCACGGCGCCTCTTTCCCGAACGCCCGATCCCGTTTCGCCTTGACGGAACCGGCGTCCCGATCACCTTTGTGCACGAAATCCGCGCACCGGACGCCTATACTCTCGACTTTTCCCCGAACGGTATCACCCTCACCTCCAGCACCCCGTCGGGCCGCGACTACGGCCTCACCGCCCTGGCCCAGATCCTGCACGGCTGTCAGACGGACGGCAGCCGGTTCAGCTTTCCCGCCGAGGGCCGGATCAATGACATTCCAAGGTTCAGCTGGCGGGGTTCGCACCTTGACGTATCCAGGCACTTCTGGACGCGCGAGGAAGTCATGCGGTTTCTCGACATTCTCGCCTGGCACAGAATGAACATCCTGCAGTGGCACCTGACCGACGACGAGGGCTGGCGGCTCGAGATCCCGAGCCTGCCGCAACTCACCCAGACCGGCGCCGTGCGCGGACCTGCCCACGTCCTTCCCGGACAGCACAACGACATCTGGCGAAGCCGTGGCGGATATTATTCAACAGCGGATGTACGGCGGATCGTCTCCCATGCAGCATCCCTGAACATCGATGTGGTACCCGAAATCGACGTCCCCGGTCACGCGACGGCCGCCCTCGCAGCACTGCCGCACCTGCGCGATCCGGATGAGACGACGGACAGCTACCGTTCCATTCAGGGTTATCCGAACAATGCCCTCAACCCAGCGTTGCCGCAAACCTACGCGTTCCTGGAAACCGTCCTGACGGAAACCGCAGCGCTGTTCCCGTCGAGGTGGCTGCATGTAGGGGGAGACGAGGTGGATCACCGGTCTTGGCTCAGTTCACCACGCGCCATCGAACTGATGGAAAGCGAAGGGCTCTCCGGCACCATGGAGCTACAGGCGCATCTGATGCGCCGGGTTCAGAAGATGCTTCGAAGCCTCGGCAAGACGCTCACGGGATGGGACGAAGTGTCCGAGGGCGGCGGAATTGAACCCTTTGACACGCTGCTTGTCGCTTGGCAGAAACCCGCAGTGATCCGCAGACTGATCCAGGCTGGATACGACGTCATCGCCAGTCCTGGGCAAGCCTACTACATGGACATGGTCCAGGCCTCGGGATGGATGGAGCCCGGAGCCAGTTGGGCCGGCGTCTCCACTCCCGAGTCCTGTTACGCCTACCTGCCGGACGAAGGACTGACCGCTTCAGAAATGCCGTCACTGAAGGGGATCCAGGCCGGAATCTGGTGCGAGCACATTCACGACCGCGCTCTGTTCAACCACATGGTATTCCCGCGCCTTTCTGCCGTGGCGGAAACCGCCTGGTCACCTCAAAGTACCAAGGACTGGAACCGGTTTGCGGCGCTCGCGCGCCACATGCCCCAACTCTGAGGGATCGAGTCATGCGAATCGCCGTCGGCGGCATTCACACGGAATGTTCGACCTACAACCCATTGATTCAGAAGTCGGAAGACTTCGCGATCAGGGAAGGTGCGGACCTGATTGCGGCATCCGGCCTGCACTTCGCTCCGGATGTCGAGCCGGTACCCCTGTTTCACGCCTCTTCCTTGCCCGGCGGGCCGGTCAGTGCGCAGACCTATGCGGCGTTTCGCAAGGAGTTTGTGCACCGGCTCCAGACTGCCGGGCCATTCGACGGGGTGCTTTTGCTGATGCATGGGGCGATGCATGTCCAAGGCCTCGAAGATGCCGAAGGTGACTGGATCAGCGCAGTCCGCGCCCGGATCGGCGAGGCGACGCCGCTGGCGGTCAGCTATGACCTTCATGGCAACGTCACCGGGAGGATCATCGACTCCATCGATATTTTTGCCGCCTACCGCACGGCACCCCACATCGACGTTGCCGCAACCCACAACCGGGCGCTGACGATGCTGACCGATGCCCTTCGCACGCGCACCCGTTACATGGTGGGATGGGCCACCGTCCCGGTTTTGCTGCCCGGTGAAAGAACCAGCACCGTGGATGAACCTGCCCGCGGTCTCTACGCAGCATTGCCCCACATGCAGAACCGCCCCGGCGTCAGCGATGCCAACCTGATGATCGGCTACGTCTGGGCCGATACGCCGCGCGGCACCGCTGCTGCGGTCGTGACCGGAACCGAAGCCGGCGACATCAGAAGCACGGCGTCGGAAATCGCTCAATCCTACTGGAACGCACGCAACGATCTCAGTTTCGGAGTGCGTACCGCCGACCTCGGAACATGTCTCGACATTGCCGCATCCTGCGCGACCGGCCCGGTTATTCTTGCAGATAGCGGCGACAACCCGACGGGTGGCGGCGTCGGTGACCGCAGCGACGTGCTGCATGAAGTGATCCAGCGTCATATCACCGGGACTGTATTTGCCGGCATTACCGACCGCCCGGCCGCCCGTGCCGCCTGCGAGGCAGGAGAGGGCGCGGAAGTGATCTTGACCATCGGCGGCAGCCTCGGCAGCAACTGTCCGTCCGTAATCGGAAATGTTCTTGTCGAACGCATTCACGGCCCCGAGGGGCGCCGGGAAGTCCTGGTCTCCATGGCCGGCACAAAGATCGTGCTGACGGAACACCGCAGGCCATTCCACCGCCTTGAAGACTTTCACAAACTGGGCATTGATGCCGGCACGGTCAAACTTCTGGTGGTAAAGTCGGGCTATCTCTCGCCGGAACTGGCCCCGCTGGCCCGGCCCGCCCTGATGGCGCTCACCGACGGCGCCGTCAATCAGGACATCCCCAGACTTGAGAATCTCAACCGTGTAAGGCCCTCCTGGCCGTTTCAGCCCGAATTCGAATGGCGGCCCCGTCCTGCCTTGTCCAACCGCGCGTCTCGCATTCCATGAACGGACGGCACCGGAACCTCACCCGAAACCTTGCCAGGTCGGGCACTCTCTGCCTGCCGCCCGGCTGATTTCCTCCAGCCACCCGCCGCTGCGTCGCTCCAGTCATGCACTTCCGACAACGCCGCAGGTGGCCGCCGCGCGGACCGCACCATGTCTGCCGGTTACTCCAATGCAGGTGCGAAGACAGGGCCAAATGTCTTGTCGAGTTGCAAAGGGACCGCGCTGCGGGCATATATCTCCCAAATGAGCAGGGCGAACACATGAACTATCTCGATTTCGAAAAAGGTCTCGCGGAAATTGAGGGCAAGGCCGAAGAGCTTCGTGCAATGGCGCGAACCAACACCGGAATGGATATTGAGCAGGAGGCTCAGGGTCTCGACAACAAGGCCAATCATCTCCTCGACGACCTGTACCGAAACCTTGATCCTTGGCGCAAATGCCAGGTTGCACGTCATCCTGACCGGCCGCACTGCATCGACTACGTCGGCGCACTCTTCACCGAATGGACCACGCTCGCCGGCGACCGCAACTTTGCCGATGACCATGCCGTGATCGGTGGCATCGCGCGCTTTAACGACCGCCCGGTCGTTGTGATCGGCCATGAAAAGGGCAGCGACACCAAGAGCCGCATTGAGCGGAACTTCGGGATGGCCAGACCGGAAGGTTACCGCAAGGCAATCCGGCTCATGGATCTGGCGGACCGTTTTCACCTTCCAGTCATCTCGCTCGTCGATACGCCTGGCGCCTATCCCGGAAAGGGTGCGGAAGAGCGCGGCCAGTCCGAAGCCATCGCCCGCGCCACGCAGAAATGCCTGGAAATCGGCGTGCCCCTTGTCTCCGTCATCATCGGCGAAGGCGGATCGGGCGGCGCGGTGGCCTTCGCCACCGCCGACCGGCTGGCGATGCTGGAACATTCGATCTACTCGGTGATCTCACCCGAAGGATGTGCCTCCATCCTCTGGAAGGATGCCGACAAGATGCGCGAGGCCGCCGAAGCACTGCGCCTCACCGCCGCCGACCTGCTTGCGCTCGGTGTCATCGACGAGATTATTCCGGAGCCGCGCGGTGGCGCCCAGCGGGACAAATCGGCGGCGATCGCCGCCGTCGGTCAGTCGATTTCCCGCCTGCTGGGACAACTCGAGGGCATGGATGCTTCGGCACTGCGCCAGGCGCGGCGACAGAAGTTTCTGGCCATGGGATCCAAAGCACTGACTGCCAGGTCCTGAGCCGCGAGATACCGCTCAGGCCGCGCGCTGCCCCGGATCGAAACCCGCCTCGCGCATCAGCCGGTCGGAATTTTCTTCGATCACATCCGTAATGCGCGTCATGAACTCCGATACCTTCAGGCCGGGCTCGATCGGTTCGAGGAATTCGACCACTGCCGTCCCGGGCCTGCGGTATGACGAATGCCGTCCCCAAAAAACACCGACATTGGTCGCCACCGGCACGCAGGTCTTGCCAAGCCGCTCATAGAGTACCCCGGCGCCGACCTTAAACGGAAGACGCGCACCCGGCGCGACCCGCGTTCCCTGCGGGTATATCACCAGCTGGCTGGCCGTTTCCGCGCCGTCCTCCACATGTCTGACCATGTCTTTCATGGCCCTCGACCGTTTGCCCCGGGCCACAGGCGTCGATCCAATCCGCATCGCGTAGAAGCCCAGGATCGGTGCCCAGCGCAATTCCCGCTTCATAATGAAGCGCACCTTGGGCAGGCAGTTTGCAAGCATCAGTATGTCGAGAAACGACTGATGCTTGGAACAGACTATGACATCCCCGGAGGGAACACTTCCCCTGACCTCCGTTTTCAGCCCGCAGATTACGCGCAGCAACCAAAGGGAAATGCGACAGAACTGCCGTATCGACCAGGACGCGCCGTCAGACGACCAAAGCGCCAAAGGCGCACAGAGCACACCCAAAACCAGCATCAGCGCGTAAAAGCAAACGTCGAAAACCACTGAACGTATCAGAACCACACCCGATCCCCCGTCAAGCCTGTCGCACCAGCCTGCGCCGCACCGCCCAACCCGTCGCGGTCCAGGCAATGATCCCGGCCACCGGTGGAACAAGGATCGGCGCCGCCCAGTTCCACCCAACAGGACCAATACCGATCAGAAAGAACCCGGGCTCGCTGGCCTGCGGCAACACCCCAATCAATCCGAGGCCGAACGCTGCACCGAGCGCCGAACCACCGAGCGCACGCATCACAAACCGTCGTCTGAACGCATTGACAATATACCTGTCACGCGCTCCGACAATACGCAGGGTCCGGATCACCTGGGTATTTGCCGCCACCGCCGCCTGCGCCGCAAGCCCCAAGACTGCGGCAAGAGCAATGACAATCAGTGCCAGACAGAGGTATGCAAAGACCTTCAGCCGCTGCGCCGTCAGCACAAGCGACGCGCGCAGGCCGGAATGGTCGTCATAGACAGCCTCAGGGGCCTCGCCCTCCAAACGCAGTCTCAGACTGTCAACGTTGAGCCGCATCGGATCCGTGACAACCTCAATAAGCAATGGAAGCGGAAGACCATCCACGGCCGCCTCCGATCCCAGCCACGGTTCCAGCAGTGCGCGCTGCTCCTCGACGCCAATCATGCGCACGCTTTGAACCCCCGGTGTGGTTCGCAAGACGTTGAGCGCCGCCCTTGCCTGGATCTCGACATCCTCGCCGACACCAAACACCTGAAGCGTGCCGCTGTTGGCCAGAGAACCGCCCCAGTCATCGGCGAGGCGGCCTGCCGCGAGGGCCAGGGCCAGAACCAGAACCGCAAAAAACGCCATGATCGCGGACAGCATCGAAACGGTCAGGCCGGAGTGGGCCCCCGGCGGCACCAGCCGTGCGGCAGCGGCATCTCCGGCGAACAGTCTGGGGAGACGCACCATCACAGATCCGCCGCCGCCGGCTGGATGGTGCCGTCGGCAATGCGCAGCACCCGTGCCTGCACCCGGGACTTTGCCGCCCTGACCAGGTTGAGATCATGGGTAGCGATCAACACGCTCTTTCCCATCCTGTTCAGTTCCACCAACAGCGTGAGAATGCGCAGCGCCATATCCCAATCGATATTGCCGGTCGGCTCATCGGCAAGAATCAGGTCCGGACTCAGGATTACCGCCCGTGCCACCGCCGCCCGCTGCCGTTCACCGCCGGAAAGCTGCGGTGGATAGGCATCCACCCGGTCATTGAGACTGACCCAGTCCAGCAGGGAGGCAAGATCGTCTGCCCGTTCCTGAACGTTCAGACCACTGACCTGAAGCGGCAGGGCGATATTCTCGCCAACTGTGATGTGGTCGAGGAACTGACAGTCCTGATGGACAACACCGACCGCCCGGCGCAGATCCGCAACAGCATCACGGTCTTGGTCCCCGATGGTTTTTCCGCGAAACCGGACCACGCCACTTGTAGGCGCAAGTTCCTTGTAACACAGGCGCAGAAATGTCGTTTTCCCGGCACCGGACGGCCCGATCAGGAAGTGAAACGAACCGGGTGTCAATCGCAGATTGAGTCGGCTCAACACGTCCGTTTCGCCATAGCGAAAAGCGGCATCCTCGAATTCTATCAAAAGGGACCTCCGACGGCATACCTGCGCCTTATACCTGCCCCATCCACAGGTGCAATGACCGCACCGCGAGCAAGGCCTTGCGGGGAGTTGCAGGATTGTCTGTCCGCCAATGTGCGGAGCAGCTTCACCTCCTGTCGCGTAGGCGGGGACGATAAGGCAGATGCCGCAAAGCAACACCAGGAAAAAATTGTGTGTGAAAAGGTTTTGTGAGCGATATTTCACAGAACAATAATGGAACGCGAAGTAAAGTGACTGCATCAGCGAAGGACACCACCATGCCTCTTGATACACAGTCGCCAAAGTATCGAACGACCATTTCGCTGCGGGATGCAGTGCTTGAATTAATGGCCCGTCGGGATGCGGACCAGACAATGAGTGAAAGCGCCTACCATACAGAGCTCAAAAACCTCGTTCTCGAAGCGCGCCAACCGATACAGGAACTCTGGAACCGGTATCACAACACGCCACACGCTTCGGTGCGTGCCCGAACCTACATGAAATACGGCTATTGAATCCTTGCTGCCGACATTGCGCGGTCAGCGTAATTGCCGGAAACACGCGCCGATCGGGCTGCTGCCTCGCCGCCGTACGGGTCCGCGGGACTTGTCGGACGCGTTACGGCTGCCTAAATTAGTGGCGAGCCAACAGTAAAGTCCGCAGGACCGCAAGGATAGTTCGCCGTGTCCCTAGCCAAATTTACCGCCTGTCGGGGACGCCCCCGCGGCTTCGACGCCGAAAAAGGCGTGGCGGTGGCCGAACGACTGTTTCGCGAACGCGGGTACGACGCCGTGGGCGTTGCGGAACTGGTGCAGGCGATCGGTATCAAGCCTCCCAGCTTCTATGCGGCCTATGGCAGTAAGAAAGAACTTCTTGAGCGGGTGCTGAAACGGTACGGCAGTCATGACGGCGGCGAGATCGGACGCATCATTCGCAGGGGTGGACCGCTTGCAGAAACCGCAGACCGACTGTTTCAGCACGCCGCCGAATGCTATGCCAACGACCCCAAGGCCCGCGGCTGTCTGATCCTCGAAGGAACCCGCAACAGTCACGACGACGGCGCCTGCGCCATAACCCGACGGGCGCATTCCGCATTCCGCGAGGGACTGGTTGAATGGATCGCCGCATCGGCACCGGAGCACGCCGAAGCACTTGCGCAATATGTGCAGGTGGTCCTCGCGGGAATGTCCGCCGAAGCGCGGTCCGGTGCCGGTACGGAACAGTTGCGTACGACGGCCCGGATCGCGGCACGCGGTTTTCGGGCCGAACTTCAGCACCATGGCATTTCCGACACCTGATACCTCCCTTACCCGTCTGCGCATCGCCGCGATCCTCGTTTTTCCAGAAACCGCGCAAACCTTCGCCGCTTGGAATGACCAGACGTCGCGGCTAGAACTGAAGGCCTGATTCGGCCAGCCCTGCACTCTGGCTGTCAAACTGATGTGATCGAGGCTTTGATGCGCCTTACATGCCCGAACTGCGGCGCCGAATACGAAGCACCGGCAGAGATGATCCCGGGAACCGGTCGGCATGTGCAGTGCTCCGCCTGTCACACACGCTGGTTTACCCGCCCGATGCTGAGCGAAGACCAGATCCTCCAGCGTCTCGAGAACCGCAGCACAGCCAGAACCGCACCCGATTCTGTCAATATCTCCCAATACCGGGAAGATCCGGGGATGCCTGACGAGGGCGAAGAATGCGCAGAGGACACAGGCGAAGCAACTCCGGAACAGTCAGAGACAGATTCAGAGGATTTTGCCTGGGAGAGCGCCGAACCCGCGGCTCCGGTCCCGAGTGGAAACGTTACCCGCCTTTTCCCGGAACCCGAAGCGGCTGAACTTCCACCGCCACCGCCGGCGCCCGAACCTCGGGCAGAGGTTGCCCCGACACCAGAGGTTTGGCGAACGGCCCGCCGCCTCGAGGTTCCTGCCTCTCCGGCACAACAGCCGGCCCCACCGCGCCCTCGATCAGGCGGATTCCGCTCAGGCCTTGTCGTGGCGCTTGTGGGGGCAGGTCTGATTTTTGTCGCCTACTGGAAATCGGAGACAATCCTGATCGCGGTACCGGCCGCCGAACCTGTCGTCGGTTTCGTCACTGCGGCGGTTGACGCATTCCGCGATGCGGTCGCAACCAAATTTCCTGCCGAGGGTGGCTGAACCGTTTCAGAACCGGTCGAGCAGGCGCCGAAGGTAGTCCAGTTCCACCTCTGGACGCGTGAGATCGCCGGACCTGCGACGAATTTCATCAAGAATTGACCGCGCCCGGGCGGCCGCCTCGCCTTCCGGAAGCATCGACCGGTTGGTGCCAAGGCTGCCGCGGGCGCCAGTCGGGCGGCCAAACGGATCTTCGCCCTGTTCCCCCATCGCCTGACTGTTTTCGCTGTCTGGCGCCGCTTGACCGCCCTCGGCCTGCGCCATGTCTTCGGACAGCGCGCGCATTCCGTCGCGCAGGCTGTCGATCGCATCAGCCTGCCGGTCAAGTGCGCCGGAGGTATTTCCCTCGCGCAGACCGTTCTCCGCCGCTTCCATGTTCCGCCGTGCCTCGTCGAGCGCCTGTCGTGTCGCTTCCCCGGCAGAACCGGGCAACTGCGACTCCAGACCCTCCACCAGCCGCCGAAGCGCCTCCTGACGATCCGCAAGGCCTCGGGTTCCGTTACCCTGCCCGCCTTCACCGTCCTGCCCCTGCTGCTGTCCGCCCTGCTGCTGACCCTCGCGAAACTCCCGCTGCAACTGCTGGAAACTCTCATCTGCGAGACCCTGTTGCTCGCGCAGAGCATCTGCCATGCCCTGCATGCTTTGGTCGCCCTGACCGCCCTGCCCCTGGCCACCGCCCTGAGCAAACTGCATCTCCATGTTCTCGAGCATCTGCTGCAGCATGTCGAGCAGGGCCTGGGCTTCAGCCTTCCGACCCTGATCCGACAGTTCCTGAATGCGGTCCATGAGCTGCTGGATCTGATCCTGCGTCATGGTCTGACCCGGCGGCGGGGCTTCAGCGCTCTGGTTTTCACCACGCTCTAACGCTTCCCGAGCCATCTGCTCCATGTAGTCGCGGGTGGCTTCGCGAAGCTCATCCATCAGCTGCGCGATCTCTTCGTCGGTCGCACCGTTCCGCAGCGCTTCCGACAGCCGCTCCTTCGCCTTGGCCAGTCGCTGCGCCGCGTCGCCGAGACTTCCCTCTTCCAGCAGCAGAGCTGCTTTCCAAAGAGCCTCTGCGATTTCGTCCCGTTCCGCGACAATCCTGTCCGCGGCGACGGCAGCCTCCAACTGACGAATCGCCCTGCGAACGATGAGGTAGGCACTTGGGGAATCGAACACCTCGTCCGGCCGCCAGGTGACCGCCCGCAACACGTCGGCAACCCTCCGTCCGTTCTCAACCGACCACAGTATGTCGCGCCGCTGCTCGGCAATCGAAGCCGCAAGCGGATCATAGAAACGTCGCCCCGGCAGGGTCGCCGTGATCGCCGTCTGCTGGCCGACCTGCTCCAGCGCATCTTCGGCGATCAGCGTGATCAGAACCGGCAGGCCGACCCACACATGTTTGGAAAAGTCCTCGATCATGGTTTCGGCGATTTCGGACGAACCGCCCGATACGGGCATTGGAAGGTCAACGACGATCGCCGGGCGATCTTCTGGATCGACCACATGTCCGTGGCGCCGAGGCACCGAAGCCAGGTCAAGGTCGATTTTCGCCCGCGCCGCGATTACGCCATAATCATCACGCGCGGCAAACGGCAGCTGTATTTCTCCGGCTGCCGACCGTTCGATGGTGCCCGCAAGCTCGATGGCCGGAGGAAGATCATCCGCCACATCGAAAGTCCAGTGCGCGAGCCGGTCTCCCTCACGCTGCAATTCCACTTCACCGCTTGCCGCGACCGGGAACCGTGTCAGGGCGATCCCGTCCGCCGCATTCTCCAAACCGGTGACCGCCCGTCCCGAGACGGTTTCCGACAGGGAAAAGTCTTCGGTCGAACCATAGACCCGGATCGTCACGACGGTTCCCTCGGGAACCGCCAGCTCCGCCGTCTCCGCAATCTCCGGCAAGTAGATCGTCGGCTTTCCCGTGTAGGCCGGCGGTTCCGCCCAACCCTCGTAACTCGGGCCCAAATCCGCCACGCCGGCGCCACCCGCATCCAGCGACCCGGTGACCGAACCGACCACATCGCCGCGGGCAAAGATGAGAGCCGCACCGAACAGGACCAGCGCCGCCAGCCGAACAGCCCAGGGATCGAACCTAGACAGGCGCATGTCGGCCGGTACCGGGCGCGCGTCCGTGGCACGCCGCGCCATCCGCGCAATGTGTGCCTGCCAAACCCCGAGGACTGCCGGATCGTCGGAAAGCCCTGCCGGCCGATCCTGAAGTGCAGCCAGCGGCCGACCGGTCAGTGTCGCATCCAGCCGCGCAATGGCGCTCCCCCGGTCAGGCCAGCGGAACCGCCTTAACCCGAAAACCGCAAATACCAGAAAGGTCAGTCCGGCAACCGCCAGCCCGGCGATTGCGTGCAACCTCGAACCGTGTTCGAGCGCGCCCAGCGCAACGACCGACCAGGTTGAGACCAGAACCGCAAACGCCGGCCAAAACGCCCGCAGAAGCCTTTCGACAACCATCGACGCCCGCGTCAGAAAAATGGCACGGTTCACACTTGGCGGGAAGTCTCGGCTGTTCTGCGTTTCGGTCATTTGCCTCGCATTTGATACCAAACCGGACCGCTGCGCAACATGACGCGTTCACTCCAGCCATGCGGGTATCGTATCGCGGTTGAGCATTTCGTCATAGTCGGGTCGCGCCCTCACCACGGCAAATTGATCGCCCGAGACCAGCACCTCGGGGATCAGCGGCCTCGAATTGTATTCTGACGCCATAACCGCGCCATAAGCACCCGCCGAGCGAAACGCCACCAGGTCGTCTGCCGCGAGCGGCGGCATCGCCCGGCCCCGCGCAAACGTATCGCCGGTTTCACAAACCGGCCCAACGATATCTACATCCGCCATTTCAATACCCGGCGCGGGTTCCGTGAGCGGCACGATATCGTGCCACGCGTCATACATCGCCGGCCGGACCAGGTCATTCATCGCCGCATCCAGTATGACGAACCTGCGGCCCGCGCCTTCCTTGACGTAGATCACCCGCGCCACCAGAATGCCCGCGTTCCCCGCGATCAGTCTGCCGGGCTCAATCTCAATCTCACAGCCGAGATGCCCGACGGTACGCTGTACCACTTCGCCATAGTCAAAGGGCAGCGGCGGCACGTCGTTGGCCCGACGATAGGGAATGCCGAGGCCGCCGCCGAGGTCCAGGCGGCGAATGTCGTGTCCATCGGCGCGCAGCACGCCCGTCAGATCGGCAACCTTGAAAAAGGCGCTCTCGTAGGGCGCAAGATCGGTCAACTGACTGCCGATATGAACATCGATGCCCACCACCTCCAAGCCTGGCAGGGCCGCAGCGGCGGCATAGGCGCTTCGGGCCTGCGCGATGGGTATACCAAACTTGTTTTCGGACTTGCCGGTGGAGATCTTTGCGTGAGTTTTGGCGTCAACGTCGGGATTGACGCGAATCGTCACCGGGGCAACCATCGACATGCTGTTCGCGACAGCACTCAGCGCTTCGAGTTCCGGCAGGGACTCGACGTTGAACTGACGAATGCCGCCCTGCAAAGCCAATTGCATCTCCTCGCGCGTCTTTCCAACGCCGGAGAAGACGATTTTTCCGCCGGGTACACCCGCAGCCTTCGCGCGCCGGTATTCTCCGCCCGAGACAACATCCATGCCCGCACCAAGCCGCGCCATGACCTTCAGCACGGCAAGGTTTGAATTTGCCTTCATCGCGTAGCAGATCAGATGCGGCATTCCGTCAAGCGCCGCTTCAAACACCCTGTAGTGCCGCTCCAGCGTCGCAGTGGAATACACATAGACCGGCGTGCCGACCGCACGGACGATCTCGGTCAACGGCACGTCTTCGGCGTGAAGGCTTCCGCCGCGATAGTTGAAATGGTCCATTGTCTGCGTCTGATCCCGTGTCCGTTCGATGGAAAGGATACATGGAGCAGACTTCAGGGCGCACCAACCGAAAAAGTATCAGCGGGCAAAAAAACTGTCGCGTTCAGTGTCCATTGCCCCTCACATGATCAGCAGCGGAGTAGCCGTCTGCATCCGCTCCCGTGATTCGGCTCCAGCCCGTCACTCGACGTTGATCAGATAGATCTGCCAAACCCACCAGTCGTCCGGCATTTCGGCGAGATCCGCCCTTTCCGCCCGAGGAAACACAACCTGGGCCGGGCCAAAATTGCCAATTCCAAACGGCCTTCCATCCCGGGAGAGAGCGAGCACCGCTCCCTTTTCCACCATCTCATCCAAGGGGATTTCAACCGAATAACCGTCCATGGCGCTGATCGTCACCGTCTTGCCGGTCGCACCGGCGGCATCCAGCAGATCAGCAACCAGCGGTCCGGTGAACTCAACTTCGCCTCCACCCTTCGGAAAATCCGCCCTGGCGACCGCCTGCGGCAGCGCCTGAAGCGCATCGAGGTCGAACTCCATCGCATTGTCGAAACTAACATCGTTGAAGGCGAACAGCTTGTCATATTCAGGGTCAACCGCCCCGCGGTTGGTATTTTCGACGGCACCCGTAACCGTCAACAGAACCGGTCCGTCCGCGAGTACCGGCAGGGCTGCAACAGAAAAAATCGCAAGCGTCGATGCGGCAACAAAACGTCGTGTCTGCTCAAACATTTCCGTCATAATTCCTCTTGGGACTCCGGCTCGGCATCCATTCCGACCGAAAACCGCGCCTCCCCGTTGCTGTTATCCGGTTGTGGGCTTTGAGGATCCCCTTTCAGCCCGCAACCGCCGGTTACAAACAGCGCGACAAGAAACGCAACAAGATTGCCCCTGGATGGCATCACTTCAATAAATCTTGCCATCTCTTTACTTGCACGATTACCTGTTCGGGTGCCGTTCCACCGTAGCTTGCCCTACTCGCAACGGACTTGTCTACTCCCAGCACGTCATAAACTGCTTCCGTGATGCCGGAATGCGCCGACTGCATTTCCTCCAAGCTCAGGTCAGGCAAGTCACACGCTTTGGTTTCTGCAAGTTTGACGAGGCTTCCGGTCACATGATGGGCTTCGCGAAACGGCAAACCAAGCTCGCGGACCAGCCAGTCTGCGAGATCCGTCGCCGTCGAAAAGCCTGAAGACGCCGCACCGCGCATGACCTCAAATCCTGGCACCATGTCCCGCACCATGCCCTCCATCGCCGCAAGCGACAGCATCAGTGTATCGGCCGCATCAAAGACCTGCTCCTTGTCCTCCTGCATATCCTTGGAATAGGCGAGCGGCAGGCCCTTCATGATTGTCAACAGGGCAACGAGAGATCCGGTTATCCGTCCCACCTTGGCACGAATGAGTTCGGCAGCATCAGGATTGCGCTTCTGCGGCATGATCGAAGAGCCGGTGGAAAACCGGTCACTCAGCCGAACGAACCTAAACTGCGCCGACGACCAGATCACCATCTCTTCTGCAAACCGTGACAGATGCGTGGCGCAGATGCTGGCAGACGAAAGGAACTCCAGCGCAAAGTCGCGATCGGACACCGCATCGAGCGAGTTGGCCATCGGCCGGTCAAATCCCAGAGCCGATGCGCTCGCATACCTGTCGATCGGGAAAGAGGTTCCCGCCAGCGCTGCCGCACCCAGCGGGCACTCGTTCATCCGAGTCCGGGCATCGACAAAACGGCTGCGATCCCGGGCAAACATCTCGACATAGGCCATCATGTGATGACCCCAGGTGACCGGCTGCGCGGTCTGCAGATGCGTGAAGCCGGGCATGACCGCGTCCGCGCCCGCTTCAGCCTGAACCAGCAGCGCCTTCATCAGCGCCTCCAGTCCGAAAACCGCGGCGTCGCACTGGTCCCGCACCCACATCCGGAAATCAGTGGCAACCTGATCGTTGCGCGACCTCCCGGTATGCAGCCTGCGCGCCGGCTCGCCGATCAGTTCGGTCAGCCGCGCTTCGACATTCATGTGAATGTCTTCGAGTGCAGCAGAAAACGGAAATGCTCCGGTTTCGATCTCTGACAACACCGTGAGCAGCCCTTCCCGAATGGCCGCGGCGTCGGTATCTGTCAGGATGCCCGTATCCGCCAGCATGGCAGCATGTGCCCGACTGGCCGCAATATCCTGAGAGGCCAACCGCTTGTCGAAAGAAATCGAAGCATTGATCGCCTCCATGATTGCGTCAGGCCCGGCGGCAAACCGGCCGCCCCACATGGCATTAGAGGATTTTTGCTCGGTCATCACGTCCGCCGTCGGTTTCAGGAGTATCAAATGCAGCGCCTGTCAACGCTGATCGTCGCGACGCTTTACATTGCGCTGCCCGGGTTCGCAAACCCCTCTTCCGCCGAGGCACTCACGGCAGAGCAGCGCAGTTCGCTTGAAACCCTGAGAGAAGGCGAAATGCGTAAGCTGGTAATACATGAAGACGCTCTTCCCGCGAGTTCGGTCGCCTTCTCCAATCTCTCCGGAACCGAGCAGTCACTGTCCGACTCCAACGGTCGTATTCGTCTGGTAAACTTCTGGGCGACCTGGTGCGGCCCCTGCCGACAGGAAAAACCGTCGCTGGACGCTCTCGAGGCAAGCATGGCCGGACCTGACTTCAGCGTCATCGCGATTGCGACAGGACGGAACGATCCGGATGCAATCGAACGTTTCAACAGCGACCTCGGAATTGAACACCTCGAGGTCTTCGTCGATCCGAAAGGTACCGTGGCCGCAGACATGAACGTTCCCGGGTTGCCGGTCACGCTTGTCCTGAACCGCGAGGGAGAGGAAATCGCCCGTCTGATGGGCGGCGCCGACTGGACCAGCGAAAGCGCGAAGGCGATCCTGAACCAACTGATCGCCATGGAAAACTGAACCGTTCTTTATCGGCGTCAGGGCGCCCAGACCGGACCGCCGACGGAGCGCGGATCCTCCGGGGGAGCAAGGCTTTGACGGCGCCGTGCCTCCACCTCCGCAAGCTGGAGCAGCATGACCCCCCGCTTCAAACCGCGCGGCTTGGCAAGTACGGCCGCAACCGCTTCGGAAAACCGTCCGGATGCAGTTTCGATCTTAAGCGCCGCCAACTCCGGAACGCTGTCAAACAGCGCCGCAACCCGCTCAGTTTCGTTATGCCGCGAATACTCTGAAAAGAGCGACAGCCGGGCGGCGGGCGGAAGGTACTTCGCATCGAGACGCGCGAGGCGGGTCTCCAGTTCGCGCCGGTCCCCCGTCTGCTCGAATGCGGTCAGATGAACATTCGCGTAGGTGCCGACCGCCTGCGTCTGCAACCACAGATTCGGCGCGTCGAACAGCGTATCGAACTTCGAACCGATCTCGGTGACGCCAAGCTGCCTCGCGGCTTCCCACTGGCCGGACTTGAGCAGACCGCTGACTGCTCCCAGCACCACCGTATCGCGCACCATCTGCCGGCGACCGTGCACCGCCAGAACGCCGTCGATCCGACCGATGCGCGTCAGGGTCTCCGACAGGGCAAACAGCAGTTGCGGATCCGGGCTCAGCGATGCCGCCGTACGGGTAAACTCCGCCATCAACACCGGCGCCAGTTCCCCAGCGTCCAGATGCCGGACCAGTGAATCCATCACCACCGAGGCATTGACCGGACCGGCTTTTGCCAGTTCCGCCAGGGCCGCTTCCGGCCTGCCGCGGAAAACAAGCTCCTTTGCGACAGCCTCGTGATATTTCTGAACCTGTGCGGGCTGGAGCGTCTCCCTGCCCCGAAACAACTGCTCCGCGAGCGCCTGTCCCTCCTCGAGACGCCCGACGCGGACATTGAGCACGGCAACTCCGATCCGAATCCAGTTTCGCTGCTCCGCCGGCAGGGATTCTGAAGCGGCCAGCCACGCCGACGTCATCTCATTGAACGTGTCGATCTGACCGAAACCGTATGCCTCTCTCGCGACCACATAGGCGGCCATCCCCTTCTCCGTCGGATTGCGAATGTTCGACATGTAGCTGGTTGCGACCTTGATGTTCCCCCGCCGCGCCTCAACCAGCGCCAACATCCGCAGGATCCTGTCACGCCAGTCGGGACGCCACTCCACTTCCGTCAGTGCCGCCGCGGCGCGGGAAAGAAACGCCACCTCGACGCCTGGTTCATTCCTGATGGTATCGCAACAGGCCAGAACCCGTGCCGTCCTCTCGAGGCCGATCATCACCTCAACCGGCGACAGCTCCATGTAATCCCCGAGCCCCGTGGCGATGGTGCCCTTGAGAGTGACTTCCTGTCCGTCCGCCTGAGCGGACCCGGCCGCCCCGACATAGGGATTGGCATTCGGGCTTTTGCCGTTGCCGCGGACACGGTCCATGAACCCCTGGGTCCAGCGCTCAAACCAGGCTGTACTGCCGCTCGCTGCTTCGATTGGCCGAAGGGAGCGCAGTGTCGAAGTGGCGGAAGACACCAGCGCCGGCATCGGCCACCCGAACGCATGGCCGCTTTCCACCGCCGACGCCTTCGGTTCACCGGATGTAGCGAGCACTATGACAAGCGACAGTGCTGCGGCAACCAGGAGACCGCACAGCCCGCTAAACCATTTCGTCCATGTGAAGCGCCCCCCGGTACCGCCCGAAGCACGGCACCGGCTGACCGGTTTCGGGAGTGATGGCAGTTCCGCCAACCTGTTTACCCTCATAGTCTCAAGTCCAAGACGACCCGCACCGGCGGGCCCGGCCGGATCAAACGAACCAGGGGAACCTTCCCTGCAGCCCGGTTCAATGATCTGGCAGACAACCGGATATCATCCAACAATGGACGAAGTCCTTACACGCCGGAAATTTCACACGCCGGAAATTCGGTCCGCCGGGCATGCCGAACTGCCCGGCACGACCGGGTTCTTCCCCGAACGCCGCGCGGGCTCAGTCATCAAGCACGCGTGCCTCATCTGTGAGCATCACCGGAATACCGTTGTGGATCGGATAGGCCAGGTTGGCCCCCCGTGAGATCAGTTCCTGACGCACCGGGTCGTATTCAAGGCGGCCCCGGGTCACTGGGCACACAAGGAACTCGAGCAGCCTTGGATTGACTGTGGTCGCCTGGCCGTCCGATTTCGCTGCATCGCCTGTCATGTTCACTGCAACTTTCCGTCGTCGCCGCCACCGCCGCGCAAAGCAAATTCCATCAGGGTGACCAGTATCTTGCGGCGCTCCGACAGTGTGCCAGCCTCGAGCAGCGCCTGCTTTTCCTCCGGCTCGAACGGGCAGAGAATCGCGAGTGAATTGACCAGCAGTTCCTCATCCGCTTCCTTCAGGCTTCCCCAGTCCGACGAAAGCCTCTGCGCCTCGAAATACCGCGCGAGCACACCGAGAAATGCCGCACGGTCAAACTCCTCGTCGGTTTCCGCGCGACCGAGGTCACGTTCGAACCGTGTCCATTCCACCCGACCGCGCATGTAGGGCAGAAACCCGTTTTGCGGTTCCATCAGACGGAAGCGGCTTACTCCCCGAAGGGTAATCAGGTAGCGGCCGTCCTCGGTTTCCTGCATTCCGACGACCCTGCCGGCGCAGCCGACATCGTGCAGCCGCATTCCCGTCTCTTCGCTCTGGCTCACCACGGGCTGGACCATTCCGATCAGCCGTTCCGGGGTCTTCAGCGTATCTTCAAGCAGCGCAAGATACCGCGGCTCGAAGATGTTCAGCGGAAGCTGCGCCCTCGGCAGCAGCAGCGCTCCAGGCAGCGGGAACACCGGAATCGTTTCCGGAAGATCAGCCAGACCGAAAGTTTTTCCCATATGCCCTGCTCAGACGAAGATCATCGATGAAAGCCGCCTGCGCCCTTTCTGTGCGATTTCGTTCTTTGGTCCCAAACTGTCAAAAACCTTGAACAGCTGTTCCTTGGCCGCCGCATCATTCCATTCCCGATCCCGGCGGAACAGTTCCAGCAACGCGTCAACTGCCTCACCGGTCCGTCCCTTTGCCAGCAGCGCAGTTGCCAGATCGAAGCGGGCCTGGTGATCGTTCGGATCGCGCTCCAGCGCAGCAAGCATTTCGCTTTCATCCCCCGCACCGGCCGCTGCTTCGGCAAGATCGATCTGTGCCTGTACCGCGACGATCGCCGGATCCCCTTTACGGTTCACCGGAACCATTTCGAGAATCCCGCGCGCCTTGTCGATATCGTCTACTGCGAGATGGCACCGGGCCATTCCGGCGAGTGCCGCGGCATTGCCTTCGTCTTCGCCCAGAATGGCGGCAAATGTCTGCATAGCATCTGCAACGGCACCTGCTTCCAGCATTTCCTCCGCGGCCTCGATGGCTTCGTCCAGGCCCCCGCCACCTCCGGCGGCGATCAGCCGGTCAATGAATTCCTTGAGTTTCGAGCCTGGCTGCGCGCCCATGAACCCGTCAACCGGTTGGCCGTTCACGAAACCGAAAACGGCGGGAATCGACTGCACCTGCAATTGCGCGGCGATCCTCTGGTTCTGGTCGATATCGACCTTGACCAGCCGGACCTTGCCCTTGGCCGCCTTTACCGCCTGCTCCAGTGCCGGACCGAGGGTCTTGCAGGGCCCGCACCATGGAGCCCAGAAATCGACGATAACCGGAACCTCCCGGGACGCCTCGACCACGTCGGCCATGAATGTGGCGTCGGACGAATCCTTGATGACGTCCGCAGTGCCGGCAGATGCGAGATTCAGTTCCATGACTGCCCTTCCATAGTTTCTGCCCGGCGCATCCGGCGCCACTGGCGTTTCAGTCAGGTTAGGTGGTGCAGGCGCCCGCTTACGTCAAGCGCAATCACATTGCACCCCTCTGTCACCCCGCCGCGCCTGCGTTGGCAACGCTGCCCGGCAGCTCCAGCAGCTGCGCATGCCGATTGAGAAACTCCCGCTTCGCCTCTCCCGGTTCGCGCAGCCTCACTTCCACGCCCGAGAGGTAGTCGAGACGTGGCGTGCCGAAATACCGGTTTGCCTCCTCTACCGAAAACCCGGCGATGCGCGTGGCTTCGGCCCATGCGGAGATCCGGTCTGCCCGCTTGATCTGTGACTTGACACTGCGCGGCAGAACCGGCGGCAAACCGAAGCGGATATGAACTGCCTGGGTCAGCCTCGAGTCGAGGTTGCCATATTCGACGCCCACCGCCGCCTTCACCGGCGAGATCATGTCCCCAATAACGTACTCCGGCGCATCATGCAGCAGCGCGGCGAGCCGCCATCGCGCCGGAGCCTGCGGACTGATCATGCTGAAAATCTGTTCGACCAGCAGGGAATGTTCGGCAACCGAGTAGGGAAACTCGCCTTCGGTCTGACCGTTCCACCGCGCCAGAAATGCCAGACCATGAGCGATGTCCTCGATTTCGACATCGAGCGGCGACGGGTCCAGCAGGTCGAGCCGCCGCCCAGACAACATCCTTTGCCATGCTCTGGCCGCCAATACTTTTCTCCGTCATTTCCATCAGTTCAGGGTCGGTGGACAACTTAGGTCGAAGCGGCGGCAATTGTCGAGATCGCGCGTCGGGAAACCCGCGCAGCCATCTTTCGCGTCAGGGAAAAACGGTGAAATCATGCTCAAACCGGTCCAGATAGTCGTAGAACCGACCCATTGAGAAGAGATGTTTGACAAGGGTCCGCCGCATATACCGCCGGTTGTGATGCGGCGGCACACCTTCCGCGGACTCCAGCATCTGCTGATCGAAATGCGCTCCGAGAAATGCCATGTAATCCCTGCGAAACCTGCGCGGCAAAGCGCCCCCAGTGTGTTTCCAGGGCTTCTTTGCGCCGATGAAATGCACCACGTTTGCCCCCTCCATCGCTTCAAACAGCATTGAGGCCCAAGTATACTGCCAGTTCCAGGTCGGGTTGAGTTCCGCCCACTCACCCTGCAGCGTGCCGTTCAGCAGTTCCTGATCGTGGCCGGGAAACGCGTGACCCTGACGCCGGCCCAGATCCACACACCGCTCCAGAATCCCGGCCTTTCTGAACTGCACCGCATCGAACATAACGACTCCGCTGTTGAAATACCGGGCGGCCGGCACGCCCATCTTCTCAAACACGGTCATTCTTCGACCAGGGGAACGCCATTGCCGGTTGTCCCGCACGGCGGCGAGGCAATGCCCGCCGATGTCCAGATCCATCAGCCGGGAGAAATCTCCTCCCTGAACGTAAACATCGGAATCCATGTAGAGCATCCGCCGGTAGTCTCCGCCCAGCGCCTCCGGCAGCGCCAGCCGCAGGTAAACCGCCTCAGACCGGCGCGAATCCAGCCTCAGACCGGAAAACACCCCGTCGGTGGTCACCTGGCATGACCTGATGCCGAGATCGCCCAGCCCCGACGGCACCTCGAGCAGCGCATCGCTGCAACACAGACAAATGTCAAAATCCCGCCCCGGTGTCAGCCGGGCAATCTGGGCCGCCGCGAACAGGGCGTACCTGGCGTAGTTTGCATCACAGGCAAACATCACCGTCCGGTCAAAGCGGGCCCGGGTATCTGACCTCAGTTCGATCCCCATTCCGCCTCCCGCACTGATCCCGGTCCGATTGCTTCGTTATCCACTGTTCAATTATGCCGGTTGTGACACAGTCACCTGACTGGTATGTGCGCGGCAATTCCGTCCTTTTAGTAACGGCAGGAGACCAGAGTATGAGTAACGACTATCACGTCAAGGACATCGCACTTGCCGAATACGGGCGCAAGGAGCTTGATATTGCCGAGACGGAGATGCCCGGCCTGATGGCACTGCGCGAAGAATTCGGCGCCAGCAAACCGCTCAAAGGCGCGCGCATCGCCGGTTCACTGCACATGACGATCCAGACCGCCGTGCTGATCGAAACCCTGACAGCCCTTGGTGCGCAGGTCCGTTGGGCCTCCTGCAACATCTTCTCGACCCAGGACCACGCCGCTGCGGCAATCGCCGCCACAGGCGTTCCCGTATTCGCCGTCAAGGGCGAAACCCTGGAAGAATACTGGGCCTATACCGACCGGATCTTCCAGTTTGAAGAAGGGGTGAACATGATCCTCGACGACGGCGGGGATGCAACCATGTACATCCTCACCGGCGCGCGGGTCGAAGAAGGCGAGACGGACCTGATCGAGAACCCTGGCTCCGAGGAGGAAATCTACTTCTTTGCCCAGATAAAGAAACGCCTCGCCCAGTCACCAGGCTGGTTCGCAAAACAGCGCGCCGCAATCAGGGGCGTCTCCGAGGAAACCACCACCGGTGTTCACCGCCTCTACCACCTGATGGAAAAGGGCCTGCTGCCGTTCCCGGCCATCAACGTCAACGACAGCGTGACCAAGTCGAAATTTGACAACAAATACGGCTGCCGTGAATCGCTCGTCGATGGCATCCGCCGCGCCACCGACACGATGATGGCCGGCAAGACCGCCGTCGTGCTCGGCTACGGCGATGTCGGCAAGGGCTCGTCGGCCTCGCTGCGCGGCGCCGGCGCCCGCGTCCAGGTGACCGAAGTCGACCCGATCTGCGCCCTTCAGGCGGCGATGGACGGCTTCGAGGTCGTGGACATGAACGACGTCTGCTCGAAAGCAGACATCTTCATCACCACCACCGGCAACAAGGATGTCATCACCATCGATCACATGCGCCAGATGAAGGACATGGCGATCGTCGGCAA
Organism: Alphaproteobacteria bacterium; assembly: GCA_030432315.1. GTDB lineage: Bacteria > Pseudomonadota > Alphaproteobacteria > Rhodobacterales > Rhodobacteraceae > Amaricoccus. The sequence goes on along the minus strand of JAUIHM010000003.1, from coordinate 42,056 downwards.
CATTGGCCATTTCGACAATGAAATTCAGGTCGCGGCGCTGAAAAACCACAAATGGACCAACATCAAGGACCAGGTGGACATGATCGAGATGCCAGGCGGCAACCGGATCATCCTGCTGTCCGAAGGCCGTCTGCTGAACCTCGGTAACGCCACCGGGCATCCCTCCTTCGTGATGTCGGCCTCGTTTACAAACCAGGTCCTGGCCCAAATCGAACTGTGGAGCAAAGGCGATCAGTATTCCAACCAGGTCTACGTTCTGCCCAAGCACCTCGACGAAAAGGTTGCCCGTCTGCACCTTGCGAAAATCGGTGTAAAGCTGACCGAACTGACCAGCGAACAGGCCGCCTACATCGGCGTCACCACGGAAGGCCCGTTCAAGCCGGAGCACTACCGCTACTAGGCGGGAACGGGGCGACCTTTCGGATCCTCCAGAAAGGCCGCCCTGTCAGCAGCCGCAGATTCCGCGTTGCTGCCCGGAGGTGGCGGCAAACACCGCGAGTTCCTCCGGCGGCACGGATTTCGACCAGAGATACCCCTGACCAAAGCCGGCGCCCAGCTCCAGCAGCAGGTCCCGCTGCGCGGCGGTTTCAACCCCCTCGGCAACAAGCCGAAGTCCCATGCCCCGTGCAATCTCGATCGTCGCCGCGACAATCGCCCGGTCATGGCGGTTTTCGCACAGACCGGTGACAAAACTGCGGTCAATCTTGATTTCCGAGACCGGCAGCTTGCGCAGATGCGAAAGCGACGCATATCCCATACCGAAATCGTCGAGCGATATGTCGAAACCGAGGTCGTTGATCGCGTCGAGAATGATCGGCGCCGTATCGGATCCGCCGCCGACGAAACACCCTTCCGTCACTTCCAGAACCACATCCTTCGGGCAGATGCCACGACTGACGATGCTCTTGAGGTTCGCCAGCAGTTCGACCGGGGCCATCAGATCGGAGGGATGAATGTTGATGGCGATCTTTCCGACCTCGACACCGTCGCGCCGCCACTGAAGCATGTCCCGGCAGACCTGATCGATCACAACGCGCGTCAGTTGCGGCAACAGCCCCCGTTCGGCGGCAACCGGCAGAAACCGGTCCGGCGCGATCGGCCCTTCTTCCGCATGTGTCCAGCGTACGAGGGCCTCCGCACCGAACATCCGGCCGGTCGAAATGTCGATCTTCGGCTGATACTGCATCCGGATTTCCTGACGGCACAGCGCCTGGCGGAGTTCACCGGCGAGCCAGTCCTCGGCGGTCAGTCTCGCCCGCAGGGAATTGTCAAACACCACGAACTGTCCCCGGCCCAACTCCTTGGCGCGGTTCAGCGCAATGTCGGCCTTGAGCAGAATGTCTTCGGCCGTCGTGCCGTTTTCCGGATAGCAGGCCATGCCGACGGACGTGCCCGGAAAAACCTGACGCCCGTCGAGCCAGGCCGGTTCCGAAAGTGCGTCAATCAACCGGGCGGCCAGGTCGTGCAGGAACGATCTGCGGTCCACGCCTGGCACAATGATCGCAAATTCGTCGCCGCCAAGCCGTGCCAGCATGTCTTCGGGCCGCAACCGGTCCGACAGCCGTCGGCCGACGAGTCCCAACAGCCTGTCGCCAAAATCATGGCCCAGCGTGTCGTTCACGGTCTTGAACCGGTCCAGGTCGAGCATCAGCACCGCGAAGCCCTTGCCGCCGGCCGCGGCCGTCTCAACTTCCCGGGCAAGACGCTCGGTATAGGCGCTCCTGTTCGGCAGTCCGGTAACGGTATCGAAAAAGGCGAGGTGGGAAATGCGCTGGTGCGCCTTTTCCAGTTCCGCCACCGTCGACGACAGAGCCGCAACGGAGGCATCCCGCTCCCGCCCCGCAAGGCCGATGTTCGCTGCAAAGCACGCGAGGTAACCGCCAAAAACCAGTGAGTAGAGCGCAACCGGCCAGAGTCCCGCCGGATCAGCCAGCAGACAGGCCGCGCACAGTGGCACCAGCACCGTGGCATAATAAGCGAGACAGGCGGCAAGCGTCCGGTAAAGAATGAAAGTCGCGCCTGCCGTCATCCCGGTACAGACACACAGTATCATGAGGCGGTCGAACGAAGTCCCGACCCCAAACGAAACCATCGACAGCAGACCCCACGGCGCCGCCATGAGAATCGAGAAACCGACGAGCCGGCGCGCTGCCCTCGCCGATACTTTGCCCACCACATGGCTTTCCGCCCGTCGGGACCGAAGCGCCACATGGCTGCTCAACAGAACAACGACGCAGCACCACCAGAACTGAAACGCACCTCCGAGACTCGACCAGGTGGCGAGGGTGAATATTGCCGCGTTGATCGCGCTCACCGCCGCGCCCGCCCTCGACTTGCTCACCACCGTCGCCATTTCTTCAACCGACGGTCGGGCACGCAGCGAACCTGCGAATTCCATCCGGAATTCAACCCTTTCGGTGAAATGTTGCAGCGGCTTCCCGAAATTGGGGGCCCTGCGATCCAATTTTGGCAAATATCTGGTCATGATGGTTGGGTAGGTCATCTGGTTTAACAATCTGTATCCGATTTGTTCGGGCGTCCCGAAATGACCGTTCGGCGATGCGCCATGGTTAACAACCGATGGAGGAACTTCCACCAGGTCCGCAGGCGGCAACGTGATGCGGCGCCCTGCCCGCCTGAGACGCCGATTCGGACCTGCGGGGCCACCTGAGCGGAAATCCCCCTGCCAAACCTCAACTGAAGAAACGCCGATGCCCTCCCGGACGACGCAGGCGCGGGACCGCCCAAAAGACTGAACGACCTGGAAATTCTCGGGAAATCCAGCGGCACAAGTGAGGCCACGAATGGAAACTCTTTGTTAAGCAATTGAATTTGAAAATAATTTTCAGGACGTCGCGATTGACTTCCCCGCTCGTTTGGTCATATTGGCTCAATCGATGACCGGGATAGAAGCATCCCAACTCTAATCATCGCTCTCCGTAAAAGCACCACGCATTCTGGCGTTGCACCAAGGACCAACGGGTCCGAGGTCGTGCGTGCCTCCGGAATCTCAGCAGCAGCGGCTATTGCGGAACCTCATCATTGTGGGGTCTGGTGACGGGTCCGCGCCGCGCGCAGAGGTTCCCCGACTGGGGTCAGGGCCGCACACACCGGTCGGGAGAACCCTTTGAGGGGAGGGTTCTCCCGACACGTTTTCCGTGCCGAGCACCTGCCTCCGGATCCCTCAGGCGCGCAGTCCCTTCCACCAACTCAATCTGGTCAAAGCTCTGAACCTTCGGTTAGTCTCCGGCATGGGAACCTGACGGCAACGTGTCGTCCCGGGCGGGAGAAAACGATGAGCGTCGGACTGCTTGCACTGCTGGATGATGTCGCCGGACTGGCCAAGGTGGCCGCCGCCTCCGTCGATGACGTCATCGGTCACGCCGCCAAGGCGGGTGCCAAATCCGCCGGGGTGCTGATCGATGATGCCGCCGTTACGCCGCGCTATCTGGTAGGGTTTGCCGCCGAACGCGAACTGCCGATCATTGCCAAGATCACCAAGGGTTCGCTGCGCAACAAGTTGCTGTTCCTGCTGCCGGCCGCCCTCATCCTCGCCATGTTTGCCCCCTGGATGATCACGCCGATTCTGATGCTGGGCGGGGCCTACCTGTCCTACGAAGGGGCCGAGAAAGTGTATGAAGCGCTTTTTCACCATGCCCCGCATCCCGTGAAAAACGATCCGGTCGCTCCAACCGCTTCACCCGAAGCACTGGAAGCCGAAAAGGTCTCCAGCGCAATCAAAACCGACTTCATCCTCTCTGCCGAAATCATGGCGATCACCCTGGCCGCGATTCCGCCAGGCGGCTTTGCCGTCCGGGCGTTCGCTCTGGCCCTGGTGGGCATATGCGTAACCTTTGCCGTCTATGGCGCCGTCGCCATCATCGTAAAGGCGGACGATCTCGGCCTCGCACTCGCCCGGAACGACAGCCAGACACTGTCCGGCCGCCTGTCCCGCGCGTTCGGTGTCGGTTTGGTCCGCGGCATGCCGCATTTTCTCAGTGTGCTGGCGATTGTGGGAACCGCTGCGATGACCTGGGTCGGGGGCGGCATCATCCTGCACGGGCTGGAGGAATTCGGCGTGACTGCACCGGCGCATCTGATCCATGACGCCGCAGTTGCCGCCGCCGCCGCGGCGCCGGACTTTCTGCAAGGCGCGGTCGAATGGTCCGTCGGCGCGCTCGGTGCCGGGATCGCCGGACTGGCCATCGGCTTTGTCCTGATCCCGGTAGTCTCCTGGGTGATCGCCCCCGTCACCGAAGCCATCGGACGGCTGCGCCGGTAGCGCCCGTCAGGCCGCATAGCCTCCCAGACTGCAGACCACCCGCCATTCGTCCGCTGTCACCGGCTGCACGGACAGCCGGGTGTTGTTGACCAGAACCATGTCGGCAAGCCTCGGATCCGCCTTGCAGTCATCCAGCGTGACCGGACGGGGGAAAGCACCCACCGCCCTGATGTCCACACATTCCCACCGTACATCATCGGTGGTACTGTCCGGATGCGCCAGCGCACAGACCTCCACCACGCCGACCACCGACTTTTCCTTCTGCGACAGGTAGAAAAACCCGAGGTCACCCAACTGCATCAGCCGCATGTTGTTGCGCGCCTGATAGTTGCGCACCCCATTCCATTCCTCTCCCGCGTCACCCTTCGCGACCTGCTGCTCCCAGCTCCAGGTCGACGCTTCGGATTTGAAAAGCCAGTAATTCATGCCCTGCCTCCTGTGCGCATCTCAACATTTCCGCCCGTCGACCTTTTCAGGACGGCTTCGGCAACTGAATTACCCGGTTCCAGGGCCGGATGCTCACCGATGCAAACAGACCTGCCAGGGCATAGGGATCGTTTGCCGCCCAGGCATCCGCGGCCGCCTGATCCGGCACGTCAATAATCACCAGCGACCCGACCATCTGACCTTCCGCATCGAGGAACGGCCCCGCCTGGCGAACCGGACCTGAGGTCTTCAGGTACTCCACATGTGCCGGCCGATTGGCCTTCCGGACCTCGATCGCGCCTGGCTTGTCGTCACACATCACTGCAAAAAGCATCCGTCATCTCCCGTTTCATTCGCTTTTAAGGGGCCGAGCCAGCAGATCTTCCGTCGCCTCCGCCAGGGAACGCGTGCCATCGAGCACATCTGCCACCGCCGCCGCAATCGGCATTTCAATTCCGAGCCGTGCAGCGAGCCTGCAGGCCGCCCGTGCCGTCGCCACGCCCTCGACCGTGCCGCCCGGCAAAACCGAGCCGGCACCAAGCGCAAATCCGGCGCTGAAATTTCGCGACTGCGCCGAATTGCAGGTCAGTGACAGATCACCCAGCCCCGAGAGGCCGGCAAGCGTCGCCGCCTCCGCCCCCATCGCCACCGCCAGCCGGGTCATCTCGGCAAAGCCGCGTGTCATCAGCGCCGCCTGCGCCGACGCCCCGAGCTTCGCGCCCGAAACCAGGCCACAGGCAATCGCCACCACGTTCTTCAGCGCCCCGCCGATCTGCGCTCCGACCGCGTCCCGGGAGAGATAGAGCCGCAGCCGCGGCGTTGACAGCATCTCCTGCAACGCCCGCCCCTCCACCTCATCGGTACAGGCCAGCGTCAGCGCCGTCGGCAGCCCCCGCGCGATTTCTCCGGCAAATCCAGGTCCGGTCAGCGCCGCAAGCACCCGGCCCTGCGCAAGCTCCCCGGAAATTTCCGTCTGCAGCCGCAGTCCCTCAGCATCGATCCCCTTGGCGCACAGGACCAGCGGCACATGCGGCAGATCCATCGCATGTGCGCGCAGAAACGCCCCCGTCTGCTGCGACGGGACCGCCAGCAGCACCGCCGCGACACCAGCCAGATCCGTCAGTCTTCCGGTACATCTCAGTTTGGCCGGCAATTTCACACCAGGCAGACGTGCAACGGTGCGCGCTGCCTCCGCCTCCGCCATTTCTTCGCCGTTGCGCCCCCACAGAACTACATCCCGTCCAGCCTGCGCCTCAACAACGGCGAGGGCCGTCCCGAACGCCCCCGCTCCGATCACGCCGATCATGCTTTCGCGCCTTTCCTGCCCGACCCGAGCATCGGTGTTGCGTCCGTATCCAGCGGCCATCTCGGACGCGCGCCAAGGTCCATTCCGTCGGGCGCCCGAACCGCCATCCGCTCCGCCGCCGCCCAGGCAATCATGGCGCCATTGTCGGTACAGAGCGCCAGCGGCGGCGCCGACCATGCGAACCCTGCATCCGCTGCCACGGTCTGCAGGGCGCCGCGGATCGGCCCGTTCGCCGCCACGCCGCCGGCAACTGCCAGAACGGAACGACCGTGCAACCCGGCGAATGCCTCCAGTGCCCGGTGTGTCTTTATCGCCAGCACCTCCACCACCGCGGCCTGAAACCCGGCACAGAGGTCCGCCCGATCCTGCCGCGTCAGGCCACCCCTCTCTGCCACGATCAGGTCACGCACCCGCCGAAGCGCAGTTTTCAGCCCGGAAAACGACAGATCACAGCCGGGACGGTCCATCAGCGGCCGCGGCAGGTCAAACCGCACTGGATCACCTTTGCGGGCTTCCGCTTCGACCGCCGGTCCCCCCGGCTGCGCCAGTCCCAGCAGCTTGGCGATCTTGTCGAAGGCTTCGCCGGGCGCATCGTCAATCGTGCCGCCCATCCGCCGGAACTCCTCCGGTCCCTCAACCGCCAGAAACTGACAATGCCCGCCCGAAACCAACAGCATCAGATACGGAAATGCCACGTCGCCGATCAGACGCGGCGTCAGCGCGTGTCCCGCCAGATGGTTGACGCCATAAAGCGGAAGCCCCGCCCCGGCCGCCACCCCCTTTGCGAACATCACGCCCGCCAGCACACCGCCGATCAGCCCTGGTCCCGCCGTCACGCCAACCGCCTCGATATCGCCGAGCGCAAGATCCGCCTCCACCAGCGCCGCCCGTGTCACCAGATCGAGCCGCTCCGCATGGGCACGCGCGGCAATTTCCGGCACAACGCCGCCGAATTCCGCGTGCAGACCGTCCTGACCAAACACCACAGACGACAGAATCTCGCCGCACGGATTCCCGGGCGTGGCACGGACAACGGCGGCTGCGGTGTCATCGCAGCTGCTTTCCAGCCCAAGTATGATGCGGTCCCGCACGCCTGAAATCCTGTCTGCCGATTGCCTAAACGCCCGTGCGGAGGTAACACCGTGATCCGGCCCGCGCAACGCAAAGGACCAGGACATGAGCACTGCCCCGAACCTGCTGCTGACCCGGCCCGCCAGTCAATCCCGATCCTTCGCGGCGGCGCTCGAGGCGGCACTGCCCGGCCGCTTCACGCCGATCTTCGCGCCCCTGATCGAAATCGTGCCGCTGGAAGGCTCGATTGACCTTTCCGACACCCAGGCCTTGCTGCTGACCTCGGCCAACGGCGTCGAGCAGATCGCAGCCCGCACCACCGACCGGAGCCTTCCGGCGCTCTGCGTCGGGGAAATGACCGCGGCAGCCGCGCGCAGTGCCGGATTTGCCGCCCGATCCGCCGATGGTGACGTGGCCTCCCTCGCCGCCCTCGCCCGCAGCGCCTACAGGCCTGGTCAGGGGGCGATGCTGCACATTCGCGGACGCCATGCCGCCGGCGACCTCACCGGCCTTTTGCGCGCCGCGGGCATTCCCGCGCGTGCCGCGGAAATCTATCTTCAGCGCCCCTGCCCGCCCGGACAGGAACCCGACATCATGCTCACTGCCGGTGACATCGAAATCGTCACGCTGTTTTCACCCCGCACCGCCGCGACGTTCGCCGATGCGGCGCGGTCGCGGAACTGGAACCTGACCCGCACCCGCAGCGTCGCCCTGAGCGCGGCCGTCTGTGCCTCTCTCGGCACTCTTCCGTTCGCCGGTCGGCTGATCGCACCGTCACCGAACCGCGCCGGGATGCTGGAAGCTTTGGCGTCCCTTTAACCGTTGGCACCAAAGGCGTCTGGGCTTTTCCTTGTCCCACCATGATGCTTGGCCTAGTATCCCATGCGGCAGTGCAGGTGCGGGGAAAGAATCTATGGCAGAAAAGAAGAACGGGACGACGGGTGATGACGCATCGGAAACCGGATCGACCCCACCGGAGCAGGTAAATCCGGACGACATGACCGCCGAACCGGTGGCATCCGACGCGGCGGACACGGGGGCTGCTGCCGAATCGACCGGTTTCGCAGATGCGAAAGAACCCGAAGAAACTCCCGCCGAACCGGCGGCCGATTCGGACCCAGGCGCATCCGGATCCCCGGACGAATGGAACAGCCCCGACGATCCCATTGAACTCAAGTCCGACCCGAATGCCCCCACGGAGAGCGAAGCAGCCACCATTTCCGCGACGCCGCCGCATGTCGTGCCAGCCGATCCGGCGACCTCTCCCGAACCCGAACGGCCCACGGCCGCCGAAGCGCCGGAAGCGGGTCATGACCAGTATGGCTACGAAGAAGAAGCCGGGCCCTCGTTCGCCTCCCGCGCGCTGCTCGTGCTGGTGCTGCTGCTCGCCGGCGCCGTCGCCGGGATCTGGGCTGCACCGAAAATCGCCTCCAGCCTGCCTGCGGGCATGGCACCGGTCGCTGCTTGGATGATGCCGGGCGCAACCCTGTCCCAGGACAGCCTCGACCGGCTGGAAGCCGACGTTACCGCCCAGGTCGCCACCCTTGAAGAGGAAGTCCGCACCCTGCGCGGCGAACTCGCCGCGGTTCCAGGCCAGGAAGCGCTCGACGCCCGGATCGCCGACCACGTCGGCGCCGCGGTGCTCGAATCCGAAGCCCGCGCTTCCGATGCCCTGAGCGCCGCCGTTGCCGAAACCGACACCAGGATCGCCGGCGCGGTGAAGGCTGCGGTCGACGATATCGCCGCGCCTGAAACCCGGCAGCAGCTCGCCCGACTGCAAAACAGCCTCGAAGGCCAGATCGCACAGCTCGACGACCTGAAGACCCAGCTTCAGGGAGGTATTGCCGCCACCGCACAGAGCACCGAGGCAACCGCCGCCAACATCGACATCTACCGCTCGGAACTCGAAGGCCTGCGGGCCGAGGTCGGAGACCTGACCGACAGCGTCGCCGGCCTTCGGGAAAGGATCGACACGGTCGCGGCGACCGCCGACCGCTCGATTGCTTCGGCCCAGGCGGACCTCGATGCCGCCAAGGCCGCGTTCACCGACGCGCTCGCGGCGTCGAAAACCGAATTCGACGCCGCCCTGAGTGAGGCACAGGACGTAGTCGAGGAAACGCGGGAAAGCGCCGAAACCGCCATGACCGAAGCGGCAATCGAGGCTGACATCGCCCAGATCGCCGCCGCCCTTGGCAATGCCCAGCCTTACAGTGAACCGGTCGCACGGCTGGAGGCCGGGGGCGTTGCAGTGCCCGCAGGCCTCGCAGAGAACTCCGCTGACGGCGTGCCAACCCTGCTGATGCTGCGGGAATCCTTTTCTCCTTCCGCACATGAAGCCATCCGCGCCGGGATCGTTTCCGGCGCCGGGCAGGGACTGTTCTCCCGCGCGCAGGCCTATTTGGAGGCCCAGGTCTCCAACCGTTCCCTCGCCCCGAAAGAGGGCCTGGATACCGACGCGGTACTTTCGCGCATGGAAGAGGCCCTTCGCAGGGAGGACCTCGCCGGCGCGCTTGCGGAAGCCGGTCACCTGCCGTCCGAGGCTGCCGCCGCCATGCAGTCCTGGCTGACGCGCGCACGTGCACGCGCCGAAGCGGATGCCGGCCTCGTTGAGCTCAAAGCAGGCCACCCGGCCACCAACTGAACGAAAGGCACGCGAAATGATCTGGTCTCTGATCAAGATATTTGTTTTTCTCGGCCTCGCGGTGGCAGCAGCCTTCGGCGTGGCGTGGATCCTCAACACCCCCGGAGAGATCACCGTCGCCTTTGCCGGCCGGGAATGGTTTCTCTCGCCCATGGGCTTCCTGATCGCCATCGTCGTAATCCTGATCGCTGCCTGGGTGGTGCTGAAAATCCTTGGGTTCGTTGTTGCGGTGATCCGCTTCCTTCTCGGGGATGAAACGGCCGTCACCCGCTATTTCGACCGTTCGCGCGAGCGCCGCGGCTTCAACGCCCTGTCGGACGGGCTGATCGCCATCGCCTCCGGCGATTCGAAACTGGCGGCAAAAAAGGCGGCGAAAGCCGACAAGCTGCTGAACCGGCCCGACGTCACCGCGGTCGTCAGTGCCCAGGCCGCGGAAATGAACGGCGACCGCGCCCGTGCCCTAACGCATTACAAGCGCATGCTGGAAGACGACCGCACCCGGTTCGCCGGCATCAAGGGACTGATGAAACAGCAGCTGGAGGAGGGAAACACCGAAAAGGCCCTCGCCCTGGCAAAAAAGGGGTTCGCCATCCAGCCGAACAATCCCGACCTTCTCACCTCGCTGTTCGACATGCAGTCGCAACAGGCGGACTGGTCCGGTGCCCGTGACACGCTCAACGCCTCCGTCCAGACGCGGCTGCTGCCCCGGGACGTCGGCAAGCGCCGCGACGCGGTGCTCTCGCTGGCCGATGCACGCGCCGCAGCCGCCTCCGGCAACACCGCGCGCCGCAATGACGCGGCGCTCCAGGCCAACAGGCTGGCGCCGGAACTCGTGCCCGCTGCCACCCTCGCCGCCGAGGTTCACATCGAAAACGGTGCCAAACGCAAGGCCAAATCCGTGCTGACCCGGGCGTGGTCGACAACGCCGCACCCGGATCTTGCCGCAGCCTTCGCCGCGATCGAACCGAGCGAATCTCCGGCGGACCGGCGCAAACGTTTCGCCGCCCTGACGGCCAGTGCGCCGGACCATCCCGAAAGCCGGCTGCTGAACGCGGAACTGGCGCTTGCCGCCGAGGATTTCCCCGGTGCCCGCAAGGCCCTCGGCGATCTCGCGGAAAAATCCCCGACCACCCGAAGCCTCGCCGTCATGGCCGCAATCGAACGTGGCCAGGGCGCTCCCGACACCGTCGTGCGTGGCTGGCTCACCCGGGCGCTGTCCGCTCCCCGCGGGCCACAGTGGATCTGTGAAAAGTGCAATGACGTGCATTCGGCCTGGGCACCGGTCTGCGAAAACTGCGGCGCTTTCGATACCCTCGCCTGGAAGACCGCGCCCTATGCTGCGGATGCCGGCTACGATCAGTCGGCGATGCTGCCACTGCTTGTCGGACGCGACGATGCAGCCCAGGCGGAAATGGCGGAAGATGCCTCAGTGACGATCGACGCAACCGCTGGGAACGGGTCCACCGGACAGGAGCAGGCGCGCGCCTGACCTCCGCCGACGGATCGGACCGGAAAAACGGACGGGCACCCGGAAACGGGTGCCCGCATTGCATTCCGGCCGCAGCCGTGCCCAACTGACCGCCCGACAGCACAAGGCAATTCCAGATGTCCGACCCCAGTACGCCCGCCCGAAATGAGACCGGCCTCGCCGTTGCCGCCGGGATCCTGAAACAGCGGTTCGGCGACCGCTTCCAGACCGGCACCGCCATCCGTGAACAGCACGGCCACACCACGACCCACATTCCCAACCAGCCACCCGATGCGGTGGTTTTCGCCAGCTCAACCGAGGACGTCGCCACTGTGGTCCGCGTCTGCGCCGATCAGGGCGTCCCGGTCATTCCGTACGGAACCGGCACCTCGCTCGAAGGCCAACTCAACGCCCCGTCCGGCGGCATCAGCATCGACCTCAGCCGGATGGACCGGATTCTCGCCGTCCATGCCGCGGATCTCGACTGCGTCATCGAACCCGGTGTGACCCGCGAGGCGCTGAACTCCCACCTGCGCGACCAGGGCCTGTTCTTTCCGATCGACCCTGGCGCCAATGCCAGCCTCGGCGGCATGGCCGCCACCCGCGCCTCCGGCACCAACGCCGTGCGCTACGGCACGATGAAGGACAATGTCCTGTCACTCGAGGCCGTCATGCCCGACGGCCGCATCATCACCACAGCCTCCCGCGCGAAAAAGACCTCGGCCGGATACGACCTCACCCGCCTGCTGGTCGGTGCCGAAGGCACGCTCGGCGTCATCACCGGCCTGACCCTGAAACTGCACGGCATTCCCGAAGCCATCTCCGCCGCCACCTGCAGCTTCAGCGACATCCGCTCCGCCTGCGAAGCAGTGATCACCACGATCCAGATGGGCATCCCCGTCGCCCGCATCGAGTTTCTCGACGAAACCATGATCCGCGCGGTCAACAGCTACTCCAAACTTTCCCTGCCGGTAACACCGCTGCTGCTGCTCGAATTCCATGGCACCGAAGCCTCCGTCGCCGAACAGGCGGAGGCCTTCGGTGAGATCGCCGCCGATCACAACGGCACCGGCTTTCACTGGACCGCCAACACCGAGGAACGCAACCGGCTGTGGAAAGCCCGGCACGACGCCTATTTCGCCTCGCTGACCATCCGCCCCGGCGCCCGCCCCTATGTCACCGATGTCTGCGTGCCGATCTCCCGCCTCGCCGACTGCGTCACCGAAACGCAACGGGAGATCGAAACCCTCGACCTGCCCACCACCATCGTCGGACACGTCGGCGACGGCAATTTCCACGTCAGCCCGATGGTCGACATGTCAAACGCCGACGAGATCCGCCGCACCGAAGCCTTCATCGGCCGGCTCAATGAACGCGCGATCGCCATGGGCGGCACCTGCACCGGCGAACACGGCATCGGCCAGGGAAAAATCCCCTACCTGCGCGGCGAACTCGGCGACAGCGTCGACTTCATGATTATCATCAAGAACGCCCTTGACCCCAAAGGCATCATGAACCCCGGCAAGATTTTCCTGCCCTGACCAAAATTGCCCTTCTGCCTCGACCGGTAGCGGCGGCACCCTTCGCCTGCGACAGCCGGTTCCGCCTCGCCCGTCACGGCGATCTTCGATTTCACACAGCTCACCGGCGGCGCCGCCGGCAGGGCATCCCTGCATCATCCGCCTGAATTCCGTCTGCCCGTTTGGGGGATGTTAAAATCTTGCCCTTCCAATCACACGCTCCGGCCCTCCGGGTCAGCGTTTTCGCGGAGGGACGCATAAACTATCGAAGCGAAATCGACGGTCTGCGTACAATCGCGGTGGTGCCCGTCATCCTGTTTCACGCCGGCTTCGAAATGTTTCGCGGCGGCTTTGTCGGCGTCGACATCTTCTTTGTCATTTCCGGCTACCTGATCACCCGAATCATTCTGGATGATCTCGAAAGTGGCAGCTTTTCCGTTGTCAAATTCTACGAGCGCCGGGCCCGCCGCATCCTGCCGGCGCTGTTCGCGGTGATGCTGGCCTGCATCCCCTTCGCCTGGGCGTGGATGCTGCCCGGCCAGTTTCGCGACTTCGCCCAAAGCCTCGTCGCCGTCAGTCTCTTCGCGTCGAACTTCCTGTTCTGGAGGGAAAGCGGCTACTTCGCCACCGCCGCCGAGCAAAAGCCCCTGCTGCACACCTGGAGCCTCGCGGTCGAGGAACAGTACTACATCCTGTTCCCGCTGCTGCTGCTGATCCTGTGGCGCTTTGGACGCAACCCGGTTTTCTGGAGCCTGGTGGCGCTCGCCTCGCTCAGCCTCGCCCTCGCCGAAATCGGCTGGCGTACTGACCCGACCGCAAACTTCTATCTCGCCCCGAGCCGTGCCTGGGAACTGCTCGCCGGCTCGATCTGCGCCCTGATCCATCACCGTTCCGCGCCACGCGCCGGAAACCTGCAGTCGGCAATCGGCCTCGTGCTGATCCTCGCCGGGCTGCTGCTGTTCAGCGAAAACACCCCAACGCCCTCGCTCTGGACCACGGTGCCGGTCCTTGGAACCGCCCTGATTCTGCTCTACGGCCAATGCGGCACCCTGGTCGCCCGGCTGCTGTCCTGGCGGCCGATGGTCCTGATCGGACTGATCAGCTACAGCGCCTATCTGTGGCACCAGCCACTGTTTGCCTTTGCCCGGGTCGGCCGTCTCGATTCACCCGGCCCCGGTCTGATGATGACGCTCGCCATCGCCACGTTCGCCATCGCATGGGTGAGCTGGCGCTTTATCGAACGTCCGTTTCGCACCGGCCCTCGGCCGTTGCTGCGCCGGCAGCGCCAGGTGTTTCTTGCCTCCGGCACCGCCGCCGCCTGCTTCATCGGCTTTGGCGTGGCCGGCTTCGCCGGAAACGGCCTGCCCGGCCGTTTCGATCCGGCGATTCTGGCGCTCGCGGCTGCCGGTGCAGACCGCAATGACCGGGTCGGGGACTGTCTGCCGGATGCCAGCGGATTTTCCGTGGCCACGGCCCTCGACCGGTGCAGCGCCGGACCCCGGGAGGGGTTTCGTGTGCTTCTGCTTGGCGACAGCCATGCCGACCATCTGGCTCAGGCCCTGCGCGAAGCCGCCGACAACCATGGCTTCCGCTTCACCCAGTTCACGGTAAATTCCTGCCCGCCCTTCGCCGACCTCGTCACCGCCAGCTACGACTGTCGCCGGTTCCATCGGGACGTTTCGGAATATCTCGACTCCGCCGCGGTCGATGCCATCGTCCTGTCGATCCGCTGGACCTCAAATGCGGAGTTTTCCCGTTTCGACAACGGCGAAGGCGGCGTGGAAACCGGCGTGATCCATCCGTTTCAGATCGGCAGCGCCCATCCCGGTTCTCCCGGCTACCGCGACGCGCTGCTGACCAGGTTTACCGACGGGGTACGCGGCTGGCTCGACCGCGATATTCCCGTCGTGCTGGTCTATCCCTCACCGGAGGCGGGCTGGAACGTGCCCGAACGGGCGGTAAAGCTGGCGCCACATGTGCGCCGCATTTCCGACCTCAGCATCTCCACCGCGTTTTCCGCCTACCAGACGCGCAACCTTGCGGTGATTTCCGCCCTTGATGCACTGGAGGCGCCCGGTCTCCACCGGGTCCGCCCGGCCGACATTCTCTGCAACAGCTTTCTTGCCGACCGCTGTGTCAACGTGATCCACGGCCAGGTTTTCTATGTCGACGATGACCACCTGAGCAATGCGGGCGCCCGCCTGATCGTGCCCTCGATTGTCGACCGTCTGCAGGTGATCGTCGGGCACCGCTCCGCCGTGACCAACTGATCCGCGCATCAGACGCAAAAAAAGCGCGGCTCCGACGGGCCGCGCTTTCGCATGCAACAGGGCAAAAGGCCCGAAAATCAGCGCTTGGAGAACTGGAAGCTCCGGCGCGCCTTCCGCTTGCCGTATTTCTTGCGCTCGACCACCCGGCTGTCACGGGTCAGGAACCCGGCCGCCTTCAGCGCCGGACGCAGGCTCGGTTCATAGAGCGTCAGCGCCTTGCTGATGCCGTGCTTGACCGCACCGGCCTGACCGGAAAGACCGCCGCCCTTGACTGTCGCCATCACGTCGAACTGGCCGGAAACATTCGCCACCGAAAACGCCTGGCCGATCACCATCTGCAGCACGCCTCGGGCAAAATACTCGTTCATCGGTTTGCCGTTGACGGTCACTTTGCCGGACCCGGGACGGATCCAGACGCGGGCGACCGCGTCCTTGCGCTTGCCGGTCGCGTAGGAGCGGCCGAGTTCGTCGCGGACCCGCTCATAGGTGGGACCGGTGTTTGCGGCCGGTGCATCTGCAACGGCGTCCTGAAGCTCAGAGAGCGAGGAAAGTTCAGCCATTTTTATGCGCTCCGGGTGTTCTTGGGGTTCATCGCGGCGATGTCGATCACCTCGGGGGACTGGGCTTCATGCGGATGCTCGGCACCTGCATAGACGCGCAGGTTTGACATCTGCTTGCGGCTCAGCGGGCCGCCGGGCAGCATGCGCTCAACGGCCTTGAGCACAACGCGCTCGGGATGTTTGCCCTCGAGAATCTGGCCGGCGGTGCGGTGCTTGATGCCGCCCGGGTGCCCGGTGTGCCAGTAGTATTTCTTGTCGGCACGCTTGTTGCCGGTCATCTGAACTTTGTCCGCATTGATGATGATGACGTTGTCACCCATATCCATGTGCGGAGTGAAGGTCGCCTTGTGCTTGCCACGAAGGCGCATCGCCACATGCGTCGCAAGACGGCCAAGCACGATGCCCTCGGCATCGATGATGACCCATTTCTTGTCGATATCTGACGGTTTCGCCGAAAAGGTTTTCATGTCTCTGGTACGTCCTGCTGTCTCGGGTCCGGGCCGAACCTGCGGGATCACCCCGTCAGCCCGATTCCGAACGAGCCTGTCTTGTAGCGACTCTGCCGCAGAGGTCAATTGCAACATGTCTTATTTATACGTTTAAAATCAGGCCCTTAAAAATAAGGTATTATAATACCCCACTTATTGCCGCCTGCGCGCACAAAAAGGGGCCGCCTCCCCTCCCCAAGGTGGCGGCCCCTGCTGAAGGGTGCCGGTTGCCCCTATTTGCGGGAACCGGATCGGTTGCCTCAGCTCCGGGTGCGGCGCCTGCGGCCGATCATCCCGAGTGCGGCAAACCCGCCCAGCAGCATTGGAAGCGCAGCCGGCAGAGGCACCGGCGCCGGCGCCGGCGGGTCATAGGGCTGAAGATGCATCTCCCCGCGCAGCACCGCCGAAGCGGCCGCCAGCGATCCTTCGATCGGCGTCGCGTTGGTCACGTTCGCAAGCGGCGCAAGGATCGAGCCGAAAAACTGCCGCTGCAGTTCGAGCGACGTCGCTTCGGAGAAGTTCCACAGCACCTTGGACGCTGCAGCAAACGGCCCGCCAAGGAAGTTGTCATCCAGAACGCCGCCGGTGCCGGTCACGTTGATGACCACCGAATCGGCGCCTGCCAGATCGAGCTCGATCTCACCGATGCCGGAAAACACCGAGAAATCGATGTTGTAAACGGTCTCGCCACCCGATGCAGCCTGGTTGAAGATCAGTTTGTTGCCGGAAACGGTCGCCGCCGATCCGCCCAGACCGGAAAAATACGCCGACCCCGATGCCAGAGCCCCGGCCACGTTCATCGGGAAGCGGTCGGAGAAGTTGGGATCGGCGACGGCCTGGCCGGTCAGCTTGGTGCCCTGATTCGCCACCGCCGTCAGCGACCCGCCGACCCTGAGGGTTCCGCCGCCGTTCAGTTCGAAGACGCTGTTGGTGACATCGCCGCCGACGGTCGCATTGCCGCCATTGTTGAGGTTGAGGTTGCCGCCGGTCACATTCCCGACCACGACCAGATGGTCGAACTGCGAAGCAGGGGCCGTACCCATGCTGTTGACCTGTTTTGCCCCTCCGGACAGATTGCCGCCCACATAGGCCCGGCCCTCGATGTCCTGGTTGGTGTCGAGATCGCCTGTCGTTATCACATTGAACTGGTTCAGCAGTTCCCACGCATTCAGCGCCGTCGCAGAAGCCGCGCCCGGCAGCCCGATCGCGGCGGCAGTAGCTAGAATTACTGTTGTTCTTTTCATTTCACACACTTCCGGCACTCGGGGTTGCAACGGGTTCATCCGGAAACCGGAGTGGAACCCTGTGCAAGGATCACACGAATATCCATCAAAAGTGAACGTAAATTGTGCAAAATGGTAAATGACCGTCGCCGCCGGTTCACGCGCGGTCGCGGGGGCCTGGCCACTCCGGCCGGGCCCCATCCTTCCGGACCGACATTTGCCGCCCCACCGCCGCATCCACGGGAACCGAAAACGGATCGAAGCCGTCAAGGCACATCACGTTGACCCCGTAATGATCGGGCTTCGACCGTTTTTTGTGAAATGTATAGATCCCGCACACCGGACAGAAAAAGTGCCGCGCCACACCGGTGTTCCAGCGGTATTCCGACACGTCTGCGGGTTCCGACAGCAGCCTGAAGCCGCTCTCATGCACCTCCGTCATCAGTGCATTCTTTTTGCGGCAGAGCGAACAGTCGCACCGGGTCAGCCGGTCGATCTCCGTCTCGATCTCAAACCGCACCCGGCCACAGTGGCACGATCCCTGGTAAACCGTCATTGTCCCGTCTCCCACGCCCCGCTTTCCCTCAGTTCCACCCCGACGGCGCCGGCGCCAACGCATCGACGACGCCGGTCAGCTTCAGCACCGTATATATCACCATCAGCGCCGCGGTCGCGTAGAACACCCGCCGCGGCCCCGGCCGCCGACTGACAAGCGCCACCACCGCCGTCAGCGCGACAAAAACGAAGACAAACCGCAACATGCACCGTTCCCCGGATATCTGCACCGCATCTCCGCGTAGCCCCAGGTTTCCGTTTATGCAACAAGGATGGATCGACACCCGCCCACCGGAGATTTGTCTTGTCCAGCCCCGATTCCCCTGCCGCGCCCGATCTGCCCCGCACCCCCGACCAGATTGCCGTCGACGTGGCAATCCGGCTCGGGGTGGTCGGCCTGTTCGCCTGGCTGTCGCTTTCGCTTGTAGCCCCGTTTGCCCTGGTCGTCGTCTGGGCGATCATCCTGACCGTGGCGCTTTATCCCACCTATACCTGGTTGCGGGACCGGCTGGGCGGGCGCGGTCGGCTGGCGGCGCTGCTCATCACCATCATCGGCCTGCTGGTGATTTTCGGTCCCGCCGCGGTGCTGCTGACCAGTCTGATCGACTCGGTCAACCATCTGATCGACGCCGCGCAGAACCGCACCCTGCTCACTTCGGTTCCGAAGGAAAAACTTGCCGAAATTCCCGTCATCGGCCCCTGGATCGAAAAAATCTGGCTGACGCTCACCGGCAACTTCTCCGTCATCCTGCGGGAACACGGCGGGCAGATTCTGCAAACCGGCGGCATCCTGCTCGGCTCCGCCGCCGGGTTCGTCGTCGGAATTCTCGCCTTCACCGTATCGGTCATCATCTCCGGAATGCTGTTTGCGCCCGGCCCTTCACTCGTGCGCGGCGCCCGCGCCTTTGCCACCCGAATCGCCGGCCACCGCGGCGACGGTTTCGTCGACATGGCCGGCGTCACCATCCGCAACGTCAGCCAGGGGGTGATCGGCATCTCGATGTTTCAGGCCCTGCTGATGGGGATCGTCATGATGGTTGCCCATGTCCCAGCCGCCGGCTTGCTCGCTTTCATCGCCATGGTGCTCGGCATCATCCAGGTCGGCCCGATGCTGATCGTCCTCGGCACCGTCATCTGGGCCTGGACCGCCATGGGCACCGGCGCCGCGATCGTTTTCACCGTCCTGATGTTTGCCGCCGGCCTGTTGGACAACGCAATCAAGCCGTTCGTGATGTCAAAGGGGCTGAAGACGCCAATGCTGGTCATCCTCACCGGTGTCATCGGCGGCACCGTCACCTACGGTCTGCTCGGCCTGTTCCTCGGCCCGATTGTGCTGGCGGTGTTTTACGAACTCATCGTCGCCTGGGTGCGGCTCGAAATTCCGACGCGCCCAGGCCCGACCAGGGCGGCCTGAGGCCACTGCGAAACCAGGGCCTGCCCGTGCCGGCTTCAGCGATGCAGACGGCCGGATCAGGCCTGCTGACCGGCCGACGCCCGATCAGGCCACCCCGCCCCGCGTCTCAACCATCCGGGCCATCACCGCTGCTCCGAGCGGAAGCATGCCGTCATCAAGAACAAAGCCCGGATTGTGCAGCGGCACGTCGCCCGCCTGGCCGACGGTACAGTAGGCCCCCGGCACCACCCGCAGCATGTCGGCAAAGTCTTCCGAACCCATTGCCAGCCGCGTACCAAGCGTTGCCCTGTCCGCACCGGCGACCTGCCCGGCTGCGGCGATCATCTGCTCCGACAGCACCGGGTCATTGATCAGCACGTCAAAGACATTGCGGATGTCCACATCTACGGTCGCACCATGCGCCGCCGCAAGGCCGGCACAGATCTGCCGCATCCGCCCGCACACCAGATCCGCCACGGAATCATCGAAATACCGGATCGTCCCGGCAATCTCCGCTGTTTCCGGTATGACGTTGTATGCCGCACCGGCATGAATCTGCGTTACCGAAACCACCGCCCGCGCCGCGGCTGCGACATTGCGCGACACAATCGTCTGCAACTGCTGAACGATACCGGTGGCGATCAGAAGCGCATCGGTCCCCGCTTCCGGCATCGCCGCATGGCTGCCCCGCCCGGTCACCCGGATATCAAAAAAATATGCGCCTGCCATCGCCGGGCCGGGCGTCACGGATACCTCGCCCGGCGGCATGTACGGTGAGTTGTGCATCCCGTAGATTTCGTCACAGGGGAACCGCTCGAACAGACCGTCGGCGATCATTGCCCGGCCACCGCCCAAACCTTCCTCCGCAGGCTGAAAGATCAGCACCGCCGTCCCGGCAAAATCCCGCGTCTCCGCCAGGTAGCGCGCCGCGCCCAGCAGCATGGTGGTATGCCCGTCGTGACCGCAGGCATGCATCACGCCCGGATGTTGCGACGCCCAGGGCAAATTCGTCTGTTCATGGATCGGCAGCGCATCCATGTCCGCACGCAGCCCGATCCGGCGCCCGGGGCGGTTGCCTTCGATCACGCCGACGACGCCTGTGCGTCCGACCCCGGTGGTGACCTCCACGCCCCAACCGCGCAGGAGACTGGCGACGATGCCGGATGTCCTGATTTCCTCGAAGCCAAGCTCGGGATGGCGGTGAAAATCTCGGCGGATTTCGGTCAGTTCATCGGCAAAACCGGAAATGTGCTCCATGACCCGCATCCGCCGTCTCCCCTCAACTGCCCGGTTCGCGCGGCCGATCTTACAGAAGCAACGGTGTTTTCCCAGACCAAAACTGCGCCGGTCCGGCATCCAAGCGGCCGTCGGAACGCGCCGCCGCCGCCGCCGCGTTGACGCAGCGACCCTGCCCGACTATGCCGAAACGAAAGACCGCGAAATCAGCCCCGGGGAAGCCGCATGTCCAGCAGAATCGCCGTAATCGGTGCCGGGATCATGGGGGCCGATCACGCCCGGATCATCGCCGAGGACCTGCCCGGCGCCACGCTCCAGGTGGTCTGCGATGCCTCCGCCGAACGGGCCCGCGCCGTCGCCGAGGCCCATGGCGCCCATGACGTTGCCACCGATCCCGACGCCGCGATCCGCCGCCGCGATGTCGATGCCGTTCTGATCGCCAGCCCGGATCAGACCCACGCCGCCCTGACGCTGGCGTGCATCGAAACCGGCAAACCCGTGCTTTGTGAAAAGCCGCTCTCGCCTGATTCCCGCGAATGCCTCGCCGTGATCGACGCTGAAACCGCGCGCGGACGGCAACTGGTCCAGGTCGGGTTCATGCGCCGGTTCGATCCGTCCTACAGGGAAATGCGCGCCGCCCTGACCGGCAACACGCTGGGCGCCGCCCTGATGATGCACAACTTTCACCGCAACGTCGATGCGCCCGCCGGCTTCACCGGCGCCATGGCCATCACCAACTCCGCACCGCACGAGTTTGACATCGCCCGGTTCGTGCTGGGAACGGATTACCGGACAGTGACGGCCTTTCAGCCCGCCGTCACCGCCACCTCTGAAAGGGTCGCACCGGTGTTCATGGTGCTCGAAACCACCGGCGGCCAGCCGGTCAGCATCGAGATCAACAACACTGCCACCTACGGCTACGACGTGCGCGGCGAACTGGTCTGCGCCACCGGCACCGTCAGCTTCAATGCCCCCGTCCATACCCGCGTCAACGCCGAACTGCAGTCGGTGGAACGCTACCCCGCCGACTGGCGCCCCCGCTTCGCCGAAGCCTACCGGCTGCAGAACCGCGCCTTCGTGAAATTCGTCGAAACCGGCATCCTCGCCGATGCCGCCGCCAGCGCCTGGGACGGCCTCGCCGCCACCCTCGCGGCCGAAGCCGGGGTGCGCGCCCTCACCGGCGGCAGCCGCGTTGCGGTCACGATGCCCGAGAGGCCGCCGCTCTATCGCCGCTAGGCCCCGCGCCGGTCGAGCACCTCCACCGCCAGCACCGTCGGCAGATGCCGCGCGATCTCCTCCCAGCTGTCCCCCTCATCGAGACTGGCGAACACCGACCCGCTGTTGGTGCCGAAATACACCCCGGCCGGATCGCGCCCGTCTCCCGCCATCGCCTGGCGCAACACGGTGAAGAAACAGGATGTCTGCGGCAGACCCGCACGCAGGTCCTGCCAGGTCTGCCCGCCGTCCCGCGACCGCCACACCGCCGCCGCCGCGTCCGGCGGATAGCGCCCGGCCGTGTCCCCGTTCAGCGGCAGCGTCCAGACCGTCTGCGGATCCCGCGGATGCACCCGGATCGGAAAGCCGAAAGTCGATGGCAGACCGGCGGTAATGTCGTCCCAGCTCCGCCCGCCATCCGCCGAGCGCCAGACCCCGTGATGGTTCTGCTGATAGATCAGATCGCTGTCCCCCGGCGCACGCATCATGTTGTGCACACAGTGACCGACATCGCCGTCGCGCGGCGCCGCCGGATGGCTGTGCGTCCCGCAGCTTTCAGCATTCGACAGCCGGTTGCGCCGCTCCCAGGTCGCGCCGCCATCCTCGGTGGCAAAAACTCCGGCGGCGGAAATGCCGACCCAGAGCTTGTCCGCATTCGTCGGATCGGCAACGATCGTATGCAGAACAAGCCCGGCGGCACCCGGGTTCCAGCTGTCCGACGACGGATGATCCGTCAGCCCCTGAACCCGCGTCCAGCTGCGCCCGCCGTCGTCGCTGGCCAGCAGGCTCGCCGGCTTGGTTCCGGCATAGACGGTCCCGTGCGCCAGGCCGAGCGACCAGATCTGGGAGAATTCGTCGCCGAACGGCAATTCCTCATCCACCCAACCGATCATCTTGGCGAAGTCCGCGTCATTCGCGGCCCACTCGTCCATCTGCCCCCTTGTCAGCCGCGCCACCTCCCAGCTGCTGCCGCCGTCCTCCGAGCGCCAGACCCCGGCACCGAACCAGTCGCTGCCGCCACCGGCCCACAGCGTTCCGGTGTCGGGATCTCCGGTGACGTGGTTGATCGGCCAGCCGCCGCAGAACGGACCGCTTACGGTCCAGCCACTGCGCTCGGCCCCGCCGGAAATCAGGAACACACCCTTGGTGGTGCCAACCAGGACGGTGGTTTCTTCACTGGACATCAGATTCGCACTCCCCGTTGCTGACCGGAAAATACCACAGTGTCAGGGCACCGCATAGCGGACGGATACCGGCCCGTACGCGCAAAGCAGGCAACCGGCCGCGACCGGAACGCCAGGCACAAAACCGCTGAAATGTCTGAATAATTGTCTCCATCCAACTCGACACACCGACGAGGTCGGCCTAAGCTGCGGTGCGGGTGCAACGGCGGCAGTCAGGGTAGCGGAATGTCCTGCCGAAACAGGAGCAGAAGAGACCCGGATGGACCAGGGCCACACCGGTACACCCGGAACGAGGCCAGTGGGCCGCCCGCGAATTACGACTGAATTTGGCATTGCAGGGGAGAACAGTATGAAACCAGTCCTATTTTTTGGAGCATTGACGATTGCCCTGGGGGGCGTGTCGCTGTCGGCGGCGCAGGCCCAGAGCACCGTGGACAGACCCAACATCCTGCTGATCGTTACCGACGATACCGGGTACGGCGACATTGGCGCATACCTCGGCGGTGAGGCGCGCGGCATGCCGACGCCGAACTTCGACGCTTTGGCCGACGACGGCATGATGTTCACGCATTTTTATGCCCAGCCAAGCTGCACGGCGGGCCGCGCGGCAATGCAGACCGGCCGCATCCCCAACCGAAGCGGCATGACCACCGTTGCCTTCCAGGGCCAGGGTGGCGGTCTGCCGGCGGCCGAGTGGACCATCGCATCGCTGCTCAAGACGGCCGGCTACAACACCTATTTTACCGGCAAGTGGCATCTGGGCGAAGATGACTACGCCCTGCCGAATGCCCAGGGTTACGACGACATGCGCCATGTCGGCCTCTATCACCTGAACGCCTATACATACGCCGATCCGACATGGTTCCCGGACATGGACCCGGAACTGCGCGAAATGTTCGCCGAGGTGACCAAAGGCTCGCTGTCGGGCAAGGCCGGCGGTGAAGTGACCGAGGACTTCAAGATCAACGGCCAGTACGTCAACACGCCGGAAGAAGGCGTTGTCGGCATTCCCTTCTTCGACTCCTATGTCGAACAGGATGCCATCGACTTCCTCGAAGAAGCCGCCGCGGCCGATGCGCCGTTCTTCATCAACGTCAACTTCATGAAGGTCCACCAGCCGAGCATGCCGGCACCTGAATACCAGGGCGCTTCCATCTCCAAGACCAAATACGCCGATTCGGTGGTCGAAATGGACGCCCGCGTCGGCAACATCCTCGCCAAGGTCGACGAACTGGGGCTGACCGACAACACCATCGTCTTCTGGACCACCGACAACGGCGCCTGGCAGGACGTCTACCCCGACGCCGGCTACACACCGTTCCGCGGCACGAAGGGCACCGTGCGCGAGGGTGGCAACCGCGTTCCGGCCATCGTCCGCTGGCCGGGACATGTCGCGCCCGACAGCAAGAGCGCTGCGATCGTCGGCGGCCTCGACCTGATGGCCACGTTCGCCGAGGTTGCCGGCGTTGACCTGCCGACCGAGGACCGCGAAGGAGAGCCAATCGTCTTCGACAGCATCAGCATGATTCCTACCTGGACCGGAGAAGGCGAGCCGCAGCGGAACTCGTGGTTCTACTTCACCGAAAACGAGTTGACGCCGGGCGCGGCGCGGGTCGGCAACTACAAGGCCGTGTTCAACCTGCGTGGCGACAACGGTGCCCAGACCGGCGGTCTGGCAGTGGACACCAACCTCGGCTGGAAGGGCGCCGAGAAATACGCGGCGATGGTGCCACAGGTGTTTGATCTCCTCCAGGATCCCCAGGAACGCTACGACGTGTTCATGAACAGCTACACCGAACACACCTGGACGCTGATCACCTTCAACACAGCAATAGCGGACCTGATGAAGACCTACGTCGAGAACCCGCCGCGCAAGATGCAGGGCGAAGGCTATAATGGCCCAATCACCCTCTCCGGCTACCAGCGCTTCAAATACCTGCAGGATTCGCTTGCACAGGACGGTTTCAGCATCGGCTTGCCCAGCGGCAACTGATCCCGTCACATTTCGCACCCATCCGGGCCCCTTCTCGGGGCCCGGTTTCGTTTTGGGTTGGTGACGGAAATCCGGTCCCGCCGCAGAGCCACGGCAAATCCGTCAGACGCTTTCCCAGGCAATATCCGCGCCGAGGCGTGACAGGTTTTCGATCAGGTTCGGGTGCGCCCGCCGCAACGGATCGGCTTTCAGGATCTTCGACCTGCCGCGAATCTGCATCGCCGCGATTGCGAGTCCAACCACCACCCGAATGATGTAGGGCGCTTCGACCTCCGCCGGTTTCAGCCGATTGTTGCCAAAAACGATCAGCCGGTGCGGATCGGACAGATGCGCGCGCACCCCGAACTTGAGCAACTCGCTGCTCCAGCCCAGCGCCCCCTCATAGACCTTGTTCCAGAACAGCACATCACCCGTGCACCCGACCGAAACCCCGATGGCCTGCGGCAGCAGGTCCGCGGGAAAATACGGCCACGGCGCCGCCTCGATCTTCGCCGTCATCTGCGCCGTCAGCGGCGGCGTAACTTCACGGGTCCAGCCGACGACCGTCACTTCACCGGGTCCATGCTCGAACTCAAGCCCAAGCTTGCCGAACTGCTCGAGGATCAGCGGCATTTCCGAGACGATGTCGGTCTCGACCGTGATCCTACCGCCGGTAACCCCGCCAAAGGCAAGGAACGTGGCCACCTCGTGATGATCGTCCGGCACCCGCTGCACCGTTCCGCCGAGCCGGTCCGTGCCCGTGACGCTCAGCCGCGAGGTGCCAAGTCCCTCGATACCCGCCCCCATATCGCCAATCATCCGGCACAGCGCCTGCACATGCGGCTCCGACGCCGCATTGGTCAGCACCGACTGCCCGTCGGCAACCGCTGCGATCATCGCGAAGGTCTCAGTCGCCGTCACCGACGCATACTCCGCCCAGATCGACTGTGCCTCCGGCCGCTCGCCCAGTGTCAGGTCGATGCCCTCCGCCTGCGACAGCGCCGCCCCGAACGTGGTCAGACTGGTGATGTGCGGGTCGATCTCGCGAATGCCGAGCGTGCAGCCCTTTGCCTCGATGTCGAACCGCAAATGCCCCGCCCGAAACAGGATCGGCGCCAGCAGCAGCACCGCCGAGCGAATCCCCAGCGGCAGGTTCTCCGCCGCGCTGCGGCCGATGGTTTTTGGATGCCGCACCGTAAGGCGCCCTGCTTCGGCGTCGTAGGCAATCTCCGAGCCCAGCGTCCGAAAATAGTCCAGGATCTTCGTCACGTCGGTAATCGCCGGAACATTGGTCAGCGTGACCGGCTCGGCTGTCAGCAGACTGGCGCAAAGCATCGGCAGAACCGCATTCTTGTTGCCCGACGGCCTGATCCTGCCCCTGAGCGGCACACCGCCATTGATAATGAGATTAGCCAATTTCGCCTGCCCTGTTTCTGCCTGCACCGGACCTTACCGGCGGCAGCGTCAGGTTCAAACTATTCCTGCACCGAACCACCTCAGGCCCGCTCGTCCTTCGGCGAGCCCATCACCACATAGGAAGTGATCGAATTGACCTGCGGCAGCACGCCGAGAATCTCGGTGTGGAACCGCTTGTACGCCGCCAGATCCTCCGCTTCGACCCGCAGCAGGTATTCCACCGCCCCAGTGACGTTGTGACACTCCCTTACCTCCGGCGAGCGAGAGATCGACCGCTCGAACGCCTCCTGCGACGCCTTGGTGTGCACCGAAAGCCCCACCGTCACATAGGCGACGAACCCGACCCCCAGCGCCGTCCGGTCGAGCACCGCGCGGTACCCCTTTATCACCCCCGACCGCTCCAGTTCCTGCACCCGCCGCAGACAGGCCGACGCCGACAGCCCGACGCGCTCCGCCAGCTCCAGATTGCTGATCCGCCCGTCTTGGGTCAGCTCGCGCAATATATTCTCACCTATCGCATCCAAACCGGCCATAGATTGCAAAATCTCCCGTTGAAAGCCGCATTATGCAATCTTTCGCCAGAGAAATGCGATCATAAATTGCCCCATGACACCGGAACATTTCCTCGCCCTCGCGGTCTTCGCCTTTGTCTCCTCGGTCACGCCGGGGCCGAACAACCTGATGCTGATGGCCTCCGGGGCCAACTTCGGCTTTCGCCGCACCCTGCCGCACATGCTCGGCGTCGGCCTCGGCTTCACGGCGATGGTGTTTCTCGTCGGCATCGGCCTCGCCGGCATCTTCGAGGCCTGGCCGCCCGCCCACACGGTGCTGAAAGTGGTCAGTGTGGTCTATCTCACCTGGCTCGCCTGGAAGATCGCCACCGCCGCCGGCCCGGGTGAGCGCGCGGCGGGCGGCACTCCCCTCACCTTCCTCCAGGCCGCCGCCTTTCAGTGGGTCAATCCCAAGGCCTGGACGATGGCCCTCACCGCCGTCACCGTCTACACGGGCAGCCAGAGCCTTGCCGCCGTCTCGATTGCCGCGCTGCTGTTCGGCGCCATCAACCTGCCGTCGGTCAGCGTCTGGACCCTGGCGGGCCAACAGTTGCGCCGCCTGCTGACCAGCCCCACACGGCTTAGAACCTTCAACGGCAGCATGGCGGCTCTGCTGATCGCCTCGCTGTATCCCGTTCTGTTCCCCTGACGCCGCATCGGTACTGGACCCGCGCCGGCTTTCCGGCCAGACTTCGCCGGTACGCCCCTAGCGGATCCCCGAATGCCCGAAACCCCCTGCCCCTGCGGCTCCGGCAAGCCCTACGAGACCTGCTGCGGCCCCGCCCTGTCGCAGACCCGCTGGCCCGAAACGGCCGAAGCGCTGATGCGCTCGCGCTACACCGCCCACGCCCGGCGCGACATCGCCTGGCTGCGTGCCTCTCTGCTGCCGGAACTTCAGGGCGACTTCGATCCGGTCGAAACCGCCACCTTCGCCACCGCCGCTCACTGGACCGGTCTCACCATCCGCAGAACCAGGCGGGGCCAGGCCGGCGACAGCGAAGGCACGGTCCAGTTCGAAGCCCGTTTCATCACTGCCACCGGTCCAGGCAGCCTGCGCGAGAACAGCCTGTTTCGGCGCGAAGGCGGGCGCTGGTACTATGTCGGCACCGCGCCCAGGCTGCGCCTGCGCTGATCCCCCTCTGCCCGTACCTGCCGCGCCCGCGCCTCCGCAACGAACGCGGCGACCGACATCGGCTGCGCAGCCGATGGCATCGCGCCGAAATCCCAGTGCCGCGCCAGCGGAATCACCAGCCGCAGCTGCGCCGCCGTCATCTCATCGAGCTGCGCCGCGGAAATCCGCGTCTCCAGCGTCAGAAGATGCTTGTGCGGCAGCCGCGCCGCTTCCGACAGCACCTGCCGCCAGCGGTCCTTGCAGGTGGTCTTAACCCCAAGCGCCGTCAGAAGATCGCGCGGAAACGACGGGTCATGATAGGCGGTCCCGTTCGGCAGCATGAAATCGAGCCGCTTCTTCTGTTCCGTCACCACCTCGGCCTCGAACCGAAGCCCGCACCGGCTGAACACCTCCGCGACGTGATGGGCAAAGGCATACCCGGCCCGCGACTTGCGGCGGTTGTTGACGCTCAGCGAATAGCGCACGAAACCGGCCACGTCGGTCTGACCGTTCAGCTGAAACCCGGCTTCGATACGCCTGGCAACGATATGCTCCTCCAGTTCCCGAAACAGCAGATCCTCCTGCTCGAACCAGGCCAGCAATGCCCCGTCGGGATCCGCCACCGGATCGACTTCCGGCAGGATTTCCCGCGCAAAGGCCGAAAATGCCGCGGTCGGCGGAAACTCCGGCCCGAACCGGCGCAGCATCTCCTCCAGAAAGCCGGTGGCATCCGGCGCCACCTCGATCTCCAGATCCTCCAGCAGCGACCGCGACTGGAAATCAAGATCCGCCCCGCCGATCTCCCCGCCCAGCAGCGTGCCGATCGCCGCCTGGGCATCGAATCCGAACAGCCACTGCAACTGCCGCTCCACCGACGACCCCGCCGGCGCCACCACGATCAGCAGGCTCCCGTCCGGCTTGCGCGCCACGAGAAACAGGTCCCCCTCGGCCATCCGTCGGGTCACGTCGTTGCCAGGGTAGTAGAGCCGCCATTCCGGACCGCGCTTCGGGTCCCGGTGCCGGGCGTCATACCAGGAAACATCCCCCTCAACCCGGAGCGTTTCCTCCGGATCGTCAGTGACATAGACATAGCGCACGGGAATGCCGTTGCCGTCCTTGCGCGACCGGTTCGCCCCGGTGCCGAGCAGCCGGTTGAACGAGTTGCGCCCGCCCACCTCATGCTGGCGCGATCCGCCCTGAACCGTATCCACCGCCACCAGCCGCTTGAAGGCGATCCCGTCGAAGTACCGCCTGAGTGCGCCCCGGCTCACGCGACCGCCCCCGAGATCACCGAGTTGCCCCCACCATCGCGCAGCCACGCCGCCACCAGGTCGAGCAGCAGCGCGGGCACCAGCGCCGTTTTGCCGCGCATCGTGCATTCCCAAACCGTCAAGACCCGCCACCCCATCCGAGTCACTGCGGCAACCGCTTCCGCGTCACGCTCACGGGTGCGGCCAATCTTGCCAATCCAGAACTCCCGATTGACCTTTGGCAGGGTGAAATGCGGGCAGCCGACATGCCCGTGCCAGAAACAGCCGTTGACGAAGATCACCGCACCATATCTGGGAAAGACCAGATCGGGCTTTCCCGGCAGGTCCCTCCGGTGCAGCGCATAACGGAACCCTCGACCGTGCAGCCCCCGGCGCAGCACCATCTCCGGTCTCGTGTCCTTCGGACCGATCCGGGCCATAACCTCGGATCGGGTCAGCGGCCGGTCAGCTTTGACCGGCGGCCGCGGCTTTCTTGCGGGACTGGATCGGGATGACATTCTCGGTGACCCACGGCTGCATTGCTTCGGCAATCGCCGTCGCGACCGGAGCCGCCACCGCATTGCCAAACTGCTTGTACGCCTGCGTGTCCGAAACCGGAATGGCAAAGGGTCGATTGCCGCCCCTGCGGTCGAACCCCATCAGCCGTGCACATTCACGCGGCGTCAGCCGCCGCGGGTTCCTGCCCTTCTGCGCAATCAGGATCTCCGACCCGTCCTTGAAATACCGCGCCGAAAGCGTCCGGGCCACGCCTGACCCGTCAAACAGACCGTAACCGAACCCGTTGCCCTTCGCCCGATGCTTGGCCGCATAATTCTGAAGATAGCCCCACAGCTTGTCACTCAGGGTGTATTTGTCCGCCACCCTGCCCATCGGCCCGCTGGTATAGGGCTCTTCCGCCGCCTCGCTGCCGTCCTCCGGATGCAGGATCGACGCCAGGGTCGGGTTTTCCGCCAGCGGCGGGATGTGCACGTCGTCGAAAGAAAACCCAGTATCCTCCCGAAACCCGACGATGAAGATTCGTTCCCGGTGCTGTGGCACCCAGGACCGGGCATCGATGATCCGGAAATGAACGTGATACCCGAGTTCCTCCTGCAAAACCTTGAGAATCACCTCGAAGGTCTTGCCCTTGTCGTGAGACACCAGATTCTTGACGTTCTCCAGAACGAATGCACGCGGCCGGTGATGACCGATGATCCGCGCCACATCGAAAAACAGCGTTCCCTGGGTTTCATCCATGAAGCCATGCGCCCGGTTCAGCGAATTTTTCTTGCTGACCCCGGCGATGGAAAACGGCTGGCACGGAAACCCGGCGAGCAGCACGTCATGCGCCGGGATATCCGCCTCGGCAATCCTGGTGATGTCACCCGTCACCGGATGGTCGCTGCCGAAATTCTCGATATAGGTTTTCTGAGAATATGTGTTCCACTCGCTGGTAAAGACACACGCGCCGCCGATCCTTTCGAAGCCGATCCGAAGTCCGCCGATCCCCGCGAACAGATCCACAAACCGGAACGCCGCAGGCACCGCCTTCGCTTCGATCATCGTGTTGTCTCCCGTGTCTCTGTCCCGCGCCGCCGGTTGGCAATGAATGCACGCCTGACGCCGACAGGTCAAGAAAAGTTCTCTCTATGTTCCTGTCCAGGTCAGCGTTCTGCGACTGATCCTGGCTATCACACAACCAATCGCAGAACCAGGTTAACCTTTTCCGATTTTTTGAGAATTGTCGGTATCAGTAGGGTACGGGTTGGGTATCGAAAGGGTATCCGATCGCCGCATGGTTAACGGCGGTCAGCTCCGGGCGATCCGCTGGCTTTTTGGATAGAACGCCGCGAACCGTGCCCGGATCACCAGCACGAACAGAACCACCGCCCCCGCCTGATGCAGAATCGCGATCTGCCACGGCGATGCGTTGACAAGTGTATAGATTCCAAGGACAATTTGCGCGATCAGGGCAACCGCCATCGCGTCGAACGCCCGTCGCACATGCACCTGACCCGATTTCCGGCTGCGTATCCACGCCACCGCCCCTAGGATCGCCAGGACATAGCCGCCAATCCGGTGATTGAACTGCACAAGTATCTGGGTTTCCACGAAGTTTTTCCACCAGGGAGCGATCTCGAATGCATCCTCCGGCAAAATCCGCCCACCAATCAGCGGCCAGTCAATATACCCTCGACCCGCGTCGTTTCCCGCAACCAAGGCGCCCAGAAGTATCTGAAAGAAAGCGAAAAAAACCAGAATTCCGCCCCAGCGCATCAGCACCTCGCTGCGCTGCCGCCGCGCCTGCAACAGATCCTGTTCACTGCGCCGCAGGGTCATCACATACCAGGCAATCAGCCCCAAAATCGCGAAAGCCAGCCCCAGATGCACCGCCAACCGGTACGGCGCCACACTCACCATCCCGCTCCCCAGTCCGCTGGCCACCATCCACCAACCGATAAACCCTTGAATTCCACCAAGAATCCCGAGCCCCAACAATCGCCCGGTCCAGCCCGGAGGAATATTGCGGGTGGCAAGAAAGCCTACGAAGCCCACGACCCATACCAGCCCGACCAATCGCCCCAACACCCGGTGCGACCATTCCCACCAGTAAATCGACTTGAACTCCTCGACCGTCATTTCCGGGTTCAGCAACTCAAATTGCGGAATTTGCTGGTATTTTTCAAACTCCCCCGCCCAGTCCGCTTCATTCATCGGTGGCACAACACCGGTGACCGGCTTCCATTCGGTGATTGAAAGCCCGGACTCGGTCAACCTCGTCAGCCCGCCGACGACGATCATCGCGAAAGCGAGAACGAACAGCACGGAAATCCAGACCGCAATCGCCCCGCGCGGGTAAACGCGCCGCTTTCTGATCGCGATTTCAGTTTTGGCCTCACTCTTTGAGCTGTCAACTTCTTCGAAAATGCTGCGAGACTTGCTCATTTCATTCTCCACCTGCCTGTAAAGCGGCAACAAACCAAACGCACTTCTCTCCAATACTCATTTGCGCCCCCGCACCTTTTCAGAAAGCGCCCGCGTCACTCCGTGCAGTGTCTGCACATCTGCATTTGTCATCGCCGCGCGACGAAAGAGGTTTTCCAGATTTGTGATCATCCGCTGGCGCTTGGCCTCCGGATAAAAGAATCCAACGTTATCAAGTCTCTCTACAACACGCGCGATCAGGCCATCAACTTCGCCCGCAGCAGCCAACCTCCCGCCCTGCATCGGCAGCACCTCTTTTGGGGTCTCGGAACTCTGCCGCCCCCACTCATATGCCACCAGCAGAACGCACTGCGCCAGGTTCAGCGAACCGAACGCCGGATTGACCGGAACCGAGACAATAGAATTGGCACGCGTGACATCCGCCTTGTCCAGCCCTGCCCGTTCCGCTCCGAACAGAAACCCGACCTTCTCCCCCGCCGCAGTCAGTTCAAGCGCCTCCGCCACGGCAACCTCAGGTGTAACCACCCTTTTCGTCAGCGCCCTGTCCCTTGCGGTTGTGGCAAAAACGTATGTCAGATCCGCGCAGGCCTCCGCCGTCGTTCTGGTCAGCCACGCTTCGTCAAGCAATCGCCCGGCACCGCTCGCCATCGCGTCGGCTTTCGGATTGGGCCATCCATCACGCGGATTGACTATCCTCAGGCGGTCAAGGCCGAAGTTCCACATCGCCCGGGCTGCGGCGCCGATATTTTCGCCCATCTGCGGATTCACCAGAACCATAGCCGGTTGCGAACGCGGCTCTATCCTGCTCCGACTTTGGTCTGTTCCGGACAACATCCTGATCCCTGCTTTTCACCGGCCCTCATACGCAGAGACGCAAGAAACGGCAAGTTTCAGCGGCATTCGGGATTTTATGTATACTCACGTATACATCTCTTTCCAACGCGTCTCGATTCAGCTAATGCAAAGCGATCATCCCCCACTCAGTTACCGCAGGAGCCCAAATGACCAAGATCAAAGTCGCCAACCCGGTCGTCGAACTTGACGGCGATGAAATGACCCGGATCATCTGGGATTTCATCAAACAGAAACTCATTCTTCCCTATCTCGACATCGACCTGAAATATTACGATCTCGGAATTGAAGAACGCGACCGGACCGACGACCAGATCACGGTCGACGCCGCAAATGCGATCAAGGAGTTTGGCGTAGGGGTAAAGTGTGCGACGATCACACCAGATGAGCAACGCGTCGAGGAATTTGGGCTGAAACGCATGTACCGTTCACCGAACGGTACTATTCGCAATATTCTCGGGGGTGTCATTTTTCGCCAGCCAATCATCTGCCAGAATGTACCGCGCCTTGTGCCGGGCTGGACCAAACCTATCGTCGTCGGCAGGCACGCCTATGGCGATCAGTACCGCGCGACCGATTTTGTGTTCCCAGGGTCCGGCAAACTCACCATCAAATTTGTCGGCGACGACGGGCAGACCATCGAACGTGAGGTGTTTCAGGCTCCTGGCGGCGGCGTAACTATGGCAATGTACAATCTGGACGAGTCGATCATCGATTTTGCGCGTGCGTCAATGAACTACGGCCTAAGCTTGGGATGGCCGGTCTATCTCTCGACCAAGAACACCATTCTGAAAGCCTATGACGGCCGTTTCAAAGATCTCTTCCAGAAAGTATTCGAAGAGGAATTTGAGGAAAAATTCAAGGCAGCGGGAATAACCTATGAACATCGCCTGATCGATGACATGGTCGCCTGCGCGATGAAGTGGAACGGTGGATATGTCTGGGCCTGTAAGAACTACGATGGCGACGTTCAGTCGGACACGGTCGCACAGGGGTTCGGCTCACTCGGTTTGATGACCTCGGTGCTCATGACTCCCGACGGCCAGACCGTAGAGGCCGAAGCCGCCCATGGCACGGTTACCCGCCACTACCGTCAGCATCAGGCCGGCAAAGAAACCTCGACCAATTCGGTGGCATCGATCTACGCATGGACCGGCGGCCTCAAGCATCGCGCAAAACTCGATGACAATGCCGCGCTGATGAACTTTGCGGAGACGCTCGAGAAGGTTGTGGTCGAAACCGTTGAGTCTGGTGACATGACGAAAGATCTTGCCCTGCTCGTCGGACCTGACCAGAAGTGGCTCACCACCATGGGGTTCCTCGAAAAAGTCGACGAAAACCTGAATAAATCGCTCGACTGACGGGCGAAGGGCCGGAGCGCCCGACAGGACCGCTCCGGCCTACTGAAATTCATTAAGAGGTATGACAGGTTCACCTGTCAGTGTGGTCTCAGCGACGTTGCGGCTGAACAGCTTGGGGGACCCTCAGTGCGATACACTGTCCCCGTCAAGAGCCCGGCTCAAATACTCTCAACGACCACAAGGTCGCGAATTGCGGCATCGCGGGCAAAACCAAGGGCCTCCTGGTAGCTATCCGAATTGTAGCAACGTTCAGCCGACTCGATGTCGGGAAACTCAACGACGACATGTCGCGCGCGATCAACACCCTCCAGTTGGACGTGTCGACCGCCGCGGGCCAGAAATTTGCCGCCATGAGCTTCGATCGCGCCTGTGGCCCGTGCAGCATATTGCTTGTAAGACGAATCGTCGGTCACCGTTACATGCGCTATCCAGTATGCAGGCATTCGAGTTCTCCCTGTTTCTTCGATTGCTATGCTAGCGCCTCGGCAAGTGCGGCGCGGGCTGCAGCAAGGGCTTCTTGCGCTTTCGACGGGTCGGGACCACCGGCCTGTGCCATGTCTGGCCGGCCTCCGCCACCCTTTCCGCCAAGCGCGGATGCCGCTGCCTGAACCAGATCAACTGCGGATACCTTCACAACCAGATCGTCGGTCACTCCTGCTGCGACTGCTGCCCGACCACCGGTGTCTGCAACCAGTACTACAACGCCAGAACCAAGGCGCTGTTTGTGATCGTCAATCAGTCCCCTCAGATCCTTTCCTGTGACACCCTCAAGAGCCTGCGCGACAAGCGGCACGCCGCCAATCACTTCAGCCGCCGAGCCGGTAGTTCCCGCACCCTCTGCCAGCGCCAGTTTGCGGCGCAGTTCCGTCAACTCATTCGACTGCGAACGACGTTCACTAAGCAACGTCCTGATGCGCTCCGCCAGTTCCGACGGTCGCGCCTTGATCAAGGCGGCGGCCTCCGTGAGCGCACTCTCATTCTCGGCAACCTGACGGATCGCATCGTCACCGGTCAGTGCTTCAATACGACGGACGCCGCTCGACGACGCGGATTCGGAGATCAGTTTGAACAGCCCAATTTCGCCCGTACGTGCCACATGCGTACCGCCACACAGTTCCAGCGAGTAGGTATCGCCGTTGTGCCCGAGTCCGCTGCCCGAGCGACGGCCCATTGATACGACCCGCACTTCGTCGCCGTACTTTTCGCCAAAAAGCGCTCTTGCCCCTAGCTCCTGAGCGCTGTCAGGCGTCATGATCCGTGTTTCGACCCGGGAATTCTGACGAATGAATGCATTTACGTCAGCCTCGATGCCGGAGATCTGCTCCAACGTGAGCGGCGCATTGTGGGCAAAGTCAAATCTCAAGCGATCGGGTGCCACCAGAGAGCCTCGCTGCGCAACATGGTCACCGAGCGTCTGCCGAAGTGCCTCATGCAGAAGGTGGGTAGCTGAATGATTGGCACGAATGGCGGAGCGACGCATCGGATCTACGGACAAAACGGCCGACGACTGCAACACCAGTTCGCCTTCGTCCACATGTGCCATGTGGATAAACAGTCCCGCACGTCTCTGAACATCACGGATCGAAACCTTCGCCCCGGCGGCCTGAAGTGTGCCAGTGTCACCGACCTGGCCGCCCGATTCCGCGTAGAATGGCGTCTGATTCAGGACCACCTGCACATCTGCTCCGGCACCTGCACGGTCTTTCAGAATACCGCCCTGAACCAAAGCCAGAATTTGTCCCTCAGCTTTTTCGGCATCGTAACCGACAAATTCGGTCGACCCATAACGGTCAGCCAGATCGAACCAGATCGCTTCGTCGGCGGCCTCTCCGGAGCCCGACCACGCAGTGCGCGCCATGCGCTTCTGCTCCGCCATTGCAATGTCGAACCCGGCTGTATCAACCGCCAGATCATGCTCGCGCAGAGCATCTTGGGTCAGATCAAGCGGGAAGCCAAACGTATCATAGAGACGGAAGGCCGTTTCCCCCGGCATGGATGCCCCTGCCGGCAGGTCCCGAATTTCATCCTCAAGCAGTCGCAGACCCCGCCTCAGCATTGCCTTGAAACGCACCTCTTCGGATTGAAGGGTTTCCTCCACCAGCGTCTGTGCGCGGGCCAGTTCCGGAAACGCCTGTCCCATCTGTGATACCAGGGCAGGCACCATGCGATACATGACCGGATCTTCCGCACCCAAAAGGTGGGCATGACGCATCGCCCGACGCATGACACGCCGCAATACGTAACCGCGCCCCTCGTTGGACGGCAGGACGCCGTCGGCAATCAAAAACGACGTTGATCGCAAATGGTCGGCAATGACTCTGTGATGAAGCCTTCCAGGACCATACGGTGAACCGTCAGTCTGCGACGCCGAGGCCTCAATCAGACTGCGAAACAGATCGGTATCATAATTGTCGTGCACTCCCTGTAACACGGCGCCGATCCGCTCCAAACCCATACCCGTATCAATTGAGGGGCGGGGCAGCGGCAAACGTTCTCCGTTTTCCTGCTGATCGTACTGCATGAACACCAGGTTCCAGATTTCAATGAACCTGTCCCCATCCTCATCGGGACTTCCGGGAGGACCTCCTGGTATCTCCGGGCCATGATCGTAGAATATTTCCGAGCATGGACCACATGGTCCGGTCGGTCCCATCGACCAAAAGTTGTCGCTTGTCGCGATGCGGATGATCCGGTCGTCGGGCAAGCCTGCGACGGACCTCCACAGAGCTGCGGCTTCCTCGTCATCATGATAGACGGTCACAAGGAGCCTTTCTTTTGGCAGGCCGAATTCCTTGGTCAGAAGCGTCCAGGCCAGAGAGATGGCATTCTCTTTGAAATAGTTGCCAAAGGAAAAATTTCCCAGCATTTCAAAGAATGTATGATGCCGCGCCGTATAACCGACATTGTCCAGGTCATTGTGCTTGCCACCAGCCCGCACGCATTTCTGACTGGTTGTCGCCGTGGAGTAATCCCGGTGCTCGAGACCGGTGAATACGTTCTTGAACTGCACCATTCCCGAATTGACGAACATGAGTGTAGGGTCGTTCCGCGGCACCAGCGGTGAACTCGGCACAACGGCGTGACCATTCTTCCCGAAGTATTCGAGAAATTTGGTTCGTATTTCATTTAGGCTCGACATGGCAACTGCATCCGCAAACATGGGTGGTGGAGTACCGGAAAGATCTGCCGCCCGGACATCGTTCAATGAGCGGTGTTATCGCTACGATCGCGCAATGTCTACGTCTGCTTGGTGGCGCGGTGCGGTTGCGGCCTGACGCAATTGGTCGGCATGGCAAATTTCGACATGCGAGGTACTTCTTTCCAGCGGCACGGTTTCAGCATAGGTTTTGGGGGTTGCCAGACTCTCACCAGTTGTGTTTGTGCCGCCCCACATGCGCACAGAATTCGACCATGTCACCAATGGAATCATTGTGACATCACTGGATCTGTGGACCCGGTCATGTCCAGTTGCCTATGTCCCGTCCAACAACTCAGATCACATGGTCAAGTTTACCGAGCATGGCTCTTCACAAGAATAGCCGGTTCATGACATTGAACTGCCTACCTCTGATGCACGACAGGGCAAAGTCGCACCATACGGCAATGACCAATTCCGTTCGTCAACCCGTCTTTCAGTCAGTGAGTCCCAAGCAATCCAAGGTCGACCAAAGGTACGTCACCGACACCACAAAATCGAGAAGGGTGTTGGGAAGTCCAGAAACGGACCCCGGAACTGCATGAAGTCCAGCAATCTCGGGTTAGTGCCATGCTTTCAAAATGGAGGGCAGTTCCAAGTGACCGCTCCCCAGGAAGGAGATGAGACCGCACCACGGCACCATCGACTTCTTCTTTGGACATACTTAGCCGGCCTACATTGCGGCATCGTCGTCATCGAGTATTTCATCCTTGGTTTCGCGACCCATGTCAAAGTCCAAGCCGTGAGCTGCGCGGATATTATCCTCAATTTCATATGCTATATCAGGGCTCTCCTTGAGGAAGGTTTTTGCATTCTCCCGCCCCTGACCAATCCGCTGATCCTTGTAGGAATACCAAGCGCCGGACTTTTCCACCACTCCGGCCTTCACACCGAGATCGATGAGTTCACCCCGCTTGGAAATTCCTTCTCCATACATGATGTCAAACTCCACCTGTTTAAATGGAGGTGCCACCTTGTTTTTGACCACTTTGACCCTCGTGGCGTTGCCAACCACCTCATCACGGTCCTTTACAGCGCCGATGCGGCGAATATCCAGCCTCACGCTGGCGTAGAATTTTAGAGCGTTTCCGCCCGACGTTGTTTCCGGGCTGCCAAACATCACGCCGATCTTCATTCGAATTTGGTTGATAAAGATCACCATACAGTGTGACCGGCTGATTGCCGAAGTCAGTTTGCGCATTGCCTGGCTCATCAGGCGAGCCTGGGCACCAACCTGGGAGTCGCCCATATCCCCTTCGAGTTCATTTTTGGGCGTAAGGGCCGCTACAGAGTCGACCACCACAACTGAAACCGCGCCCGACCGGATCAGGGTTTCGGTGATTTCGAGCGCCTGCTCACCGGTATCAGGCTGGCTGATGAGCATCTCATCAATGTCGACCCCCAGTTTTCTCGCGTAAACAGGATCGAGAGCGTGTTCCGCATCGACAAAGGCGCAGATGCCACCGTTCTTTTGCTCTTCTGCTATAACGTGGAGCGCAAGTGTGGTCTTCCCGGAACTTTCCGGACCGTAAATTTCGATGATCCTTCCCTTGGGCAGCCCACCAATGCCAAGAGCGATGTCAAGCCCGATTGATCCGGTCGAAATTGCTTCGACGTCAAGCGCTGGAGTTTGTCCCAGGCGCATGATGGAACCTTTGCCGAAGCTGCGTTCAATTTGTGACAGAGCAGATTCGAGGGCCTTTTGCTTATCCATTCCACGCCTTCCGGAAATATCCACAACTGATGAGTTCATGTGAGCCTCTTATTCCATACCAATAAGCCATCGGCAATCAGCTTTTGTTCATGGCTTGTTCCGCACTCACAGTTAGATCAAAACGGGAACAAATCAACATATTTTTTTGACTTATGGTCAAAAACACGGTTATGGTGAACCGGAGAAACATCATAGCAATCAGGAATCCAGCGTCTCCTTGACCTTCTGTGTCAGCTCGGGGAGAGAGAATGGCTTGGGGAGGAAACCGGCATCCGGAATACCGGAATCTCCACCCGAGAATGCATCTTCCGTGTAACCCGACATGAAAACGACCTTCGTGTCCGGCCTTGTTTTGCGGGCCTCGCGCACCCAAGCCGGGCCGTCTAGGCCAGGCATGATTACGTCAGACAGGAGAATGTCGACTTCAAGCGACCCGTCTTTGAGCAGATCCAACGCTTCTTCTCCGGAAGCCGCTTCGACAACCGTATATCCGCGCAACTGCAATGCCCTTGCGGCGAAAGATCGAACCGCATCCTCGTCTTCAACCAGCAGAACCAATCCACGTCCGGTGAGATCCCTCGGTTGTTTGACCTCCGATTCAACCGGACCCGGCGGGTCGGTTCTGTCATAGGCAGGGAGGTATATCGTAAAAGTGGCGCCACCGCCGGAAGGACTGTCCGCAAAAATAAACCCGCCCGTCTGTTTGATTATTCCGTACACGGTAGACAAGCCAAGGCCCGTGCCTTCACCGACCTGCTTGGTCGTGAAGAACGGTTCAAAGATCTTGTTCAGTTTGTCCTTTGGAATTCCCGTCCCGGAGTCGGCAACTTCCACCACCACATAGTCGCCCTTGAACACCACAGCCCGATCACGGTGCAGGTCTTCCTTCAGATGTACGGACCGGGTGGAGATCCGTACTTCGCCACCACGCGGCATCGCATCCCTGGAGTTGACCACGAGGTTCATGATTACCTGCTCGAACTGCCGCTCGTCGACGCGAACAGGCGCAAGATTGGCACCATGTTTAATCTGGAGCGTAACCTTCTCGCTCAGCAGACGGTTCAGGAGATGCGTCAGTTCTGACAAAGTATCCTGAAGGTTAATTACCGTGGGACGCAGCGTCTGCTTTCTTGAGAAAGCCAGCAGTTGCCGTACCAGTGCCGCAGCCCGATTGGCATTTTGACGAATCTGCATGAGATCGCCGTGCTCCACATCTGCGACGTCGTGACGCATGAGAAGTAGATCACAGTGACCGTTTATCGCTGTCAGGAGATTGTTGAAGTCATGCGCAACACCGCCAGCGAGTTGCCCTACGGCCTGCATTTTCTGGCTTTGAACGAACTGGGCCTCGAGTGTCTTCAGTTCGGTTGCATCACTCAGCACCGCCATCAGCGCCGCCTCGCCCTGATGTACGATATTCGTAAACGCGACCTGGAGAAACAGCTGGTTTCCGTCAGTCTTGCCACGCGCAACTTCCGATCGTCCCAATCCACGACCCTTGCGTGTATCCCGAAGACGCTCGGCGATTGAGCGGCCCAGACCTTCGATCAGGTCAGAGATATTGACACCAGAACGCGCGTCTTCTCCCAGAAGCTGCCGCGCGGCGCGATTTGCATATGACAGGGTGCCCTGCGAATCGAGGCGCGCAAGAGCAACCGGCAATTCTTCGAGGAACTGGTCCGGCGCAAGTCCCGAAACTTCCGCCCCTTCCAACGGACAGAGGAGAACGTCCCTGACATCTCCCGATTCCCTTAGGACAAGTGCGCGAACGATCTGATTGTCTCTGTGCAGCGTATGATACCCGTCAGGCGTCAGCGGACCGTCAACAATCACATCCTCGATACGCACCGGTCGGCGTCCAGAGAGACGGCCGGCGGCAGAATTGAAACCATTAATGCGACCATCGCCGGTGACGCTGATCCATGGCAGCTCAAACTCCAAACCTTCTATATCGACGATCGGTGCAGGTTCATGCCTTACGACACGCCACAATAGCGTTTCTCCATCGATCCGCGTGACCTGCACCCGTCCCCCTAAAGAATCGATATCCTCACTCGCCCAGCCGGTGATACCGGCCTCCCGTGTGAGTCGATACACGAGCGCTTTCGGGTCAGTCGCCCACGCCTCAACGAATCCCTTTCCGCGAGCTGCGGCGTTCACCGCATTCAGTCTGCCGTTGAGATCCGTCAGGTAAACCGGCTCATGCCCTGCCATGTGATATGAGATCAACCGTTGCCGGGAACTGGATTTTCCCCACAGGGCACTGGAATTCAATAATGCCAGATAAATGCCATATACAAACGCCGCTACGCCAAGAGACGCCGGTACGAGAGCCGATCCGGCCCAAATCCCCGTCATCGCCGAAAGCAGAAGGCCTGCACCGCCAACAATCAGGACTAAAGCCGGACGAAAGTCGCCGACGGCATCACTCGACTGCTCAAGTTGTCGGTCCAGCACATCCATATCCCAATTGCACGGCATTGGAGTTTACCTGCAATCGCAGTTCAACCATAGGAGATATTAACAAGGCATTAACTGCATTGAAGTTGGGCCTGTTGGTCCCAATGTCGTGGCGCAGAATGCGACGAACCTTCGAACCACAGCCATGTATCTGATTTGTCCGACTCGCGACACAGCCGCCTGAGAACTTTCAGCAGTCATCGCCGGCCGGCGCAATTAACCGCGCGACAAAGAAACCATCGCCCGCATCAATAGGGCTGAGCCTGCGCACACTTTCCAGCAGCCAACCGTGGTGGCGCTCAAGAAATGCTTCGACTCTGTCCTCATTCTCTCGCCGCAGCAACGAACAGGTCGCATAGACCAATCGACCTCCGCTCCGCACATGGCGG
>JAUIHM010000176.1 GCA_030432315.1 Alphaproteobacteria bacterium | reverse complement strand
GGCGATGGCGCAAAGGGCGCATCACGGGTTTGGGATGAAGATTCTCGTGCAGAACCGCTCCAAGGTCGCGCCTGAAGTGCTGGCCCGCTACAACGCGGCGCAGGTCGACACGGTGGAAGAGCTTCTGCCGCAATGCGATTTCGTCTCGCTCCACTGCCCCGGCGGGGCGGCGAACCGGCACCTGATCAATGCGCGGCGTCTCGATCTGATGAAGCCGACCGCGTTC
Source organism: Alphaproteobacteria bacterium (assembly GCA_030432315.1). Taxonomy (GTDB): domain Bacteria; phylum Pseudomonadota; class Alphaproteobacteria; order Rhodobacterales; family Rhodobacteraceae; genus Amaricoccus. The sequence goes on along the minus strand of JAUIHM010000176.1, from coordinate 1,943 downwards.
CTGATCAACACCGCGCGGGGTGAGGTCGTGGCCGAACACGCGCTGGCGCAGGCTTTGTGGTTCGGCACGATCGGCGGCGCCGGGCTCGACGTTTTCGAACGCGAACCGCTTATCCACCCGGACCTCAAGGACGCCGACAACCTTGTCATGCTGCCGCATCTGGGTTCCGCCACCCGCGAGACGCGTGAGGCGATGGGCTTCCGCGTGTTCGACAACCTGATGGATTTCTTCGAGGGCCGCGCCCCTCGGGACCGTGTCGCCTGATCCGGACCGATCTGACGGCACAAGAACGCCCCCCTGCGAAAGCTGGGGGGCGTTTTTCGTCTGACCTGTGGCGAGCGGATGTTGGTCTGCTTTGAGTCCAAACCTTCCGGATGCTGCGCACTGCATGAATGGCTATTTTCTGTTAGGTTCGTGGCCCAAAAGATGCTTATCTGTCGAGGTTATCGGGGGGTGCAATGAATAAAGAAAACCACGCCACACGCATCGGTCACGTGAACCTGAAGGTGTCAAATCTGGAAAGTGCAATAGCGTTTTATACTGACGTGATGGGCTTGACGCTCATGCAGAGGTTTGGAAGTGGCGGTGCCTTTTTAGGGTACGGAGGATATCATCATCACATCGGGCTAAACACCTTGTCGAGCGCAGGTGGCGCTCCTCCGCCCGAAAGCTGCACGGGCCTACATCACGTTGCATTTCTGTATCCTAATCGAGACGCACTTATCGCGGCGGTCCAACGCGTAGTGACGCATCTGAAGGACGTTGGGAGCGACGAAGTACCGCAAGTCAGAGACCATGGTGTTAGCGAAGCCGTCTATTTTCACGATCCGGACAATATCATGATTGAGATGTATTGTGACAGGCCGACAGAAGCCTGGCCATATGATACCGCTGGCAACCTTGCGATGTTCAATGAGCCAGTTAAGTTGGAGACTTTTCTCAATTCGTAGCTGACAAAGGCTCCTCGCGGAGCGATTGCACGTTTTTCGAGAAAGCGGCCGTTTGCAATGTGGCAACCAAGGTCCGCTTCGTCCCGCAAAGCGGTTCGGGGGTTCCGGTTCATTGCTGTTTGTGGTCTGGCCAAACGCACATCGGATGAACCCGGCCTGCCTGAGCATGATCGCCGATCCCTGCGCCGGTTGCTGGAGGACTGTCGTGCGCTTCCCGGTTGCAGTGCGGGCAGCCTTCCCACAGATTGCCGGTATGCCCCCTAACGCGCTTGCGATATTCCGATGACCAACGCCACCGACACGGAATGGCCGCAGATCCGCACCGCCGGGTTCGACGGGTTTCTGGTCAGCTTCGCCGACCGGCTCAGCGAGCCTGCGAACCGCGCGGCGCTTGCGTTCCGCGATGCGGTGGACCACGCGGGCTGGGCGGGGGTGGAGGAAAGTTCGACCTCGCTCGCCTCGACCTATCTGCGCTTCGATCCGCTGCTGCGCGGGCATGATGAGATGCGGGCGGCGCTGGCAGGGCTGCTCGGCCAGCGCGACTGGTACGCCGCCGATCTGCCGCAAGGCCGCAGGCTCTGGCGTATCCCGACCGTCTATGGAGGCGAGGCCGCGCCGCAACTGGAGGAGGCCGCGGAGGCGGCGGGCCTGTCGGTGGAGGCGGCCATCGTCTCGATTTCCGAAACGCGTGTCCGGGTCCAGACCATCGGCTTCGCGCCGGGCATGCCCTATCTCGGCGAACTGCCGCGCGACTGGGACATCCCTCGTCAGACGCAGCTGACCGGGCAGGTGCCGGCGGGCGGGCTTTGCGTTGCGATCCGGCAGCTTGTGCTCTTTCCCGTCGCCACGCCCACCGGCTGGCGCCATATCGGCCAGACGAAATTTCGCCTCTTCCGCCCCGAGGCCGAGGAACCCTTCGTGCTGCGCCCCGGCGATGAGGTCCTGTTCCCGCCCGTGACCCCCGAGACCCTCGCCAACATGCGGGATGACCCC
>JAUIHM010000094.1 GCA_030432315.1 Alphaproteobacteria bacterium | reverse complement strand
GTCAATATCGGTTATGGTCCGGCCCGGTGCCGATCTATCAGATTACGGGAGAATAAACGCGTATGTTCTACAGGGACGAACGACTCGCACTGTTTATCGACGGGGCAAATCTGTACGCCGCAGCCCGCTCTCTCGGCTTTGACATCGATTACAAGCTGCTGCGGACCGAATTCATGCGCCGTGGCAAACTCATGCGTGCGTTCTACTACACCGCCCTGCTCGAATCCGAGGAATATTCACCGATCCGCCCGCTGGTGGACTGGCTCCACTACAACGGCTTCTCCATGGTCACCAAACCGGCCAAGGAATTCACCGACTCCGCCGGCCGCCGCAAGGTCAAGGGCAACATGGACATCGAACTCGCGGTCGATGCGATGGAAATGGCGCCGCATCTCGACCATATCGTACTGTTCTCCGGCGACGGCGATTTCCGCTCGCTGGTGGAATCGCTGCAGCGCCAGGGCGTGCGCGTCTCGGTGGTCTCGACCATCCGCACCTCGCCACCGATGATCGCCGACGAACTGCGCCGCCAGGCCGACAATTTCATCGAGCTTGAGGAACTGCGCGACGTCATCGGCCGCCCGCCCCGGTCCGACGGTCCTGGCATTCCCGGAGACGACCACGACGACGGCTGATGCCGGCCGACCCGCCAGCCGACTGCCGGATCTGTCCCCGACTCTCGTCCTTCCGCGATGAAACCGCCGCCCGTCATCCTGACTGGTACAACGGTGCCGTGCCCGATACGGGCGATCCCGACGCCCGACTGCTGATCGTCGGCCTCGCCCCCGGCCTGCGCGGCGGCAACCGCACCGGCATTCCCTTCACCGGCGATGCCTCAGGCGACGCCCTGTTCGAGGCGCTGCACAGGGTCGGTCTGGCGGTACCGGCCGCCACGGCGGACGCCGCGCCCCGGCTTCACTCGTGCCTGATCACCAACGCGGTGCGCTGCCTGCCGCCCGGCAACAGACCTTCTGCCGGGGAAGTCACCGCCTGTCGCCGCTTCCTCTCCGCGCGGATCGCGTCCCTGCCGAACCTGCGCGCCATTCTCTGCCTCGGCCGGATCGCCCACGATTCCACCTGCCGCGCCCTCGGTCTGAGCCCCGCCGGCCACCGCTTCGCCCACGGGGCACGGCACCATGCGGGCAGCATCACGCTGTTCGACAGCTATCACTGTTCGCGCTACAACATGAACACCGGCCGCCTGACCCCCGCCATGTTTCAGGCTGTCATCGCCGGGCTGCATGCCTATATTGGCGCCGACTGAATCACCGTCCAGACCTCTGCCCCGGAGCGCCCATGCCTGCCCCGCTTGACCTCTACCTCGCCGCCCCGCGCGGTTTCTGCGCCGGCGTCGACCGTGCCATCAAGATCGTCGAGATGACGCTGCAAAAATGGGGCGCGCCGGTCTATGTCCGCCACGAAATCGTCCACAACCGCTACGTCGTCGATGAACTGCGGGCCAAGGGCGCGGTGTTCGTCGACGAACTCGACGAATGCCCGGACGACCGGCCGGTGATCTTTTCCGCCCACGGCGTGCCAAAATCCGTTCCGGCCGAGGCCGCGCGGCGCAACATGCTCTATGTCGACGCCACCTGCCCGCTGGTCTCCAAGGTCCATATCGAAGCCGAACGGCACCATGAAAACGGCCTGCAGATGGTGATGATCGGCCACGCCGGCCATCCGGAGGTGATCGGGACCATGGGCCAGCTTCCCGAAGGCGAAGTGCTGCTGGTGGAAACCACCGCCGATGTCGCGCGCCTCGCGCCGCGCGATCCCGACCGCCTCGCCTTCATCACCCAGACCACACTCAGCGTCGACGACACCGCCGAAATCGTCGCGACACTCCAGCAGGCCTTCCCCAACATCATCGGCCCGCACAAGCAGGACATCTGCTATGCCACCACCAACCGCCAGGAGGCGGTCAAGGCGCTGGCGCCACTGGTGGATGCGATCCTGGTGATCGGCGCGCCGAACTCCTCCAATTCCCGCCGCCTCGTGGAAGTCGGCAAAAACGCCGGCTGCGCCTGGTCACAGCTGGTACAGCGCGCTTCCGACATCGACTGGCGCGCCCTCGACGGCATCCGCTCGATCGGCATCACCGCCGGCGCCTCCGCCCCCGAAGTCCTCGTCACCGAAGTGGTCGACGCCTTTCGCGCCCGCTACGACGTAACCGAGCGCGACGTCACCACCGCGCAGGAAGACGTCGAATTCAAGGTGCCGCGCATTTTGCGGGAGAAAATCGCATGAGCCGGGTCCCCTTCGCCGCCCTGTTCCTCGGTGTCGCGGGCCTGATCCCGTTTGCCTGGGGCCTTGCCATGGTCCTGACCGAGCCGGGCACCCTGCCCGGCCTCGGCCGCGTCACACCGGATCCCGAAGGCGGCGTCATTCTTCTGTCCCTCTGGGGGGCGGTGATCCTCGGCTTCATGGGCGGCTGTCTCTGGGGCTTTGAAACCGCCGCCGACCGGCAGCCCTCCCTCGCGCGTCTGGCCGCCACCGCCATCCCCGCCTTCATTGCGCTGGTCTCCCTGCTTCAGCCGCCGCACATCGCCTGTCTCTGGCTTGCCTTCGGCTTCGTCGTGCTCCAGGTCACCGACCTTGTGTTCCGCCGTGCCGGCGTTGCGCCGGCCTGGTGGCTTGACCTGCGCTATCCGCTGACCGCTGCCGTCATTCTCTGCCTGCTGCTGGGAACGGTTTATGGTTGAACTGACCGCCTGGACCGACGGCGCCTGCTCGGGAAATCCCGGCCCTGGGGGCTGGGGTGTGCTGTTGATGGCCCGCGAGGACGGAAAAACCCTCAAGACCCGCGAACTGTCCGGCGGCGAGGCCCTGACCACCAACAACCGCATGGAACTGATGGCCGCCATCTCGACGCTCGAAACCCTCGCCCGCCCGTCAAAAATCCGCATCGTCACCGACAGCGTCTATGTCCGTGACGGAGTGACGAAATGGATTCACGGCTGGAAACGCAACGGCTGGAAAACCGCCGCCAAGAAACCGGTCAAGAACGACGAGCTCTGGAAACGGCTCGATGAGGCAACCAGGCGCCATGACGTCACCTGGGACTGGATAAAGGGTCATGCGGGACACGCGGAAAACGAACGCGCCGACGAACTCGCCCGCGCCGGCATGGAACCCTTCAAGCCCGCGAAACCGCCGAAAGGTGCCGCCGGCGCCTGAAGAACTGCCCCCGCCTAGCCGCCGCAGTCGCGCATCGCACCGGCATGGGCGCGCCCGGCCGGATTGGTGACCGCGAAGATCGAGGACCTGCCGATTCCCGTGCTTTCCGAATGCGCCGCAACCGCCCCGTCCCAAGCCGGAACCATCGACTGGCCCCCGCTCAGCCGAACGAGAAAATCCGCACCTACCGCTTCATAGGTCGCATAATCCTCCGCGCCGATCTCCCCGAGAAGCGCTTCGGCGGCACAGTCGCACACCGCCTGCTCGCGCCCCCGTTCCAGGCACATGCCAACCACGGAATCTGCGACCTCCTGCGCTGCCGCGGGTCCGGGCACCGCAATGCCCAGGACCACGGCGAAAAACACCAAACCGCCATATCCCATGAAATCCCGCCCCTGCTGCCGCCTGACTACGGCCCCAACAGACAGCAGAGCCCCGCGCGATTCAACCCCGAACCCCCTGACGAACAACCATTTGCACCGACCGCAGACTGACCGTTGCCCGAAAACGGCCCGAGGGCCACTAAAGCAGAATGTCCGCCGCACCGATGTCCTGTGCCCCGACAAACTCAATGACAAAGTCCCGCCGGCCATCGCCGTTCACGTCCGCCTGCATCATCCCGTGATCGTAACGCAACTGCCCCGACACCCCGGAAAACTCCGCATCGCCAATGAAGGTGAACCGGTCATTGCCCGCATGATCACTGCGCGCGTCGATCCTGCCCAGCGCCAGAATGTCCTCACCCGGTCTGAAATCGTTTATCACATCTCGCTGGGCGATCGCGGGCCGCGACTCGTTGACATGCGTGAACACGAACGTATCCGCATCGGTTCCGCCGGTCTGCACGTCCCGCCCCTTACCGCCAAAGATGCGGTCCTGTCCGGGTCCGCCCTGAAAAGTGTCGTCACCATACGAGCCATCCAGTCTGTCCCGCCCGGTGCCGCCATTCAGCACGTCGTTGCCTTCGCCCGCGAAGATTCTGTCATTGCCCGCGCCGCCAAAAAACAGATCGTTCCCGGCCCCGGAAGCGAGGAAATCGTCGCCACCAAGTCCCTCCAGCACATCCGTTCCATTCTCGCTGTGAAACTCATTGTCGAAGGCGTTGCCGCGAAAATTCACTCCGGCGTAAAACTGTTTTGCCCAGTCATTGATATAGGTATGCGCCTTTGCGTCCGGCGAGAGCACCGTGGTAAATGCCAGCCTGCCGCCGTAGTATTCCCGAACCTGCGAGACATTACCCCTGTACAGCCCGATCCCGTCATCCCAGGACTGGGGATGCGCCTTTGGCTGCAGATCGCCGTAATAGTCGATGCGATAGTCCTGGCGCGATGGCGAAACCCAACCCTCAAACCGGACCCGCCCGTCGGGCGCGTCCACCGGCGCAAGGTCCCTTGGCTGCAGATCGATGCCACCTCTGGCGAGCCCCGAAACCTGAAAGGTGTCTCCGGCCGCCGCGTAAACCCGAATCTTCAACATGTCGCGACCCCCGGTATGAGGCGGCGTCTCCGACCGGCAACCGGCATCAGCCCCGCGAAGGGGTCGACGCCAGGGCGCCCGGCGTTACGCCGCACAAAGCGCTGTCTGAAAACGTTATCTTACCCCAGGCGGGCAACCAGGCAGTACCATCCAAATCAAAAATTCAGGTTTTATTTGATTCTGCAAAACGAAAACTCATTATTACTTAAGACTATCAATTTATTCAAGTAAACGCCGCGGCCGATTTCCACTAACCCTTGACAGGATCGGCAGGCTTCGCCACGCTGATCCGAAACACGGCTGTGGGGAACCGGCAATGCCTGAAATCTGCCATTTGGGTACGCACCGCCGCATCCAACACCCGGTCCGGACCGCCGCCGCATGACCCTCGTCCAGTTCCTCGATTTCACCTCGGTTTTCGTTTTTGCCCTCACCGGCGCCCTCGTGGCCAGCCGGGCCCAGCTCGACATCATCGGCTTTCTCTTTTTCGCCACCCTGACGGCAGTTGGCGGCGGCACCGTGCGCGACCTGCTGCTCGGACGGGACCAGGTGTTCTGGATCGGCGATCCCACCTACCTCGCAGTCGCCTGCGGCGCGGCGGTGATCGTCTTTTTCACCGCCCATCTGCTCGAATCCCGCTACAGCGCCCTCCGCTGGCTCGATGCCGTCGCCCTCGCAATCGCCGTCTCCGCCGGAACCACCGTCGCGCGCGATCTCGGCGCCGGCTGGCCGATCGTCCTGATCATGGGCGTCACCACCGGCTGCCTCGGTGGACTGATGCGCGACGTGGTCGGCAACGAGGTCCCGTTCGTGCTGAAACAGGGCGAACTCTACGTCACCGCCGCCCTCGCCGGGTCCGCCGCCGGGATCATCGCACTTGAACTCGCCGGATCGTCCCTGCTGACCGCCAGCGCCTGCGCCGCCGTCACCTTCGCCCTGCGCAGCGGTTCGATCCTCTTTGGCTGGCAGATCCCCGCCTACAAGCCCCGCCCGCCACGCAACTTTTGACCCTCACGCAAAACAAACTGAACCGGGTATCAGCGAAACATGCCGGCCGGATCAGAGAATGAAATCGCCTTCCGTAAGAATCCCGTCCGCGCGAATTCCGATCGCAAAATCAGCTGAACCGTCGCCGTCGACATCACCCATGACCAGGTTGCCCTCAATGCGCAGTTCCGCCCCGTTGCGGCCAAAAATGTCATTGCCAATGAAGACAAACCGCTGATTGCCGGCCCGCCCCGAATCCGCGTCGATATGCCGCAGATCGATCGTGTCCAGCCCGATCTCGAAATCGATGATCGTATCGGGCTGACCGACGCGGCTTTCCGCGGCATCGAAATACTCGAACCGGTCGGCGCCGGTATCGCCGTGCATCACGTCACGCCCCATGCCGCCACGCAGCCTGTCGCTTCCCGAGCCGCCTCCGAGGATGTCCCAGCCGTTGCCGCCAATGACCAGATCCCGCCCCCCCTGACCAAATATCCGGTCATTGCCGCCGAAACCGTTCAGCACGTTGTCGCCGGCCAGCCCCTCCATCCGGTTGCCGAGATTGTTGCCCCTGGCCGATATGTCCTCCCGGCTGGTCAACTGCAGGTTTTCGACATTTTCGCTCAGGCTTCCGCCAACTGAACTCATCACAAGGTCAATTCCCCGGTCCGCCTTTTCCGCGATCACGTCGCCCCGGTCATCCTGGTAGTAGATGTCGTCCCCGAGACCGCCGAGCATGAAATCCGCCCCCGGACCGCCATCGAGCGTATCGTTGCCTGCCAGTCCCTTAAGAACGTCATCGCCGCCATTGCCAAAAAGACTGTCGCCACCGCGGTCGCCTTCAATGGAGTTGGCGAAACTGTTGCCCTGCACGGTAACCCCGCGGCCGAGGGGTAGCGATGCGAGGCCGGTAAAGGTCGTCAAGTCAACCGGATCGCTGAAAGTCAGCTTGTAAAACGACCTGCCGTCGACCCTAGACACCCAGGTGCTGACAACCCCGGAAAGCGGATAGGCCTGAAAATCGCCGGCCCAGACGATATGCTCGGTATTGCCTTTGAGTGGCCCGTCGACAATCTCCGCCAGCAGACGCACCTCGACCGGCCTGATCCGGACCGGCATGGGGTCGCTCAGGCTTTCATAAAAGTCAAACCCGGTTTCCCCGGCAAATTCAAAGTATTTCAGCCTGATCATGCCCGTCTCCCAGCAAATAACGGCCTTCGGCTGTCAGGTGTCCGTACCGTCCGTGCAGGTTCTACGGATAAACCGCTCCGGAACAAAAAAGAACCGGAAATTTTGCATCTCCGTAACCGGCGGCGTGCAGCCCCTCAGCCGAATTCCCGGTCGAGCACCGCCCAGACCGGTCTCATCTCCTGCATGACCGCGATCACTGCCGGCACCAGACCGGCCTCCCGCCACCCCTCCGCCAGCGGTGCTGCGACCGCCAGCGCCCGGCGCCGCAAAAGATCCGCCTGCGGATGATCCGGCGCGTAGGGCTTCGGCACCCGTTTCAGCGGCGCCGGCCCCCAGTCGGACAGCCGCGCCCCCACGGCGGCTTCCGCTGCCGCAATCGCTGCGGACAGTTCCACACCATCGCGGTCAACCATCCGCCGATACCGCTCCAGATGTTTTGACAGGTCCGGCAGACCCAGCCCGACCGTCAGATCATTGACGCCGATACCGAAGAACCACACCAGGTCGGTTGCCGCACCCGACTGCCGCCAGAGCATGTGCTGGAACGGCTTGTAGGGCGTTTTGTCCTTTGAAAACCGCACGTCGCGGTGAATGCGAAACAGTTTGGCGGTGTATTCCCGTCCGGTCAGCGCAGAAATCCCGCCTTCGAGCACGTTCGCCAGAAGCTCCGACGGTTTGCGGATATCTTCAGCATAGGCCGCTTTGCGCGGCTCGAACCATTCCCGGGTATTGTTCGCCTCCAGCCCGCGAAAAAACGGCTGCGCCGTATCGATCAGTTGCGAAAACCCGTCACCCATCCGCAGCGGCCTCCCCGTCCGCCGCCAGTCTCACCCCAGTCGCTCGGGCAAGACAAGCCCCCGCAACAGCTCCGACGCCTGCATCGGCCGCCGGCCCTGGCGCTGCGCCTCGAACACCTCCACGGCACCCGCACCGCAGGCGACCTTAAATCCGCCCAGCACCTCACCCGGCGCGCCAGCCCCGTCCACCAGCCGCGAGCGCAGCAGCTTCACCCTCTCGCCGCCGACGTCACACCACGCCCCGGGAAACGGCGACAGGCCGCGGATCAGCCGATCCACCTCTTCCGCCGGACGACGCCAGTCCACCCCGGCCTCCGCCTTGTCGATCTTCGCGGCGTAGGTCATGCCCTCGTCCGGCTGCGCCACCGGCTCCAGATCGTCGATCCGCGCCAGCGCCTCGACGATCAGCCGCCCGCCGAGCAGGGCCAGCGCGTCGTGCACACTCGCCGCCGTATCTCCGGCACCGATCGGCACCGCTTCGCGCAGCAGCACCGGCCCGGTATCAAGCCCCGCTTCCATCTGCATGATGCAGACACCGGTCTCCACGTCCCCGGCCATGATCGCCCGCTGGATCGGCGCCGCCCCGCGCCAGCGCGGCAGCAGCGACGCATGGATGTTCAGGCACCCCCGCTCAGGCGCATCGAGCGCCGCCTGCGGCAGGATCAGCCCGTAGGCGACCACCACGCCGATCTCCGCCCCGACCGCCTGAAACTCCGCCAACGCCTGCGGGTCGCGCAGTCGCGCCGGCGAGCGCACCTCCAGCCCAAACGCCTCTGCCCGCACCTGCACCGGCGACGGCCGCGGCTTTTTGCCCCGCCCGGCGGGACGCGGCGGCTGGGTATAGACGCGGACGATCTGGTGCCCCGCCGCCACAAGCGCATCGAGCGCCGCGACCGAAAAGTCCGGCGTGCCGAGAAATACAACCTTCATGAAAGCCTCTTCCGCCCCTCAGACCCGGGAGCGTTCCTTTTTCAGCTTCTTCATCTTCGACGTGATCATCCGCCGCTTCACCGGCCCGAGATAGTCGATGAACAGTTTGCCATCCAGGTGATCCATCTCATGCTGGATACAGACCGCCCAGCGCGCGCCGAATTCCTGCTCATGGGTTTCGCCATCCAGCCCCAGCCAGCGCATCCGCACCCGCTCGGGCCGGGTAACCTCTTCGTAAACCTCCGGGATCGACAGGCAGCCCTCCTCGCTGGTCTCGGTTTCCTCGGAAACCCAGGTAAGTTCCGGATTGACGATCACCATCGGCGCCGGCTCTTCGCCTTCCGGCGCGCAGTCCATCACGAACACCCGTTTCATCACGCCGATCTGCGTCGCCGCAAGGCCGATCCCCGGCGCGTCGTACATGGTTTCCAGCATGTCCTCGCCCAGTTTGCGGATCGAATCCGTGATCTCCGGCACCGGCTGGGCGGTCCGTCGCAGAAGCGGGTCGGGGATGATAAGTATCTCTCTCAGGCTCATTTGCGCGGGATAGCCAAAGCCCGGCCCCTTGACAAGCCGTCACCGGGTCTGGCCCATGCCATTGCGGCATTTTCCCGACCAGCACTCGCACCGGAACCGGACCAGACATGTACGACTTTGACGAACACATCGACCAGCGCGGCACCCACAACAGCAAGTGGGATGACATGGAGAAAATCTACGGCCTCTCCCCCGATGACGCGCTGCCGATGTGGGTTGCCGACATGGATTTCCGGCCGCCCCAGGCGGTGAACGATGCGGTGCGGGAGGCCGCCATCCAGGGCACCCACGGCTATTTCGGCGATGACACCGATTATCTTGCGTCCATTTCCGGCTGGATGCAGCGCCGCCACAACTGGACGGTCGCCCCCGACACGATCGCCACAACCCATGGTGTGGTCGCCGGTGTCGGCCTCTGCCTGCGTGCCTATACCGAACCGGGCGACGGCATCATCCTCTTCACCCCGGTCTACCACGCGTTTGCGCGCATGATTCATGCCAATGACCGGCTCGTCCACGAATCACCGCTGACGCTGCGCGACGGGCGCTACGATCTCGACCTCGACACCCTCGCCGCCTCGCTGACCGGCAATGAAAAAATGATGATCTTCTGCTCGCCGCACAATCCGGGCGGGCGCATCTGGAGTCCTGACGAGTTGCGTGCCGTCGCCGAATTCTGCCGCGCACATGACCTGCTGCTGGTCTGCGATGAAATCCATCACGACATCATCCACCCCGGCCATCGTCACACCCCGATGCCGCTGGCCGCTCCGGACTGCCTTGACCGGCTCGTGATGCTCAGCGCCGCCAGCAAGGTCTTCAACATCGCCGGCGGCCTGACCGGCAACGCAATCATCCCCGACCAGAAACTCCGCGCCCGCTTCAACCACGCCCACCGCGCCAGCGGCACCTCGCTCAACCGCCTCGGCGTGCTGATGGTAACCGCCGCCTATTCCACCGGGGACGACTGGGTTGACGCGCTCTGCGCCTATCTTCAGGAAAACGCCGCCGTTTTTGCCGCCGGCATCGCGGACATACCGGGCGTCCGGATGACGCAGATGGAATCGACCTACCTGTCCTGGGTCGACTTTACCGGCACCGGCATGTCGCAGGAGGAGATCAACGACCGCCTCCTGAAACGCGCCCGCATCGCCGCCAGTGACGGCCCGGTTTTCGGCACCGGAGGAGAAGGTTTTATCCGCTTCAACATCGGCACCAACCGGTCGCGCATCAACGAAGCGGTCTCCCGCCTTCAGGACGCATTCAGCGATCTGCAATAACCCGCTCCGACTGGTGCACCGCCCGGTGGAAACGCCGGGCCGTGCTTCGGCCTGCGCGAATGCAAAATTCCTGCCGCAGGTGCGAACAGGGCATTGACCTCAAGGCGCGCAACAATCTACCGTTCCCGGGCCCAACTGCGCAATTTCCCTGCCGAGGTCGTCCGATGAGTTTCACCCTGCCCCCGAGCCCGCCAGCCCGCCCGAACCGCTGCCAGCTGTTCGGCCCCGGCTCGCGCACGGCGCTGTTCCCAAAAATGGCCGCTTCGGCCGCCGACGTGATCAACCTTGACCTCGAGGACAGCGTCGCACCCGGCGACAAGCCACAGGCCCGCGCCAACATCATCGAGGCGATCAACACCATCGACTGGGGAAACAAGACGCTCTCCGTGCGCATCAACGGCCTCGACACCCCATTCTGGTACCGCGACGTGGTCGAGGTGCTGGAACAGGCGGGCGAGCGTATCGACATCATCATGATCCCCAAGGCCGGCAACGCGAAGGACATCTACGCCGTCGACGCCCTCGTCTCAGCCATCGAAAGCGCGCATGGCCGCGCCAAACGCATCGGTTTCGAGGTGATCATCGAGACCGCCGCCGGTTTCGCCCATGCCGAGGAAATCGCCGCCGCCAGCCCCCGCATGCAGGCCATGAGCCTCGGAGCGGCCGACTTCGCCGCCTCCATGGGCATGGCGACCACCGGCATCGGCGGCACCCAGGCCAACTACTACATGCTGCCCCCTGGCGACGCGGAAACCCGCCACTACGCCGACCCCTGGCACGGCGTCACGGCGGCCATCGTCGCCGCCTGCCGCACCCATGGCCTGCTGCCGGTCGACGGCCCGTTCGGCGACTTTTCCGACGACGCGGGTTACATCGCCCAGGCCCGCCGCGCCGCGACCATGGGCATGGTCGGCAAATGGGCGATCCACCCCAAACAGGTGGCGCTGGCCAACGAAGTCTTCACCCCCTCCGAAGAGGCGGTGACGGAAGCCCGCGAAATCCTCGCTGCGATGAAACAGGCCGAAGCAGAAGGCCAGGGCGCCGCCGTCTACAAGGGCCGCCTGATCGACATCGCCTCCGCCCGTCAGGCAAAAGTCATCGTCGATACCGCCGAACTGATCGCGGGCTGATCCAGTCCTGCACCCGCCGGCGAAGCGCTCCCCGCCAAACGGTCGGGCGCCGCGAGACAGTGCCGTCGGGCGGGCACGGTGCCACGGGCGTCCCGCTTTCCCAACCCGGCTGACGCGGGTTCCAGGCGATCGCCCCGTCCCGCCCTGCCGACCGGTTCCCGGCTTTCAAAAACTGTTTGAGCACCTCTCACGCAATCAGTACAAACCCGAACAGTAGGCTTGCGCCCAACCGCCAGGGAAAACCGAAATGAAAACGGCCTCAGTAAAATACTTGCTTGCCGTCCTTGCCATCGCCGGATGCGCCGAAGGCACCACA
>JAUIHM010000002.1 GCA_030432315.1 Alphaproteobacteria bacterium | reverse complement strand
TCGAGCACCCGATCCTGCAATGGCGGATAGGAATCGAGCATCTTCCTGGTCAATCTCCATTTGGAATCGGGATTTCGCCTCCACGCTCCGGTCCCGGAACAGGGCACATCTACGAACACGATGTCACATGACGCGCCAAGTTGTTTGAGGTCATCAGCGGAAAGAACCCTCACGTTTGCGTTGGCCCGGCTGGCGCGAACGGGAAGGTCATTCATTCGGCGCGGATTGGCATCCCAAGCCAACAATTCACCCTGCCCCCTCATCTGCGAAGCAATGGCAAGTGATTTACCCCCTCCACCCGCGCAATAGTCCAGGACCCGCATACCGGGTCTTGCTCCGGCAAACAGCGCTGCGAACTGGCTCGAAACATCCTGCAACTCAACCATTCCCTGGCTGTAGGCACGGCTGGAAGCAAGCGATCGCGGGTTTTCCAATACCCGCAGTGCACCGCGCGCCAGAGCCAGCGGTTCGGCCATGATTCCGTCGCGGGCCAAAACAACTGTCGCGGCATCAACGTTGGACTTTAGCGTATTTACCCTGAGGTCAACCGGAGCACGCTCCTGCATGGCCTCCAGGATGGCGGGCATTTTCTCACCAAGTGATGCTCTCAAATCACTGACCAGAAAATCTGGAACATCCCACCTGACCGCGTCAGGGGCGCCTGAAACACCTTGCGCAATTCCGGCCAGTTCGCGCGTTGTCGGCGGATCAGGATCGAACCCGGTTCCCGTAAAAAAATCTGACGGATCAGATCCTGAGGTAAGCGCCGCAGCAATGATAATACCGCGACCTGAATCTCCGCCACCCATCCAACCGAGAGACCGGCGGCGGCGCAATCCGGCATAGACCCAGTCACGTACTGCTGCGCGGTCTTTTGACCCGGCATACCGGCTGGATCTGGACCAACGGGTCAATGCCTTTTCCGCAGGCTCACCGGCAATGATCTGATCGAGCAAACCAATTGCAGCGGACAATCTGGCCCCTGGTGTCATTATGTCCGCGTTGCTCTTAACACACTTTGACTCATGGAGACTGCAACAGCACAAACGCCGGACTGGTCAGCCCGGCGGCTATCGCGTTTTTCGTCTCCGGCAGATCAGGCTGCTACTCTGTCGCCGAGAACCATGCCCACATGTTGCTGGGCCTTTACCTCTTCAATGCCATTGACCGCAGCAACTTCCCTCGTCAGGCGCTCCAGTGCGGCCTCGTACAACTGGCGCTCGGAATATGACTGTTCGCGCTGGTCGTCATTCCTGTGCAAATCACGAACGACTTCGGCAATCGAGATCAGGTCACCTGAATTGATCTTCTGCTCGTATTCCTGCGCTCTGCGCGACCACATAGCACGCTTGACTTTTGCTCTGCCTTTCAGGGTTTCGAGCGCCCTGTGGACAATTTCCGCTGAACTCAACGGGCGCATTCCGACAGCACTCGCCTTTGCCGTCGGTACGCGGAGAGTCATCTTGTCTTTCTCAAATGAGATCACAAACATTTCGAGGCTCAGCCCCGCAACTTCCTGGACATCGATAGACACAATTTTCCCTACCCCGTGAGCAGGGTAAACCACAAAGTCATTGGGACGAAATTCCGCCGCTTTTTTTGACTTGCTCATCGTAAGCCTTGTTTCCTTATCCAACACAATCAATGTTGATCCAATCAGAGATCCATTGCCAGCCAAAGCCTCCCAGAGACTGCAAATGCAGCCACTTCTCGTGCTCTGAGAACGGATTTCTAAGTCGCCGAAAGCTTTCCAAACTTCCGCACCGGACCAATTCACACCGCTTACTATACCAGAAACCCTTCATTTAGGAAAGGGACGTTGACCGATCAATCGGGGATTGATCACAAGCAGCGGATTCCGGTCTATTTTCGCTTCGCGATGTGCAGCAAGGGGGTGAACGGCCCAACCAACCGGCTTTCTCCCGCACTATTGCAAGTGTTTCCGCTGTTCTGATACGTCGCGGCACTACGGACGACCGTGAGGGCACTGCACATGTCGAAGATCATGAAACTTGCCGTCGGCAGTCTGTTTGTCGGTGCCATTGTCCTTACCCTAAAATCAGTGGCGTACTGGATGACCGGCTCCATTGCTCTGCTTTCGGACGCCCTCGAGAGCATCGTAAATGTTGCGACAGCGATAGCCGCGCTTGTAGCGATTCGCATCGCTGCGCGCCCCGCGGACGCAAATCACCCCTACGGTCACCACAAGGCCGAGTATTTGAGTGCGGTACTCGAGGGTGTAATGATCATCGTCGCCGCACTCATCATCATGCACAGAGCCTGGCTGGGCTTTATGGATCCACAGCCGCTAACGGCTCCATTGAGTGGTGTCCTTGTCAATGGTGCAGCCAGTATTATCAATGGGTTGTGGTGCTGGATTCTAATTCATCACGGAACCCGGGAACGATCTCCAGCGCTGCTGGCTGACGGCCGTCATCTGCTGTCGGACGTTATTTCGTCCGTGGGAGTGACGTTTGGGGTTCTCGTTGCAATTCAGACCGGGTGGGCGTTTTTGGATCCTGCGATGGCGGGGCTGGTGTCGCTGAACATTCTGTGGTCGGGGTGGAAGGTGGTGAAAAGTTCGCTCAGCGGGCTTCTGGACGAGTCGGTTTCGGGGGCCGTGCTTGAAGAGGTGCGGACCATCATCTCGGAAAAAGCCACAGGCGCGGTCGAGGCGCACGATCTGCGAACGCGGCAGGCCGGAAGCCGAATTTTCATTGATTTTCATCTGGTTGTGCCTGGAGAGTCCACCGTCAATGAGGCGCACGGGATCTGTGACCGGATCGAACTCGCGCTGAGAAAAGCGATACCGGACTGCGCGATCAGCATTCATGTCGAGCCGGAGGAGAAGGCGAAGCAGTCGGGAATCGTGGTACTCTGAGCCGCGTTAACCTTTGCGATTCGCCATGGCGGCCCGATACCCAACCCGTACCCTTTCGATACCCGGATGATACCGACGATCTCCGGGCGGGGCCTGGTTAACGCGCCGGCGGTTTTTTGCAGAAGCCGGCAAAACGGTCACATGCGCTGCACGATGCGACTGCTTTGCCAGGGCCGGTCTTTGGACGGCTGCCAGGGCTGCTTCGACGGTCCGGAGGCAAGCCGGCTGACCGTGCCGTCTTCGGGCAGAGCGAGCGCACAGGCGACAACATCGGAATGCGGACCGGCAACGTTCCGACGGTCGACCAGGGCCCATTCCGTCCCTGGTGACAATCAACACACCATCAGGCGCCGTATTGGCTGTCGGTCACCTTTTCCATCCAGTCGACGGTCTTGCCATCCTGGACTTCGTGGATTGCCGTGTGCACCATGCCCGTGTCCGGCGCGGCTCCGTGCCAGTGCTTCTCGCCTGGTGCGAACCAGACCACATCGCCCTCACGGATCTCCTCCACCGGTCCGCCCCAACGCTGGACCCGCCCCCTGCCGGAGGTAACGATCAGCGTTTGGCCAAGCGGATGCGTGTGCCAGGCAGTGCGGGCTCCAGGCGCAAAGGTGACGCTGGCGCCCTGGACGCGGTCACGGTCGGAACGGTTGAAAAGCGCCTCAACCTGAACCGAACCTGTGAACCAGTCGGCGGGTCCTGGGCCGGCCTCCCGGGTTTCTGCACGAATGATCTCCATGTGACCGCTCCTTTCTGTACTGCCGTGTGCCTGAAGGATGTAGCGGCTACCGGTCTGTTCGAACAGTCGTTGCAATCTTGATGAACGACTGAACAGACCGCAAGAATGGCGCGGTGCAGTCGACGGACTGAAGACCTTCGTCGCCGTCGCGACACCGCGAAGCTTCATCAAGACGGCGGCAAAGAAGGGGCAGTCAGCTTCCGCGCCGAGCCGCGAGATGGTCGCAGTGCGCAACGGTCTCCACTGGAGCTTTCTGCCCGTTGGCCCACCGGCCTGGTTCGCGCGGTGCTCACCGCCCGACCATCCCTCGGAACAGACCAACCACAGGTGTATCGGTCGCAGGCCGTCGTCAGCAGGCGGGCTTTATGCGCGGGAATCTGAAAAGGACCGACGGGCGCCGGACGTAAGGGTTAGGGGCCAGATCACCTTTGATGCCATCTGTCCGATCCTGCATGCGGCCATGGACGGCACGGGCTCGCCTTCGTGCCCGAGGATTTCGCCCTCCCCCATACCCAGGCGGGCAGACTGAGAGCGGTGCTGGGGGAGTGGTGTCCGCCGGTTCAGGGGTATCATTTCCATGGTCTAAGCCGGCAGCTGGATTCGCCAGCATGCACGCGCGTCGTCGACCAACTCAGAAATCGCGGCAGACGCGGGTGGACCGCCGAAAGGCATTCCACCGCTCGCGGCAGGTCAGATCTCCGGACGGGTGTCGGCCACCGCCAAAGCCCGCGCATCGGGCGCGGACAGACAGTGCGGAACGGTCAGCCGCCCGCGCCGGGTTTTTCCGAGAAGTACTTTTCCATCTTGCCCGCTTCGCCGTCGCGTTCCTCGGCCTCGGGAAGCTGATCCAGTTTCGTGACCAGCACGGGCCACTTTTCCGAATAGGTCCGGTTAAACTCCACCCACTTTTCCATGTCGGGTTCCGTATCGGGACGGATCGCATCTGCAGGGCATTCCGGCTCGCAGACTCCGCAGTCGATGCATTCATCCGGGTGAATCACCAGCATGTTTTCACCTTCGTAGAAACAATCCACAGGACATACTTCCACGCAGTCGGTGTATTTACAGGCAATGCAGTTCTCGGTCACGACATATGTCATTCGGTCGTAGCCTCCGATTTTTGATCAACAAGAAAAGCCTGTCACGCTTTGCAGGCTGCTGTTTAGCAATGTTTCGCGCGGGTTCAAGTCCTGTTGATGCCGGTCGGGATGTCATCGCCGAGGCTCTCGTACAGGGTCTGTGCTTCGGTCGCGGGTCCGCGACGCAATCCGATTGCCAGAATTCGCAGCGTGACGATGCGCCCCGACAGCGCCACGCTCAGCCCGTCTCCCACCCGCACCCGTGTCCCGGGTTTAACCGTGCGGCGGGTGTTCACCCGCACCTTTCCGTCTGACACCAGTTTGGACGCTATCGCCCTGGTCTTGCACAGCCGCGCGCACCACAGCCACTTGTCGAGGCGACCGACCGACTGGTCCTCCAACGCTGCGCCGCCTCAGTTGCGAAGTTTGAGCGCCTGCAGGGCAGCAAAGGGACTGTCCGGGTCAACCGGCTTTTCCCGACGCGGCAGCGGATCTGCGCCCCGAGGTTTCTTCTGCGGCCTTTTCTTGCCGCCGGTTTCCTTGTGCGCTTCCTGCTTCTGCCGCTTTGAGTCCGCGCCGCGGCCGGCATGGCCGTTGGCTTTGGGGCGCGCATTCTGCGTTCGCGGAGACTTTGTGCGGGGCCTGCGGGTGAAAATGTAGAACTCCTCCATTTCAGCCGACTGGGCAGCCGCTTCATCGGGTTCCGGGCTCAACCGGCTGACGTCCTCCGGCACGCCGGCAGTCTTGATTGCCTCGGCGGGACCGGCGGTCGCATCTGACGGCGCATTCCCTGCCGCGTCCGGCGACGCCTCACCGGCGTTGGAGAATTCCGCGCCGCCCGGTGAACCGGGTGCAGCCTGGTCACTTTCGGGCGTCCCGGCTCCAGCCGTACCTGCGTCCGGTGCCGTTTCATGCGGCACGGTGTTCGCAGAGACCGCCCTCGCTTCCGGCTTCGCCTTGTGCTTTTCACGTTTGCCCGGCGTCGCCTGATACCCGAGGCCCTGCATCAGGCCCGAAAACTGTTCCAGTGTCAGACCCGAGATCGAAAGCATGTCGGGTGTCGCCTCGAAGCCCTGACGCGCATCCAGCGGTCTCAGCATGTCCGCCAGCCGTTCCAGCATGTCGATGCGGATCGCCCGTTGACCGGCCAGGCGATACCCGGCGCGCGCGTAGTAGCCTTTCGGTGCACCTTCCAAAGCAGGCACGGTTACCAGCCCCGGCGGAGGAGATTCCGGAAACTCGTCCAGCCCTTCATTCAGGGCCCACAGGACCAGACGCAGGCGGGTTGGCGCGGGCTTGAGCAGCGCGGGCATGAATACCGTGAACTGCCCGAACCTGACGCCATGCTTGCGGAGGCCGGCGCGCTGATCCTGGTCGAGCGGCTTCACATCGTTGGAAATTTCGCTTCTCGGAACAATTCCGAGCATTTCGACCAGGCGAAACGCTATGCCGCGCGCCATTCCGGACAGGCTTTCGTCGTCGCGCAGGGCGATCAGCGGCTCAAACAGGGCGGCGATCCGGCGGTCGAGGAAGTGGCCGAGGCGCCGCCGGATCTTTTCAGCGATTTCCGGTGCTGCGTCCTCGTCGACAAACGGCTGCACCTGGGGTGACAGCGGATCAGCGCCCTTTATCAGTTTGCCGACCGCATGCTCACCCCACATCAGGCCACCCTGTTCGGTGATGTCGAACTCGGTGTCGGGGGCGTTGTAGAACTTGTCCGACCGCAGCGCATAAACCGGGGCGAGTGCGGCTATTGCGGCGGCCCTGAGGGTCGGAATCTGCTCGGCGTTTGCAGAAGGATCGAGCCTGAACCGAAATCCATCCAGGCGCCCGATGAACTGATCATCGATCGACACTTCACCGCTTTCGGTCACATCGGCCATGAGACCCTCCTTCTGCTTCAAACGGCGCATCAGCACTGACGTGCGCCGGTCAACAAATCTTTGCGTCAGCCGCTGATGCAGCGCGTCCGACAAGCGGTCTTCTACCGCACGAGTTTCTTCCCGCCAATGGTCTGAATCTTCCAGCCAACCGCTTCGTTGGGCGACATAGGTCCAGGTGCGGATATAGGCGAGCCGCTTGGAAAGCGTATCAATGTCGCCTTCCTGTCTGTCAATCTTGTTGATTTGTCTGGCAAGCCAGTCAGTCGGCACACTTCCGCCGTCGTGCAAAAAGCCGAACAGCTTCCGGCACAGGGCCGCATGCTCGTTCAGCGCCACCTTTCTGAAATCGGGAACCCTGCAGACATCCCACAGCAGCCTCACATCTTCCGGCAGGCGCAGGCGCTTCCTGACTTCGGGGATGTCCGAAGCGATGCGCAGCGTCTCCAGATCGTCCGCGTCGCGCGCACGCACCAGATCAGGTCCTGAGGGCGTGGCTTCCAAACTCGCGATCAGGGCTGCGGCACTACCGAACTCGAGGTTCGCGTTCCGCCACTGAAGCTTTTTCAGCGGAGAAAACCGGCTGTTTTCGATCGCCTCCACCACCTCTGAGGAAATGACCCCGGCATCGGCCGTCACGCCAAAAGTTCCATCCGACAAATAGCGGCCCGCCCTGCCGGCGATCTGGGCCAGTTCATTGGGATGGAGCGACCGGTGATGACGGCCGTCAAACTTCGACAGGCCTGAAAACGCGACATGCGAGATGTCCAGGTTCAGGCCCATTCCGATTGCATCAGTGGCGACCAGATGATCGACATCTCCATTCTGGTAGAGTTCGACCTGCGCGTTCCTGGTGCGCGGGCTCAGTGCCCCCAGGACCACGGCCGCGCCACCCTTCTGACGGCGCAGCAGCTCGGCGATCGAATACACGTCATCGGCGGAAAAGCCGACGATGGCGCTTCGGGGCGGCATCCGGCTCAGCTTGCGCTCGCCGGTATAGCTGAGGGCCGAGAACCTGTCGCGCCGTTCAAACCGAGTTTCCGGCACAAGACTAGCAATTCTGCTGCGCACGGAATCGGAACCGAGGAACAGAGTCTCGTTGATCCCCCGTGCATTGAGCAGGCGATCCGTGAAGACATGCCCCCGGTCGGGATCGCCACACAGCTGGATTTCGTCAACCGCGACAAAGTCCATCATGAGATCAACCGGCATGGCTTCGACGGTGCACACCCAGTACCGGGTTCGCGGCGGAACGATCCGCTCTTCGCCCGTGACGAGCGCTACGACCGACGGCCCCCGGAGTGCAACGATCCGGTCATACACTTCCCGCGCCAGCAGGCGCAGTGGCAGGCCCATGACACCGTTGCGGTGCCCCAGCATCCGTTCGATCGCATAGTGGGTTTTGCCCGTGTTCGTTGGGCCGAGCATTGCAACAACCCGGCTCTGACGTGGAATTTCCATTGCAAACGTTGGGTCAGTCCAATCGGTCAAAGATTGCTGGAACCCATCTCCCGCTCGAGTCTCTCGATACCCAGGGTGATGTTGGGTCGATTCGGATTGAGATCGTGTACCGCACGCAATGCTTCAAGGGCCAGCCCCAGTTCTCCCATCTGTTCCAAAATCGTGGCCAGGCCGGACAATGCGCCAAAATGCTTCGGATTGAGGGCGAGAACATACTCTATATCCGAAAGCGACAGTTCAAAATTGCCCTGAAGGTAGTACGCGGTTGCGCGCGCATTCCATCCCTCGGCGAAATCCGGCGCCTGTTCGGTGATGGCGGAGAAGTGTTCGATTGCAGAGGAAAAATTCCCCTGCTCAAGGGCTTCCCTGCCACGTCGCAGTAAAAAGTCGGTTGATTCCGAACCCGACTGCGACCAGATCCGGGTGATCTCCGCCTCAATCTGTTGCCAGTCGGTCCTGTCCGATTCAGCCAGTTCCGCGAAGAGCACCTCCAGCCGCTCCTGCGATCCCGCGTCGGGCGCCTGGGCGCGGGCGACGACGGGTGCTCCGTTCAGCATCAGGATCGCCAACAAGCTTGCCAGAACTGGCTTTCGGAACATATCCATTGATCCTAGACAGGTTTGAGTTGGCCGAATTCGAACCAAAACACCGGTTGAGGATACCATGAGCGAAATTATTTCCGCGGCTGTCAAGGCACTGAATGAGAAACTTGACGGTGAGCAGATCGACGGATCAGTCAAGTTTGTCCTCGTTGACGAAGGTTCGATTCTGATCGACGCCGATGGCGCCCGCGCCAGCGATGCCGATGCAGACTGCACGCTGACCGCAAGTGTCGAGACGTTTCGCGGTCTGCTCGAAGGAGAGATCAACCCCACGACTGCGTTCATGAGCGGTCAACTGACCGTGGAGGGTGACATGGGGCTTGCCATGAAACTGGGCAGTCTGCTTGCGTGACACGACCCGCGCCATTTTTTGCCGATGCGGCTTCCGCGCCGGAAGGGGTGCAGGCGTACTGGATCAGGGCCGCCGATGGAGTTCGGGTCAGGGTCGCGGCCTGGAGTGGCGGGGACGGCGGAACCGTTTTCATTTTCCCGGGACGGACCGAATACGCTGAAAAATATGGCCGGGTGGTTTCGGAACTGGTTCAGAGGAACCTGGCGGTGGTGGTCATCGACTGGCGCGGACAGGGGCTGTCGGACCGCTTCCCGAATGCCCCCCTTCTGGGACATGTCGACGATTTTCAGGCGTATCAGTACGACGTTCAGGCAGCGCTGGAGGTGGCGTCGGGGCTGGAACTTCCTCATCCCCGGTACATGCTGGCGCACTCAATGGGCGGATGCATCGGAACCAGGACCCTGAAAGAAAGCGGCGGATTTCGCGCCGCGATCATGACCGCCCCGATGTGGTCGCTGAACATGGCGCGGATCCCTCAGCACTTTGCCAGACAGTTTACGCTTGTCGCGAGCGCTTTTGGCTTCGGTGGCCGACTGACACCGGGCACGAAGGCGAAGTCGACCTATGCCGAAGTTGGCTTCGACGGCAACGCGCTCACGTCGGACAGGGCGAATTACGAATGGGCGGCGTCGCAGATCGCCGCTCACCCGGAACTGTCGGTTGGGGGTGCGAGCATCCAGTGGACGCGTGCGGCGCTGACGGAGATGGCGCGCCTCGATCCTGCACCACTGCGCGGGTTGCCCCTGCTGGTGTTTCTGGGGACCGAAGAGTCGGTGGTGTCAGCAGAGATGATCCGCGCGCGGGTCAGCGACCTGCCACTCGGCAGGCTGGTGGAATGCCAAAACGGACGCCATGAAATACTTATGGAGAACCAGGGCATTCAAGACCTTGTCTGGTCCGAGATCGATACTTTTCTCGGTACCCGGACACCCGAAACAGGGAACGAGATACGTTCCGCCTAGGTCCCTGGATTCAGCAGCCTGAGTGCCGCGGAATGGATCGCGGGGTCGCCGGCGGCCAGAATCCGGCCACCGTTGTGCGCCGGTCCTCCCTGCCAGTCCGTCACCCTGCCTCCGGCCGCCTCGATGACGGCCTGCGGCCCCTGAATGTCGTAGGGTTTCAGACCCGCCTCGATCACCAGATCAACCTGTCCGAGCGCCACAAGCGCATAGGCGTAGCAGTCCATCCCGTAGCGTGTCAGTTTTACCCGGTCACGCACCCGCTCAAACGCGGCGCGTTCATCTGCCGTGCCGACCTCGGGAAATGTCGTCATCAGAACTGCACTGTCGAGACTGCTGCAGTTCCGGACCCTCAGTGCGGTTACGGAGCCGTCACGATGCAGTTCCGCCCGGCCGAAACCGCCGATAAACCGTTCTCCGGTAAAAGGCTGATCTATCAGGCCGAGGACCGGAGCATCGCCAAGGTTCAGCGCGACTAGAACGCCCCAGGTCGGGGCTCCGATGATGAAGGCACGGGTTCCGTCAACCGGATCAACCACCCAGTTCCAGCCGCTGCTGCCGACGGTTGTTCCGTACTCCTCGCCGAGAATGCCGTCCGATGGCCGCTCCTGCGACAGGATGCGTCGAACAGCTTCCTCCGCGGAACGATCCGCTACCGTAACCGGATCAAATCCTTCGGCGGACTTGTTGTCCGACGTCAGTCCTGCGGACCGAAAGTAGCGCAGACAGCACTCTCCAGCCGCGTCGGCCAGCCTGTTTGCAATCTTCCAGGCCGTCAGCCTGTCAGCCTCGTTCAGGTTCATCCGTCACGCCTCCCAGTCAACCGACTGGTCAAATCCGGGCGGCAGACCCTCATAAAGTTACATGATCCCGGTGGGGATCATGCCACGTCGCTGAGAACCCGTGCAAGATCGAACAGGCGCCGCCGCTGGTTTTCCGGAATTGCGTAGTAGGACCGAACCAGTTCCAGCGCTTCCTTGTCGGCCAGCAGGTCTCCCTTCTGGCTGTCCGCCGAAACCGCCGGAGCATCCGCATGGACTTCATCGTTCTCGAAGCCCTCAAAGAAGAAGCTGATGCTTACGTCCAGCGCCTGCGCAATGTCCCAAAGCCGGGAAGCACTGATCCGGTTCATGCCGGTTTCATATTTCTGGATCTGCTGGAACTTGATCCCAACGATGTCGCCGAGCTGCTGCTGTGTCATGCCAACCATCCAACGGCGATGGCGAACTCTTTTTCCTACATGGACGTCAACCGGGTGCTTCATACTCATTGCTCCGCTTATGCCTCTGCTGTCCATAACTACATGCAGGTTTCGTGCCAAACACTCTAACTGAGGCTGTTACGGACGATTGTGTTTCAATCAGAGGTAATTTAGCGCATTTTCAGGGTCGACCCAATACAATCATAGCGTGAGTTCACGCACATTTGCAAAACCGGAGATACAGTGTGCTTACGAATTGCAAAGGTTTTTGCAAATTGCAATAACGCCCGCATCCTGGTACAACCAAACCTCCGGCCGGGTCAGAAAACTCACGACGCGGACCGTGCCTGACGTTTGCGCTCATGCGACAGCAGGAATTTCTTGCGCAGACGGATCGATTTCGGGGTCACCTCGACGAGTTCATCGTCATCGATGTAGGAGATTGCCTGCTCCAGGGTCATTCGGGTGGGCGTGGTCAGCACGACGGCCTCATCCTTGCCGGACGCCCGAACATTGGAGAGCTTCTTTCCCTTGATCGGGTTGACCTCCAGATCGTTGTTTCGGCTGTGCTCTCCGAGGATCATCCCGGTGTAGACCTGCTCCCCCGAGCCGATGAAGAACTTGCCGCGATCCTCGAGGTTGAAGATCGCGTAGGCGACGGATGCGCCGTCCTCCATGGAAACGAGCACGCCGTTGCGGCGGCCGGGCATGGTGCCGCGCATCGGCGACCAGTCATGAAACACGCGGTTGAGCACCCCCGTGCCCCTCGTATCCGTCAGAAACTCGCCGTAATAGCCGATGAGCCCCCGCGACGGGACGTGGGCAATGATGCGCGTCTTGCCGCCGGTTCCGGTACGCATGTCGACGAGATCGCCGCGACGGACGGAGAGTTTTTCAACCACGACGCCGGCGTATTCCTCGTCGACATCGATAGTGACTTCCTCGATCGGTTCCATCTTCTGGCCGTTTTCGTCCCGGAACAGAACCCGGGGCCGGGCGATTGAGAGCTCAAATCCTTCGCGACGCATGTTCTCGATCAGCACGCCAATCTGAAGTTCGCCCCGACCGGCCACGTCGAACGCATCGCCGCCTTCGGTATCGGTCACACGGATTGCCACGTTCGACTCGGCTTCGCGCAGAAGCCGGTCCCGAATGACACGACTTTGTACCTTGTCGCCCTCACGGCCGGCCAATGGGCTGTCATTGATCCCGAATGTAACCGAAATTGTCGGCGGGTCGATCGGCTGAGCCGCAATCGGCTCGATGATCGAGGTGTCGCAGATGGTGTCGGAAACCGTCGCCGCCGACATGCCGGCAAGGCTCACGATGTCGCCCGCTTCGGCCCGGTCGATCGCCTGGCGCGACAGACCACGAAAGGCCAGAATCTTGGAAATCCGGAACCGCTCGACCTCATTCCCGTTTCTGTCGATCGCCTTGACGCTCATGCCCGTCGTGGCAAACCCGGTCTCGATCCGGCCGGTCAGCAGGCGGCCCAGGAACGGGTCGGCGGCGAGAGTCGTCGACAGCATGGAGAACGGCTGATCGACCTTTTCCTTCTGCCTCGGCGGCTGGACGTGTTTCAGGATCAGGTTGTAGAGCGCCGAGAGGTCCTTCCTTGGACCGTCGAGTTCCTCGTCTGCCCAACCGCTGCGGCCCGATGCGTAGAGGACCGGAAAATCCAGCTGCTCTTCGTTGGCATCCAGCGAGACAAACAGGTCAAACACCTCGTTGAGCGCGCGATCAGGTTCGGCGTCCGGCTTGTCGACCTTGTTGAGCAGAACAATCGGTTTGAGCCCCAGAGCAAGGGCTTTCGAGGTCACGAACTTGGTCTGCGGCATGGGGCCTTCCGCGGCATCCACCAGCAGCACCACACCATCGACCATGCTCAGGATACGCTCGACCTCGCCGCCGAAGTCCGCGTGACCAGGGGTATCGACAATGTTTATTCTGCGTCCGTCCCATTCGACAGACGTCACCTTGGCAAGAATCGTGATGCCGCGCTCGCGCTCAAGATCGTTCGAATCCATCGCCCGTTCAGTGAGCGCCTGATTGTCACGGAAAGTACCCGACTGCTTGAGCAGTTCGTCCACGAGCGTGGTTTTTCCATGGTCGACATGCGCAATGATTGCGATGTTCCGGAGGTCCATCTTGGCTGTCCTTGAGAGATCTTTGTGGGTATGTTGCGCCAGCCCTTACGGCCCAGGCGGAGAAAAGGCAATCCACGGCACGAAATGCTCCCGAATTCCCAAGTGTCAGGGCGCAAGTGTGGGCGCAGGGCAACGGTAATGGACGCAGGGACACGGCCTGTCAAACCGGCGGCCTGAGGAAAGGTTACACATGACCCCAACCATGCTGACGATGCAGGTGCAGGTGCCCGGGGGAAAACTTGTGCCGACGCGGGTTCCCCGGCCGGTTCCCGCAGCGACCGAGGTTCTCGTCAGGGTCCATGCCTGCGGTCTCAATTTTGCCGATACCCTGATGGTTGCCGGGAAGTATCAGGAAAAACATGCGATGCCGTTCGCGCCCGGCATCGAGGTCTGCGGCACGATTGTCGAAACCGGACGCAACGCCGACGACGCCATGACCGGCAAGAGAGTTGCCTGCATTGCGGGACACGGGGGACTGTCGGAATACGTCTGTGTTGACGCCGCCGGATGCGTTCCCGCCCCGGCGCGCATGCCTGACGCTGAGGTCGCCGGCTTTCTTGTCGCGTATGGAACCAGTCATGTTGCGCTGGACGTGCGGGCGCAACTTCAATCAGGGGAAACCCTGCTGGTGCTCGGGGCATCCGGCGGAGTGGGCCTTACAGCCGTGGAGATCGGCCGGATACTGGGGGCAAACGTTATCGCCGTTGCCCGCGGCCCGGAAAAAAAAGCGTTGGCTGCAGCGGCGGGTGCACATCACGTTCTGGATTCGGAGTCTGACATTCGGCAGGCGGTAAAATCTCTTGGCGGAGCCGACGTGGTGTATGACCCGGTTGGGGGGAAGAGTTTTGAAGCTGCCCTGCGCTGCTGCAATCCAATGGCAAGGCTGCTTCCGGTCGGTTTCGCCAGCGGCACGGTGCCCCAGATTCCGGCGAACATCCTTCTGGTAAAGAACCTGACGGTGCACGGGCTTTATTGGGGTGCCTATGCAAGGCTTGCACCTGATATTCTGCGACAGAGTTTTGAGCGGCTGTTCGACTGGTATGACCAGGGCCTGATCGCGACGCACGTCAGCCGGACTCTCCCTTTGGCCGAGGCAGAGGCAGGCCTCGATCTGTTGCGCAACCGTCAGGCGACCGGCAAGATCGTGGTCACCGTAGACGCGGATACGGCCTGACCTGAAGCCCGGAGCCGGCGGCAGTCATTCTGCCGCAACGGCATCGGAGACGCGGTAGGCCTGACGGACGAACACCGCCAGCCGCTCGGCAATCTCCCTGCGCGGCCCCTGACCGACGTAAAGATTTATCAGATAGACCGGCAGCTGCGGCAGGGCGCCGCCATGGCGGATCACTTCGCAGTTCCGCGGCACCGCCCCGGACAGCTGTGCATTGATGGCGAGATCCGCGGTGACGCTTGCCTCGACCGCAGTCTCCGAGATCGATTCGACGGCGCTCTCCCAGGCCAGACCCGAAGCTTCCAGTGCCTCGATCGCCGGCCTGCGGAACAGGCAGTGGGTGACCGTCGCCAGACGCACGGGGCGCCGTCGCCAGGCACTTCCTCCCTCGGCGCCAATCCAGACGAGATTTGAACTGTTCAGGGTTTCGCCGCCCCTGTCGACACTCTCTTCGGTGCACAGGATCAGATCCATTTCTCCCCGGTCAAACTGCACTTTGAGAATGCTTGTATAGAGGGAGTGGAGATTCACGCGAATGCGGGGATATTCGGCGGCAAACTGCTGCAGGATCCTTGGAATGAACGGATAGATGAGATCATGGGGGACGCCGAGGTTGACCTCGCCTTCGAACCCGGCATTTGTCATCCGCCCCCAGGCCTCATCGTTGATTTCAACCAGACGGCGCGCGTAACCCAGCAACTGTTCTCCGGCACTGGTGAGTTCGAGGGTCCGTCCCGTGCGGTCAAAAAGCGACTGCCCGAGAGTATCCTCGAGTCGTTTCAGCTGCATTGAGACCGCCGACTGCGTCAGGTTGAGCATGTTCGCGGCTTTTGTGACACCGCCGGTGTCTGCCACACCTACAAATGATCGCAGCGATGTAATGTCCAGATTTCTCGGCATATCAATTTCCGTGATGGTATCAACCAAAAATATTCATTTTTGTTGGGAAATCAAGCTCTGATAAAGTGAAGGCATGAAAAATTACCCGCCGTGACACATCGAAAAAGGCAAGGTCATGTCCCATCTCTCCTACGCGTCCCCGCGCACTCGGATCGTTGAACCCCGCAGGTTTTTCCACCGGGTCGTCGAATTCATCCTGGCGCTTGACCGGGATTACCGCGAACGCCGTCAGATCGAGACCCTGTCGCAGGAAATCCTCGACGACATCGGAATCTCGCGCGGAGACATCGCGCAACAGGCCCGCCTGCTGAAAAACCGGCGCGCGTCCTGATCATCGCCGGGCCATTTCAACGAGCTCAAGGACGGCAGGTCCGATCGCTTCGACATTTGCCTGAACGCCTTTCGCGTTCGGGTGAATTCCGTCAGACTGCATGAGACGCATGACCTGGAACATGTTCCGCCCCTTCCCCATCCCCGCGAGGAACGACGGGTAAAGGATGGCACCGTGTTCTGCCGCCAGATCAACATAGAGTTGCCTGAACTCGCGGGCGTAATCCTTGCCGTAGTTGACCGGCGCCGGCAGCCCCGCCAGCAGGACCGGCAGACCTTTGCGGTCGATTTCCGTCAGGATGCCGTCAAGGTTGCGCCGCATTTCCGCCGGGCTCAGCCCGCGCAGCAGGTCGTTTCCGCCCAGCGCCACGATCACGCCGTCCACGTCGTCGCCAAGCGCCCATCCAATCCGGCTCAGGCCACCTGCGGTGGTGTCTCCGGAGACGCCGCCGTTGATCACAACCACGTCATCCGCTCCGTTTGCCCGCAGCCAGGCCTGCAACACCGGCACGAAACCCTCTTCCTCGGGCAGGCCGTATCCCTGTGTCAGCGAATCGCCAAATGCCAGGATGCGCACCTCCGCCATCGCCGGTGTGCCGAGGAAAACGACCGTCAGCATCAACCCGGCCGCATTGCACAACCTCGCCGCCACCCCATATGACCAGACTGTGAGCAATTTCCGCAGGGTTCGTCGCATATGCAGTCTCCCGTTATTTCCCTGAACGATGTCTCTCTTACACTCAGGGGCAATGCGGGTCCGGTCAACATTCTGAAAGGCATCAGTCTTGCCGTGGCAGAGGGTGAAACCCTGGGTCTCGTCGGCCCTTCGGGATCCGGCAAGTCCTCACTGCTGATGCTGATGGGCGGGCTGGAATGGGCCACGGGGGGAACGGTCACTGCGCTCGGTCAGAATCTGACCAACATGGACGAGGATTCCCTTGCGCGTTTTCGACGCGACAACATGGCCGTCGTTTTTCAGTCCTTCCATCTCCTGCCTTCGATGACGGCGCTTGAGAATGTCGCGACCCCGCTGGAACTCTCCGGCAAGGCAGATGCCCTGGAGAGGGCAGAGGCGGAACTGCGCGCAGTCGGCCTTGGAAGCCGTCTGGACCATTACCCGGCGCAGCTTTCGGGGGGCGAGCAGCAGCGGGTCGCACTGGCCCGCGCCGCCGTGGTGCGGCCGAAGATACTGCTCGCCGATGAGCCCACCGGCAACCTCGACGGGACAACCGGCGAAGCCATCATCGACCTGATCTTCGGGTTGCGGGAGCGGCATGGCGCCACGCTTGTGATGGTTACCCATGCGCCCGAACTCGCCGCGCGCTGCGACCGGGTCGTCCGGTTGCGGGATGGAGTGCTGGAAACCACTGCCAGAGCGGCGGAATGACCACCCGGGCCGCGCTTTGGATCGCAACGCGTGAACTGCGCGGCGGCCTCGCCGGATTCCATGTCTTTCTGATCTGTCTGGTTCTCGGCGTCGCCGCCATTGCAGGTGTCGGCACCATGCGAAAGGCCATCGAAACCGGTCTCACCGACGAAGCATCCGTCATCCTCGGCGGCGATGCGGAACTGCAGTTCACCTACCGCTTTGCCGATGCGGCTGAACGCGACTGGATGGCAGGCGCTGCAGAGCAGGTTTCGGAGATTGTCGACTTCCGCTCGATGATCGCCCGTCCCAGGGCCGGCGGGGATGCGGACCGCGCGCTGGTTCAGGTCAAGGCGGTGGACAGCCTCTATCCGCTTTACGGGTCCGTCGAACTCTCCAACGGCATGTCGCTGGACGAGGCATTGTCCGCAGCCGATGGAACGCCCGGCCTGGTTGCGGAAAAGGCGCTGGTTGACCGTCTTGGACTGATTATCGGCGACAGACTGACGCTTGGAACCAGTGAATTCCAGCTTCGCGGCCAAATCGATCTCGAGCCGGATGCGGCTGCCGGTGGATTTGGCCTCGGTCCACGGGTCATCGTTTTACTGAATGACCTGACGGACAGCGGGCTGCTCTCGGAGGGCTCGCTCTTTTCGTCGTCCTACCGGCTGCGGCTCGCGCCTGACGCGGATCTCGATGCGTTGCGTGTCGACGCGCGCGAGCTCTTTGCCGATACCGGGCTGCAGTGGCGCGACCGCCGCAACGGCACTCCCGGCATCAGCCGCTTCGTCGACCGCCTTGGCGCATTTCTTGTCCTGCTCGGTCTCGCCGGGCTTGCCGTTGGCGGGGTCGGGGTCTCTTCGGCGGTCAGTTCCTACCTCGACGGGAAAACCGAAACCATCGCCACCCTCAAGACCCTCGGAGCGGACGGCGGTACAATCTTCGCTATCTACCTGATCCAGATCGCAGTTCTGGCGCTGGCAGGAATTGCTCTCGGACTGGTGCTCGGGGTCGGAGTTCCAGTGCTGGCAGGACCGTACATCGCTGACAGGCTGCCGATCCCGGTGGAGTTTGCGGTTTACGCCGCTCCGGTTCTGGAAGCCGCCCTCTACGGCTCACTCACGGCGCTGATCTTTTCCGTCTGGCCACTCGCCCTGGCACGTGACGTTCGGGCCGCCAGCCTCTACCGCCATGAGACAGGCGGATCGCGGCAAAGGCCGAGACTCTCCTACATCCTTCTGACCATGCTTCTGACGGCGCTGCTGATCGCCTCGGCCACGATGCTGTCGGGAGCGACCCGGCTGGCGCTCTTCACCTGCGGCGGCATCCTGTTGTCCCTTCTGTTCCTCATGCTTGCTGCCCAGGGGCTGCGGCGGCTTGCCCGCCGCGCCGCCCGCGGAGGGGCTGTCCGGGGGAGACCGGCGGTCCGGTGGGCGTTCGCGGCTCTCGGCGGACCCGGCGGCGAGACCGCATCGGTCGTGCTTTCGCTCGGGCTCGGGCTGACCGTCCTTGCCGCCATCGGCCAGATCGACTCAAACCTGCGCGGGCTGATCCGGAGCGATCTGCCCGACCGCGCACCGGCATATTTCGTGGTCGATATCCAGAGCGGCCAACTCGATGGTTTTATGGAGATTACGGACGGTCAAACCGGAGTGGAAAAGGTCGAGACCGCCCCGATGCTGCGCGGGATCATCACCAGGATCAACGGCACGCCGGCCCGAGAAGCGATCGGCAGTCACTGGGCGCTTCAGGGCGACCGGGGGGTAACCTACTCCGCCACACCGCCCGCAGACGCGGAAATCACGGAAGGATCATGGTGGCCGGACGATTATTCCGGACCGCCTTTGATGAGTTTTGCCGCCGAAGAGGCGGCGGAAATGGGCCTGAAAATCGGTGATACGATCACCCTGAATGTTTTGGGCCGTGATCTGACCGCGGAGATCGCGAACTTTCGCGAGGTCCGGTTCGAAAACATGGGGATCAACTTTCTGATGAGCGTAAACCCGGCGGCGCTTGCCGGTGCGCCTCACACGCTTATCGCAACGGTCTACGCAGACGAAGAAGCGGAAACGCCGTTAATCCGCGATCTTGCAGAAGCCTTCCCCAACATTACCGCCATTCGGGTGCGCGATGCCATCGACCGGGTGTCGTCGGCATTGTCCGGTATTGCTTCCGCCACCCGCTGGGGCGCGTCGGCAGCGCTGCTCACCGGCGGTTTCGTTCTGATTGGCGCCGCCGCCGCAGGTCAGAAACGACGGGTATTTGAAGCGGCGATCCTCAAGACGCTCGGCGCCAGGCGCGGGCTGATCCTGTCAAGTTTCGCGTTGCGGTCCGCGATTGTCGGAATGGCCGCCGGGCTTGTTGCGCTCGGCGTGGGAACGCTCGCCGGATGGTGGGTGACGACATCGGTGATGGATGCCAGCTACCGGTTCGATGCGGTCTCGGCGCTCTCAATCGTCAGTGGCGGGGCGGTTGCCAGTCTGCTGGCCGGTCTGGCGTTCTCCCTGCGCCCCCTCGCAGTGCGTCCCGCGCATGTGCTGCGCGCGCAGGAATAGGCGGTTCGGCCACGCCTGCAGGGAAAAATCTGCCGGATTGGTTGGATTTGGTTGAATTACCGGACGATCCGGGCATTTGCACCGTTGAAATGGTGGAAATTATCACCAATTATCCCTTGAGCCCCGGGAAGTTGGCTTTCCGGACGATATCACAGGTGGAGGAATAAAATGGCGGAATTCGAGACTGTTCGTCGGACTGGCGCCGGCGTTCGTTCGGTCGCAATCGATGAAGGTCTGCGCGCCCATATGAACAAGGTCTACGGCACGATGTCCGTAGGCATGCTGATCACTGCGCTCGCGGCGTGGGCCATTTCGGGACTGGCGGTGACAACCGACCCGACCGGTGCCAGCGCCGAAATCGCGTCCGGCATGTATCTGACCAGTCTGGGTGAGACACTCTATCTGTCGCCGCTGAAATGGGTCATCATGTTTGCGCCGCTGCTGTTCGTGTTCGGCCTGAGCGCCGGCATCAACCGCATGTCCGCAGCAGCGGCACAGACCGCGTTCTACGCGTTTGCCGCCGTGATGGGGCTGTCGATCAGCTCTATTTTCCTCGTGTTTACAGGAGCTTCGATTGTCACGACCTTCCTGGTCACCGCAATCGCTTTCGCCGGTCTGAGCCTGTACGGCTACACGACCAAGAAAGATCTGAGCGCCATGGGCACGTTCCTGATGATGGGTGTCATCGGCCTGATCGTGGCGATGGTGCTGAACATCTTCATCGCGTCTTCGGCCCTGTCGTTCGCGATCTCGGCGATCGGTGTGCTGGTTTTTGCCGGTCTGACCGCCTATGACACGCAGCGGATCAAGTCGACCTATGTGCAGATGGCAGCCTCCGGCGACCAGGAATGGCTGGGCAAGTCGGCGATCATGGGTGCGCTGAGCCTCTATCTCGACTTCATCAACATGTTCATGTTCCTGCTGCAGTTCATGGGCAACCGCAACTGATTGGAGACCCTCTGAGGGGCACGATGCTCCAACGGGAAACGCACTGACCAAGACCCCGCCGACACCGTTCGGCGGGGTCTTTTCGTTTTCGGCGGCGGGCCAGGTGCGGTCCATTAACCATGCGGCGACCGGATACCCAACCGGTACCCTTTTGATACCCTACCGATACCGACGTTTCTGGCGCATGCGCGCAAAGGTTAACGCCGCCGCGGGTCAGGCCGCCTGAATGCGGACCGCCCTGCGAAGGCCCTGGGGGGCTGCATCCCCGGGACCGTGGCAGCGGGTAACCGGGCGGGTTGCAGGCCCTGCCCGGCGCGGCCGGAACCGCCCACGCGAACGTGAGCACCTCTTTGGCTTGCCAGTTCCGGTTCAGGAACATAAAGTGAACATATGAAACGGCAGACCCTCGAACAGAAGCTGGCGATCCTGTCGGATGCGGCAAAATACGATGCCTCCTGCGCGTCGAGCGGCGGGACGAAACGGGACAGCCGTGACGGCAGGGGGCTGGGATCGGTCACCGGGTCCGGCATCTGTCATGCCTATGCGCCGGACGGGCGGTGCATCAGCCTGCTCAAGATCCTGATGACCAATTTCTGCATCTACGACTGCGCCTACTGCATCAACCGGGTCAGTTCAAACGTGGAGCGGGCACGGTTTACCCCGGAAGAGGTGGTGACGCTGACGCTGGAGTTCTACCGCCGCAACTATATTGAAGGGCTGTTCCTGTCGTCGGGAATCATCCGGACGCCGGATGACACGATGGCGGACATGGTGCGGATTGCGCGGACACTGCGCCAGGAGCACCGGTTTCGCGGCTATATCCACCTCAAGACGATCCCCGATGCGGATCCCAAACTGATCGAAGAGGCCGGCCTTTATGCTGACCGGTTGTCGATCAACGTCGAACTGCCGACCGACAGGGCAGTGAAGGCATATGCGCCGGAGAAAAACCCGGACCAGATCCGCAGATCCATGGCAGATGTGCGGGTGCTGAAGGAGGCGCAGAAGGAGAAGTCATTTACCGGCAGACGCCCGCCGCGGTTTGCCCCGGCCGGGCAGTCGACGCAGATGATTGTCGGGGCGGACGGCGCGAGCGACGCAACGATCCTGCAGAGTTCCACCCGGCTTTATTCCAGCTACCGGCTGAAGCGGGTGTATTATTCGGCGTTTTCTCCGATCCCGGATGCGTCAAAGGTGTTGCCGCTGGTGAAACCGCCGCTGATGCGTGAACACCGGCTGTATCAGGCGGATTGGCTGATGCGGTTTTACGGGTTTGACGTTGGCGAAATCACCGGCGACAGACCGGACGGCAATCTCGATCTCGGCATCGATCCGAAGCTGGCCTGGGCGCTGGCGAACCGGCACAGGTTCCCGGTCGAGGTGAATCGCGCGGATCGGGAAATGCTGCTGCGGGTGCCGGGTTTCGGTACCCGGACGGTGGAGCGGATTTTGCAGACCCGGCGGCACCGCGATCTGCGTTATGCGGATCTGCTGCGGATGGGCGCAAATCTGAAGAACGCGCGGCCGTTCAT
This sequence comes from Alphaproteobacteria bacterium, assembly GCA_030432315.1. GTDB lineage: Bacteria > Pseudomonadota > Alphaproteobacteria > Rhodobacterales > Rhodobacteraceae > Amaricoccus. Next base: position 50,435 of record JAUIHM010000002.1, on the reverse strand, counting down.
GTCTCTGCTGGACTGGTCGCCCCGCAGGCTTGCAGATGCGGCGGATCTGCGGGCGCGGTTCGCGCCGGCGCCGGTGCAGATGTCGCTGTTCTGATGTATCGGGTAACGCTTCCGGTAACAGGCACTGCGGAAGCCTGGCGCGACCGCGCGCGGGCGTTGATTTCCGCCGGAGTCGCCCCGGAGAACATTGTCTGGCACCACGGCCAACCGGAAGCGGATCTGTTTGGCGCCGGTGAACCGCTGCCGCAGGGCGCGGGGGCGGTGACGGTTCCGAAGGCGTTTTTATCGCTGGCGAACCTGGTGCTGTGGCACCGTGATCCGGAGCGGTTCGCGCGGGTTTACGCGATGCTCTGGGCGTTGCAGCGCGACAGGGGGCTGCTGTCCGACCGGGGCGATCCGCGGGTGGCGCGGCTGAATGCGATGGCCAAGGAAGTTGGCCGCGACAGACACAAGATGACGGCGTTCCTGCGGTTTCGCGAAGTGGGGGACCCGGATGCCACGCGCCGCCGGTTTGCGGCATGGTTCGAGCCGGACAATTTCATTGTTGAGCCCACCGCACCGTTTTTTGCCAAACGGTTCGGCGACATGGACTGGTCGATCTTCACCCCGGATCTGACGGTTCATTTCGACGGGAAACTCCGGTTTGCGCCGGGAAAGGCAAAACCGCCGCTGCCGCAGGACGCGACCGAGGAGCTTTGGCGGACCTATTTTCGCTCCATCTTCAATCCGGCGCGGGTGAAGGTGAAAGCGATGCAGGCGGAGATGCCGCGAAAATACTGGAAGAACATGCCCGAGGCGGCGCTGATACCGGAGATGCTTGCATCCGCCGGGACGCGGGCGCGCGACATGGCGGCGGCGGCCCCGACCATGGCGCCGGCGCGGGCGGCGAAAGTCCTGCGGCGGGTCCATGCGGATCAGGCACTGCGGTTTGAAAGTCAGGACCGGTTCCGGGTTGAGCTTCAGGGGTGCCGCCGGTGCCCGCTTTGGGAAAATGCGACACAGCCGGTGGCGGGGGAAGGCCCGCTCGATGCGCGGCTGATGTTTGTCGGCGAGCAGCCCGGGGATCAGGAGGACCTGACCGGGCGGCCGTTCGTGGGACCGGCCGGCCAGCTTTTCGACCGGGTGCTGGCGGATGTCGGCATTGACCGCACGACGGTTTACGTCACCAACGCGGTGAAGCATTTCAAGTTTGCACCGCGCGGCAAGCGCAGGCTGCACCGCTCACCCGACCGCGGTGAGATTCAGCACTGCAAGTGGTGGCTCGACCTCGAACGCGGCCGGGTAAACCCCGGTCTGATCGTGGCAATGGGCGGGACGGCGCTGGAGAGCCTGACGGGAACGCGTGATGGCATTCTCCGGCGCCGGGGCGGCATCGAGCAGACGCCGGACGGCATGAAGGTGCTGGTGACGGTGCATCCCAGCTACATCCTCCGTCTGCCGGACCGGACCCGTCAGGCCGAGGAGACCGCCCGGTTTCGTGCCGATCTGGACCAGGCCCGACGGTCAGTTGGATAGCCGGATCGCGGTTTTCAATCGCCAACGGCGCGGGCGCTTTGTGCTTTTGTGTGCCTTTCCTGACAGCACTGACGAAAAACGTGAACGCCGGATGACATTGAAATGTTTGGAGAATGAAAAACTCCATGCTAGCATTTTCAGGAGATTACCGGAGTAGCTGCCACGGTGTTACCAGGCTTGGAAACATTGGGCCTCGTGGGGTCTTTGAGATCGCATGAGGCAGTTTGCGGGAAGAGCATTTTCCGCCGGCAGCGTCCTTCGCAGCATCCTAAAGTTTTTTGCAACAAATCCGTCGTAGATTTTGGAATGGCGCGGGCCAGACCGCGTCGCATGGGGAAACGTATCCGGGTTGAGTGACACTGATGCCTGAAGGGGAATTACAGCGGAACTGATGGCATCTCTTGAGAGGTAGAGTCATGAATTCATCCACGCTTGCGATTGCATCCGACTTTGTGAAGTCCGGTATCGAGACCGCCGGAATTCCCCTGACCCACGATCTCGAAGCCTATCTGTCGCTGACCTTCGCAAGGTTCCTCAACAGTTCCCTGCATGTGGACATGCTGACGATCCGAATTTCCCAGGCGATGGATGAGCAGGCGGGACCGGAGACGATCCGCGATCTCGCCGATACCTGCCTGATCGCCTGCGCGTTTTTCGAGGAACGGCTGCTGCGCAACGGAACGATCCGGCATTATGTCGGGCTCGGGCAGATGACCTATGACGCGGCGGACATGCCGGCCCAGGCCTACGGTTTCATGCCGATGCGCGACGTGATGGCGAGCGCGGCGGGATCGGGGCGGCGCGAGGATACGCGGGTGCTGATCGACCGGGCGCTGGCGGGCAGCAAATCGGCGCGGGCGGACCTTCGTGAACAGAACGTGGTGGTCGGTCCGTGGCAGGACAAATCCAAATCGGGCATTCTCTGGAACTGACTCCGGGCGGACCGGCTGCCTTGGATCGGTAGCGGGCCGCATTTCAGGCCGTTGCCGGGAAAGGGCTCGGCAAGAAAAACGGCCGCACCTTGATGCAGCCGGTTCCAGGTCTGACGCAGAGGGGCGCGTCTCAGGCGTTGATGACGTCTTTGAGGGCCTTGGCGATGGTGACCTTGGCAACGCGGTCCGCCGGCTTCTGAATCTGTTCGCCGGTCGAAGGATTCCGCACCATGCGTTCCGGACGGGCACGGCAGGCAAATTTCCCCAGACCCGGCAGGGTGACGGCTCCGCCTTCGGCGACCGTCTGGGTCACGATGTCGGTGAGGGCTTCGAGCGCGCGGTTGGCGGAGGCCTTGTCGAGATCCGTGGCCTCTGCGAGGGCCGCGACCAGCTGGGTCTTTGTCATTGGTTTTTGAGTCACTGTTGTCTCCCTGTCGTCCTGTTCAATAAATCGGCCGGCGGGTGGGACCCTGCCGGAACCGTCGCACTTAACCGCTTTGACGAGAGAAACTCAATTCCTCAATGCACCTTTTGTCATGTTTTATTACATTTTCTGCAACCTGTGGGCGATCTGCACAGGTGCGTGTAACGCGGTCCCCGGACGGGTCAGAGAAACGCGGTTTCGTCGAAACTCCGGAGTTTGCGGGAGTGCAGTTTTTCGAGCGGCATTTCGCGCAGCTTCTCCATCGCCCGGACGCCGATGCGCAGATGCTGGGCCACCTGGCGCTTGTAGAAAGACGTCGCCATGCCGGGAAGTTTCAGTTCGCCGTGCAGCGGTTTGTCGGACACGCAGAGCAGCGTACCGTAGGGGACGCGGAAGCGGAAGCCGTTGGCGGCGATGGTGGCGCTTTCCATGTCGAGGGCAATGGCGCGGGCCTGGGAGAGGCGCTGCACCGGGCCGGACTGGTCGCGCAGTTCCCAGTTGCGGTTGTCAATGGTGGCGACGGTGCCGGTGCGCATGATGCGCTTGACCTCAAAACCGGTGCCGCCGGTGATTTCCCCCACCGCGCCTTCGAGCGCCTGCTGCACCTCGGCAAGCGCCGGGATCGGCACCCAGATCGGCAGGTCGTCGTCGAGCACATGGTCTTCGCGCATGTAGGCATGGGCCAGCACGTAATCGCCCAGCGACTGTGAGTTGCGCAGGCCGGCGCAGTGGCCGAGCATCAGCCAGACATGCGGCCGCAGGACGGCGATGTGGTCGGTGATGGTCTTGGCGTTGGACGGGCCGACGCCGATGTTGGTCATGGTGATGCCGGAATGGTTCGGGCGCACCAGGTGCCAGGTCGGCATCTGCGGGTTGACGAGACCGGCGGTTCCGGTGGTGCCGTCGCGGGTGGTGATGACGTTGCCAGGCTCGATCAGCGCCTCATAGCCGGAATTCGGGTCGGCCAGGGCCTCTTTGGCGAAGGCGACGAATTCGTCCATGTAGAACTGATAGTTGGTGAACAGCACGTGGTTCTGGAAGTGCGCCGGACTGGTGGCCGTGTAATGCGCCAGACGGGCGAGGGAGTAGTCGACGCGCTGCGCGGTGAACGGGGCCAGCGGGCGGATTTCCGAGGCGGGTACGCGCTGCTGGCCGTTGACGATGTGGTCGTCGGTGGCATTGAGGTCGGGCACGTCGAAAATGTCGCGCAGCGGGCGGTGCAGGGTTTCGGAGATCGAGACCTCCACATGGGCGCCCTCTTCCATGGCGAAATGCAGCGGAATGGCGGTGTCGGACGAACCGATGCGAACCGGAACGCCGTGATTCTGAATCAACAGGCCGATCTGCTGTTTGAGATAGCCTTCGAACAGGTCGGGGCGGGTGATTGTGGCGCCGTAGAGGCCGGGTTCGACGACGTGGCCGAAGCTGAGGCGGCTGTCGATGGCGGCGAAACTGCCGGTGGACAGGCTGATTGACGGGTAGAAGGCGCGGTAGCGGCTTTTCGCTGCCGCGCCGCCCATTACCCGTGCAAAGTGGCCGCGCAGAAATTCGGTGGCGATGTCATAGCGGCGTTTGAGTTCGTCGTAAGCGGCATCGGCATCGCGGAAGCTCACTTCCGGTTCATCGGGAGGCGAAACAACCGCCAGTTCCGAAAGAGGGCGTCGGTTTTGCATGGGAAGTCCTATTCGTCGACCAGCAGGTCGGTCTGTTCAAAGCGGGTGACGTCGATCAGGCCGATGTCCGATATGCGCAGTTCCGGTATCACAACCAGGGCGAGCAGGGAATGCTGCATGAAGGCGTTGTTGAGGCTGCAGCCGCAGGCCTTCATCGCCTCGACCATTTCCGTGGCCCTGGCGGCGACCTCGGCTGCGGGCGCATCGGACATGAGGCCGGCGACCGGAAGTTCGACAAGGGCCAGTTCCGCGCCGTCGCGCCAGACGGTGATGCCGCCGCCGACCTCGCGCAGGCGGTTGGCGGCAAGGGCCATGTCAGCACGGGAGGTGCCGACGACGATCATGTGGTGACTGTCATGGGCGACGGTGGAGGCGACGGCGCAGTTGACGTTGTAGCCGAAGCCCGAAACGAAGGCGTTGACGACGGCGCCGGTGGCCCGGTGGCGTTCGACAAGGGCGATCTGGCAGGTGCCGGAGGCGGGGTCGGGCTGGACGAGGCCGTCGATGACGGGGAGGTCTTCGGTCAGGGCTTTGGTCGGGGCCTGGTTTTCGATCACGCCGATCACCCGGGCGCGGACCTGGTTGCGGCCCTCCGGCGCGCGGATCTCGAAGGCCGCGGCCGTGAGGTCGGATTTCATTTTCACGGTGCGTCGGCTGCTGTCGGGCCAGCGGTAGTCGGCAAAGTCGGCGGTGCAGGTGCCGTTTTCCGCGACCACCCTGCCCCGGGCGACCACGGTTTCGATCGGCAGTCCGGTGAGATCGGAGGTCAGGATGCAGTCGGCGCGGCGGCCCGGGGTGATCGAACCGATTTCACGCTCAAGCCCGAAATGGGTTGCGGTGTTGATCGTTGCCATCTGCAGGGCGATCAGCGGGTCGAGGCCGCAGGCGATGGCGTGTCTGACGACGCGGTTCATGTGGCCGTCGTTGACGAGTGTGGCGGAGTGGCAGTCGTCGGTGCAGAGAATGAAGTTGCGCGGATCGAGACCTTTTTCAGTGACAGCGGTGATCTGGGCTTCGACGTCGTACCAGGCGGAGCCGAGCCGCAGCATCGCCCGCATGCCCTGGCGGACGCGCATCACCGCGTCGGACTCCGAGGTGCCTTCGTGGTCGTCGGCGGGGCCACCGGCGGCATAGGCGGGAAAATCGGTCAGATCAGGGTCGGCATAGTGGCCGCCGACGGTCTTGCCGGCGTTCTGGGTGGCGGCGATTTCCGCCAGCATTTTCGCATCGCCGTGGATGACTCCGGGATAGTTCATCATCTCGCCAAGGCCGATGATGTTTGGCCAGGACATCGCCTCGGCAACGTCCTCGGGCGAGATTTCGGCACCGGGGGTTTCGAGTCCGGGAGCGGAGGGGCAGCAGGAGGGCATCTGCACGAAGACATTGACCGGCTGTTGCCATGCCTCGTCGTGCATGTGGCGCACGCCCTGCAGGCCGAGCACATTGGCAACCTCGTGCGGGTCCACGAACATGCTGGTGGTGCCGTGTGGAATGACCGCTTCGGCGAAGCGGGTGACGGTGAGCATGCCGCTCTCGATGTGCATGTGCCCGTCGCAGAGGCCGGGGATCAGGTATCGGCCACCGGCATCGATAACCCGGGTGTCCGGGCCGATCACGGCGGATGCGTCGGGGCCGCAGGAGGCAAAGCGGCCGGATTTGATGGCGATGTCGGCGCCGGGAAGGACCTCGCGGCTGTGGACATTGACCCATTGGCAGTTGCGGATGACCATGTCGGCGGGGGCACGACGGGCGGCAACGGCGATCAGATCGGCGGCAACGGCGGGCCAGGAAGGGACGGTGTTTTTCATGGCGCTACTCTGACGGACCTCCCGGTACTCGCAAGCCCGGTTGCGGCGCGGTCGTGAAAATTTCACGGCAGATGGCATCGAGCGCCGCGGCATCGGATTCATCGAAGGCGTTCGGCGTGTTGCTGTCGAGGTCGAGCACGGCAAGGAGTGCGCCGTCCGGACCGGTGACCGGGACGACTATCTCGGACCGGGTTGACGCGGAGCAGGCGATATGGCCGGGGAAAAGGTCGACATCGGCGACGATCTGGATCTCGCCGGTACGGGCGGCGGCACCGCAGACGCCCCGTTCGAATGGTATGACCAGACAGCCGTGCGGTCCCTGATAGGGGCCGATCTTGAGCAGGCCGGGCGCGGTGACGCGGTAGAACCCGGCCCAGTCCACGCCGTCGAGGTGGTGATAGATCTCACAGGCGGCCGTCGCCATCAGGGAAATCGGGTCGGTCTCGCCTTCGCTGACGGCGACTAGGCGCTGGCGGAGATCGGAATAGTCGCGCTGGAATGTCATTGGCCTACCGGGATGTTTCGGGTTGCTGAAAACGAAAAGACCCGGATGCAGGCATCCGGGTCAATGGGTTTCTTGCGGGGCCGCAGCCCCGGTTCAGCCGTATCAGCTGGAGGTCTGGAACTCCGGATAGGCTTCCATGCCGAGTTCCTCGACATCGAGACCGCTGATTTCCGCTTCCTCGGAGACGCGGATACCGACGAACGCCTTCAGCAGCAGCCAGAGAACCAGGCTGACGGAGAACACGAAGACGCCGACGATGATGATCGAGATCAGCTGGCCGAAGAGCGTCGCGTCCGGGTTGGTCAGGCAGACCGCCAGTGTGCCCCAGATGCCGCAGACCAGGTGGACCGGGATCGCACCGACAACGTCGTCGATCTTCAGCTTGTCGAGGAAGGGCACGGCGAAGACGACGAGGATGCCGCCGACGGCGCCGATCAGCGTCGCCTGGCCGAGCGTCGGGGTCAGTGGCTCGGCGGTGATGGCAACCAGACCGGCGAGCGCGCCGTTGATGACCATGGTCAGGTCGGGCTTCTTGTAGAGGATCTGGGTGACCAAGAGGGCCGCAATCACGCCACCCGCAGCCGCGGCATTGGTGTTGGCGAAGATCCGGCTGATGTCGGCGACGTTGCCGGCCGTATCCATGTAAAGCTGCGAACCGCCGTTGAAACCGAACCAGCCGAGCCAGAGGATGAACATGCCGAGCGTGGCAAGGGCGAGGTTGGAACCCGGGAACGGATGCACGCCGCCGCCCTTGGGGTATTTGCCGATCCGCGGACCGAGCACGAGTGCACCGGCAAGGGCCGCCCAGCCCCCGGCGGAATGCACGACCGTCGAGCCGGCGAAGTCGAGGAATCCAAACTGGCTGTCAAGAAAACCGCCGCCCCATTTCCAGCTTGCCTGGATCGGGTAGATCACACCGGTCAGGATGACGATGAACACGAGGAACGGCCAGAGCTTGATGCGTTCGGCAAGGGCGCCGGAGACGATCGAGGCGGTGGTGGCGCAGAACATCAGCTGGAAGAAGAAGTCCGAGCCGACCGACGCATAGGTCAGGTCCGGTTCGGAACCGTCGAGACCGACACCGTCCAGCACCGCCACGCCGATGGCGCCGATGTAATCCGGTACGATCCAGTTGTCGCCCGGATACATCAGATTGTAGCCGATCAGATAGTAGAAGATCGCAGCAAGGGCGAACAGCGCGATGTTTTTCATCAGCTGCATGGTGACGTTCTTGGAGCGGACGAGGCCGGCTTCGAGCATCGAGAACCCGGCGGCCATCCACATGACGAGAAAGCCGGTGACGAGGAACATGAAGGTGGTGAAGATGTAACCGACTTCGCCCATCGGCGGCGTGACATCCTCGACGACTTCCTCGACGACGGCCGCGGCTTCCTGGGCGAGCCCGGGAACGGCAGTGACAGCAAGCGCGAGCGCCGCCAGACCTGATAATTTAAGATACTTGTTCATGTGGCAGTTTACCTTCTTTCCGTCCATTTCCTGTTGTTTCGGCTCATTTTCATCAGAGCGCCTCTTCACCGGTCTCTCCGGTTCTGACCCGAAGCGCCTGCTCCACGTCCATGACGAACAGCTTGCCGTCCCCGATCTTGCCCGTTCTGGCAGTGGTTGAGAGCGTTTCGAGCACCTCGGCGGCAATCGCGTCGGAGACCACGAGTTCGAGTTTGATCTTCGGCACGAAGTTCACGACGTATTCGGCGCCGCGATAGATTTCGGTATGACCGGACTGACGCCCGTAGCCCTTGACCTCGGATACCATCATGCCCTGCACGCCGATGGAGGTAAGCGCTTCGCGGACCTCCTCCAGCTTGAAGGGCTTGATCACGGCTATGATCAGCTTCATCGGCAATTTCCTTTTTGCTCTGCCTTGTGGACGCGGGCGGCCGCCTGTCGTGACGGAGCGGACCGCGCCCAAATGTGTCGGACGCCGGCGGTGACCGCCGGCGTCCGGGTTTGACCGGTGTCAGTGTGCGTAGGCCCGCTCGCCGTGTACGGCGAGATCGAGTCCCTCCCGTTCGGTTTCTGGGGCAACGCGCAGACCGACGATGAGGTCGACGAGTTTGTAGAGGATCGCGGAGACCACGCCACACCAGAGGATGGTCACACCGATCGCCTTGCACTGGATGACCACCTGGCCGGCCATCGTCACGCCCTCCGGATAGCCGCCGCCGCCGAGGGCCGTGGAGGCGAACACGCCAGTGAGGACCGCACCGGCGATGCCGCCGATGCCGTGCACGCCAAAGACGTCCAGGCTGTCGTCATAGCCGAACTTCTCCTTCACCACCTGAACGAAGAAGTAGCAGCAGGCCGATGCGATCACGCCGAGGCAGATCGCCCCGACCGGGCCGACAAAACCCGCCGCCGGGGTAACGGCGACAAGGCCCGCGACCATGCCGGACGCGGCGCCGAGCATCGACGCCTTGCCGCGCAGCATCGCTTCGAGCAGCGCCCAGGCGACGACCGCGCCGGCCGTTGCGACCAGGGTGTTCATCATCGCCAGACCGGCGAGGCCGTTGGCCCCGAGCGCCGAGCCGGCGTTGAAGCCGAACCAGCCGACCCAGAGGACCGATGCACCGACCATGGTCAGGGTCATCGAATGCGGCGCCATCACGTCCTTGCGGTAGCCGATGCGGGGGCCGACCATGATCGAGCCGACCAGCGCCGCGATGCCGGCGTTGATGTGGACCACCGTACCGCCGGCGAAGTCGTACGCACCCCAGTTGAAGTAGAGGCCGGCGGCATCCCAGGCCATGTGGGCAATCGGGAAATAGACGATGGTCACCCAGAGAATGACGAACAGGACCACGGCCCGGAACTTGATGCGTTCGGCAAAACCGCCGACGATCAGCGCCGGGGTGATGCAGGCGAAGGTCATCTGAAAGGCGACAAACACGAGTTCGGGGATCGTACCGGATTCCGACTCCGCGGTGACGCCGGCGAGGAACATTTTCGACAGACCGCCCCAGTAGGCGCCCTCGCCGCCGCCGAACGACATCGAGTAGCCGTAGAGGACGTAGATCACCATGACGAGGGACGTGATGACGGTGCACTGCATCAGCACCGAGAGCATGTTCTTGGACCGGACGAGGCCGCCGTAGAACAGCGCCAGTCCTGGAAGGATCATGAACAGGACCAGCAGGGTGGAGGTCAGCATCCAGGCGGTGTCGCCGGCGCTGATGTTCGAAACGACCTCGACGACCGCCTCGGCAGGGGCGGCTTCAGTCGTTGCCTCCTGGGCAAAGGCAGGACCGGCGGCGAGAGCCGCCGCCATCCATGGCAACTTGGTCAGCAGTCTCATTGATTGGTTCCTTGGGTTGGTTCGACGGGGTTCGGTCACAGGGCTTCCTCACCCGTCTCGCCGGTGCGCACGCGCAGGGCCTGTTCCACGTCAATGACAAAGAGTTTACCGTCACCGATCTTGCCGGTCTTTGCGGTACTGGAGAGGGTCTCGACCACCTGGGTGACGATCGTGTCGGAAACCACGAGTTCAAGTTTGATCTTGGGAACAAAATTGACGACGTATTCGGCGCCGCGATAAATTTCCGTGTGGCCGGACTGCCGGCCGTAACCCTTGACTTCGGATACCATCAGCCCCTGTACGCCGATGGCGGTCAACGCCTCGCGGACCTCCTCCAGCTTGAATGGCTTGATGACGGCAACGATCAGTTTCATGAGAATCCTCATCCTGTATTTTTATTCACGCAAGAGGCGCTATCAGGTTGGATGCAGGAATCGTGCCAAATCGTGGAGAGTTTATTCAAGCGTCTGTTATGTATAAATATTATCTTCTGCCACCTGCGATTGTGGGCAAAAATCAGTCCGAATTAAGCCTAAAGAAGCGGCGGTGGCGAACTTTTGCACAAATATTCACCAAAAGTTAATTTCTCTGCCACGGACGTGATAATCTATCATCTGGCCAGTTCGCCCGGTTCCTGGTAATGTCGGGATCAATCAGCGAGCAGACAGCCAGGGAACATGGCACAAAAAAACCGGAAAACGCCTGCCGCGCCTCGCAGGGCGCGGGCGAAGAAGCCGAAGGTCGGGCGCGTCGAACGCCTGGTCAGAACCTTGTTTCTGAGCATTTTCAGAGCATTGTGGTGGATTGGCATTCGCACGGCGATTGTCGTCGGCCTCGCGGTCGGCGCTGGAACGCTTTATTACTATTCCCAGCTTCCGGAATTCGATGAACTTCTGGACGGGCGCGACCGGGGATCGGTGACGCTGGCCGACAGATCCGGCAATGTTTTTGCCTGGCGCGGCGACCAGCTTGGGGTGATTCAGGCCGAGGACGCGTCGCCCTACCTTGTCGATGCAGTGGTTGCCACCGAGGACCGGCGCTTTTTCAGGCACTTCGGTCTGGATCCGATCGGACTTGCCCGGGCAATGGTAATCAACATTCGTGCCGGCGGCACCGTTCAGGGGGGATCCTCGCTGACGCAGCAGGTTGCCAAACTGCTGTTTTTTGACAACGAGCGGACCCTTGAGCGCAAGATCAAGGAGATTCCGGCAGCACTGGCGCTGGAAGCCAAGTTCACCAAGAACGAGATCCTGACGATCTACCTCAACCGGGCCTATCTGGGCGCCGGAGCGACCGGGTTTCAGGCGGCATCGGAACGCTATTTCGGAAAGTCCGCCGCGACCGTTACCCCCGCGGAGGCGGCCATGCTGGCGGGGCTGCTGCGGGCGCCCTCGACGTTCGCGCCGACCAACAACCTCGCCCGGGCGCAGAACCGGGCGGCGACGATTGTCAACCTGATGGAACAGCAGGGCTACATCACCGCGGAGCAGGCCGCGGAGGCGCGCCGCTCGCCGGCAGTGCTGTCGAAAGCGGCAGCGGCGCGGGCCGGCGGGGATTTCGCCGACTGGGTGATGTCCTCGGCTCCGGGGTGGCTGACACGCGACACCACAGAAGACATCACCGTTCTGACGACGTTTGATCCGGAGGTACAGCGGGCGGCGGAAGAGGCGCTGCAGTACATCTTTGAAAACAAGGTCAAACCGGGGTCGAAGGCCCAGGCGGCGATGGTGGTGATGTCGCCGGACGGCGCGGTGCGGGCAATGATCGGCGGGCGCGATCTCGACGGCGCCGCCGGGCAGTTCAACCGGGCAACCCAGGCCAAACGGCAGACGGGTTCCCTGTTCAAAACATTCGTTTACGGTGCGGCTCTGCAGGCCGGGGCCAGCCCGTATGACATGGTGCTCGACGCTCCTCTGACGATCAACGTACCCGGGTCGGGTCCGTGGTCACCAAAGAACTACACCCGCAATTTCAAGGGCGAGATCACCCTGACCGAGGCGTTCAAGGAATCGATCAACACCTCCGCCGTTCGGGTGTCCGAGGCGACCGGCCGGGCCCGCGTCAAGGCGCTGGCCGAGGATCTCGGGGTGGCATCGCCGATTGCCGACGGTCCGGCGCTGGCGCTCGGATCGTCGGAGGCGACGCTGCTGGAGATGACCGGCGCCTATGCGGGGATTCTCAACTCCGGAATGCGGTCGATTCCCTACGGGATGCGCGAGTTGCGGATGAAGTCGGACGGGACCAAACTGCTGGGCGGCGACCGGGAGGCCCCGGTTCGGGTGCTCGACGACCGGGCGTCGGGCGAACTGATCTGGATGATGGCCCAGGTGATCGACAGTGGCACCGGCGGCCGGGCCAGGCTTGACGGGCGACCGGCGGCGGGCAAGACCGGCACCACCTCGGCGGCGCGGGACGCGTGGTTTATCGGCTTTACCGCCGATTACGTCACCGGGGTCTGGATGGGTTACGACGACAACACCCCGCTGACCGGGGTGACAGGCGGCGGTTTGCCGGCGGAGCTTTGGCACGAGGCAATGGTGCGGATCGGTCAGGACCTGCCGGTCAGGCCGTTGCCGATGCGCGCGCCCGAACGGCCGGTGCAGCAGCCCGCGGTGGCGGGCGTCAACCCGGCCGAGGTGGCCGGGAGCGTCGGCGACGCGGTACAGACGGTTTTCCGCAACGTGGTCAGCGGAATTTTCGGCCGGAACTGACGCAGGGCGCGACAGGCGGCCAGACCGGTCAGCTGCGGCGTTTGAGTTCGGCCACCAGACCGTCGATGCTTCCGCCCTGGGCGTCCAGCATGGCGCCGACTTCCGCCCGTTCGTTGGCAAGCATCGAGACCCCCTCGATGATCAGGTTGACCGCTTTCGGTTTGCCGCTGCGGTCGCTGACCTGCCAGTCGACGGATACGCTGTCGCGGCCCGGACGGGTGGCAACGGTATTGACGAGCACCCCGGCGCGGCCGGCATCGCGGCCGCCTGTGACGGTGATGCTGGTGCCGGCGAAATCACCGAACTGACGGCCGTATTTGGTCGCAAGATAGCTCTGGAATGCGGAAATGAACGCGGATTTCTGCGCCGCGGATGCGCCGCGCCAGGGCTGGCCCAGCACGCTCGCGCCAATTGCGGGCATGTCGGCGTAGCTGCCGAGGAGCCGCTCGAAGTCCCGGTAGAGGGCGTTGCCGCTCTTGCCGGAATTGACCAGCCGTCCCAGTTCGCCGGAAATGGTCACGACCAGTTCCTGGGCCTCCGAAACCGGACTGGCCGCGGCGAAGCGGGGCAGCAGCAGCACGGCCGCTCCGGCAAGCATCCCGGCGACAAAGGTTCGGCGTTTCATAAGGGGGGTGTCAGTAGTCCACATAAATGTCCTCCAGGGCCTCGACGCCGGTGCCGTCGTTCAGACGTGCCCGCATGTTCTGCAGATAGGTGATCCGCTGCGCAGTATAGCTGTCGGCGGAATTGTTGTAGAGTTCGTCGAGCACGGTATCGAGTTCGTACCTGTCATTCAGGATATCAAGTCCGGCAATGCCGACAAGGGCATAGCCGCCCGCGGTGGTTGTTACCAGCAGTACGGGATCCGTCAGGCTGTCGAGCACCCAGCCGGTCCAGTCGCGCTGGGTTCCCGGACCGCCGAGCGGCACCTCGACATAGGCGCCCTCGGGCACGCCATAGACCTTGAAGGTTTCGTCGAAATTGGTTTCGCGGTTCTCCATGCCCAACTCGGCGCCGACATCCAGCAGGCCGCCGAACCCGAACAGGGTATTGACGCCGAAGCGCATCAGCGACCGGCCCGCCAGTTCCGGCTTTCCCTGCAGGGAATAATGCAGAACGTAGGACGGCTGCGACCAGTTCTGCTGAAGGTTGGTGACACCGCGCCGGACCGGCGGGGGCAGCCCTTCGCCATAGGCACGGGCCATCGGACCGAATGCTGCGCGGTCAAAGCTCTTGTTGACGCTGTGGGACTTGCGGTTGCGCTCCTCCAGCGGGTCGAACGAGAGGCTGTTGGGATCGGGCGATGCGACACATCCGCCCAGAAGGACCGCGACCAGCGCTGATGTACCCAACCTGAAGGCCAGAAGAATTCCCCTTTGTCGCGTTAGCGAGCACAAGAGGTACACCAGTCCGCCGGTGGGTTACAATTGAGAATTGTACCGCATCGCGACACTGTCATGTGCCCTGCCCTGCCCGGGAGGCGGGAATTGCTTCCGTGCGGCTCTGGACAGTTTCCGGTTTCATTCCGGGCCGGAGCGTGGATAAGTCGTCCGGCAAAGAGGGAGGACAGAATGACACGTTCCGCAGAAGACCGGCTGACCGGGCTTGGCATCACCCTGCCGACGCCACCGGCCGGTGTGGCCAATTACCTGCCCTATGTTCAGAGTGGCGCGCTCGTGTTCATCTCCGGGCAGATCAGCCAGTCGGAACAGGGGCCGATCAGGGGCCGGCTGGGAGACGGGTTCAGTGTCGACGAAGGCAGGGCCGCGGCGCGGGCCAGCGCCGTTTCGCTGATTGCCCAGTTGAAGGCGGCCTGTGGTGGCGACCTGTCTCGGCTGGTGCGGGTCGTCAAGCTGACGGGCTTCGTCGCCTGTACGCCCGAGTTTACCGAGCACCCTCAGGTTATCAACGGCGCCTCCGACCTGTTCGTCGAGGTGTTTGGCGATGCCGGACGCCATGCGCGCGCGGCGGTGGGATCCGCATCGCTGCCGCTCGGGGTGGCGGTGGAGGTGGAAGGTGTCTTTGAGATCGCCTGACCTCGACCGGGCGTTCGTCGATACGCCGATCGCCCATCGCGGTCTGCACGATTCCTCCGCCGGCATCGTCGAGAATTCACGCAGCGCGTTTCTGGCCGCAATCGAGGCCGGTTACGGCATCGAGCTTGACGTGGTCGAGGCGGCCTGTGGAACGGCAGTGGTGTTTCACGACCCGACGCTTCGGCGTTTGACCGGCCGACGGGGAAAGGTTGTCGAATTCAGCGCGACGGATCTGCGCGCGATTCCCTATCTGCAGGGCACGGATACGATTTCCAGTTTCGCTGAGGTGCTGGACGTGGTGGCCGGGCGGGTGCCTTTGCTGGTCGAACTCAAGGATCACGACGCCACGTTCCGGTCGTCCGCTGCGCGGCTGGTGGCGGATGTGGCCGGAAGTCTGAGGACCTACGCAGGCAAGGTCGCGGTGATGGGCTTCAATCCGGACACGGTCGCGCAGTTTGCCGAGCTCGATCCCGGCGTGCCCTGGGGGCTGACCTCCTGCGCCGCCAACGGCTATTCGCTTCGGATTGCCGCGCGGCGGCGCGCCGAACTTGCCGCGCTGACGGAATTTTCGCGACTCGGGGCGTCATTCGTTTCGCATGACCGGCGCGATCTCGACAACCCGGCGGTCCTTGCCCTGCGGCAGGCGGGTGTGCCGATCCTTTGCTGGACAATCCGTTCCGCCAAAGACGCCGCCCGGGCACGGCAGGTTGCGGACAACATCACTTTCGAGGGTTTCCGGCCCTGACCCCGAACTCCGGTCTGCCGGAAATGCGGGCAGGACCGGGTTGGCCCCCGGGAACATCCGCGCAAACTTTTTTGTGCAGTGCAACGCATCCCCTTGACCCGGCGCACAATGGCACCAAACTGAGGCAGTGGAGGCGGGTTTGGACGGAAGCGACACCATTGAAGTCTCGGTTTTGGGTTCAATCGGCCTGATTGAAGCCGGGGTGTGGGATGCCTGCGCCGACGCGCTGACGTCGCCGCCGCGCAATCCCTTTGTCACCCACCGGTTTCTGCTGGCGCTCGAAACCTCCGGCAGCGTCGGGTCCGGCACCGGTTGGCTGCCGAGGCATCTGGTGGCCAAGCAGGGCGGAGAGGTGATCGGCGTGATGCCGCTCTATGCCAAGGGACACAGCCAGGGCGAATATATTTTCGATTTCGACTGGGCCCATGCCTATGAACGGGCGGGCGGAGACTATTATCCCAAGCTGCAGGCCGCCGTGCCTTTCACCCCGGCCACCGGCCCGAGATTTCTCTGCCGCCCAGGAGAGGAACAGGTGGCCCGGTCGGCGCTTCTCGAAGGTGCGCTGCAACTCGCGACACAGAACGGCGTGTCCGGCCTGCATGTGACATTCTGCACCGAGGAAGAGCGCGACTGGGGCGGGTCTGTCGGTCTGCTGGAACGGTCGACGCGGCAGTTTCACTGGGAGAACCGGGGGTACCGGACATTTGACGATTTTCTCGCCAGCCTGAATTCGCGCAAGCGCAAGATGATCCGCAAGGAACGGGAGCGGGCGCAGGGGTTTGGCGGCGAGATACTGGCGCTGACCGGTGACGCCATCGCGCCGGAGCACTGGGACGCGTTCTGGCAGTTCTATCAGGACACCGGCGCGCGCAAATGGGGCACGCCGTACCTGAGCCGGGCGTTTTTCGATGAGGTGCATGCGACGATGCGCAACGACGTTCTGCTGGTTCTGGCGGAACGCGACGGGCGACATGTGGCCGGGGCGCTGAATTTCATCGGACGCGACGCGCTTTTTGGCCGCTACTGGGGCTGCGTCGAGGATCATCCCTGCCTGCATTTTGAGCTCTGTTACTACCAGGCGATTGACGCGGCGATCGGCAGAGGTCTTGCGCGGGTCGAGGCCGGGGCACAGGGCGAACACAAGCTGGCGCGCGGCTATCTGCCGGTGACGACGCATTCGCTGCACTGGTTTGCCAATGACGCGTTTTCCAACGCGGTGGCGAAGTACCTGCGCGCCGAGGCCGGACAGCACGACCGGGAAATAGAGATCATGACGGAATACGGTCCGTTCAGAAACGACACGGAAGCCCACCATGCCCGCGAAACTGACTGAGGCGGAGATCGCCGAAAGGTTCGGTCCGCTCGCGGTGACGGGTTGGACGCTCGGGGCCGGCATGGACCGGATGTCGAAAACCTACCGGTTTGGCGATTTTGTCGCGGCGTTCGGTTTCATGACCATGGTGGCAATCCGGGCCGAAAAGCTGAACCACCACCCGGAATGGTTCAACGTCTACGGCCGGGTGGAGGTCACGCTGACCACTCATGATGCAGGCGGGCTGACGGAACTGGATTTCACGCTGGCGCGGAAAATGGACGCGTTCGCAGAATCGGTCAGTTGATGAGCGGTTCGGACTGACGGCTCTGCCGGTCAAACAGCGGTTGCTCCCTGCCCTGGGCTGCATGTATTCGGGGTGCAACGGCGTTTCGGCGGTTTTGGAGCGAGAACGGAATGGATCTGCGCACTGCGCGTATTGTTGTGATCGGTGCGGGTCAGGCCGGGGCGGCGCTGGTGGCGAAGCTGCGCGCGCTGGGGCATAGCGGTCCGCTGACGCTTCTGGGCGCGGAGGAATGGCAGCCGTATCAGCGCCCGCCGCTGTCGAAGGCGTATCTCAAGGGCGACCTGAGCCGGGAACGGCTGCATCTGCGGCCGGAGTCGTTCTACGTGGAAAACCGGATCGATGTGCGGACCGGATGCACCGTCGCGGCAATTGACCGGGCGGCCAGGACCGTGCGGCTGGCGGACGGCGGCACGCTGCCCTGGGATTTGCTGGCGATCACCACCGGGGCGCGGCCGAGGCTGTTGCCGTCGGAGATTGGCGGATCGCTCGGAAACGTGCTGACAATGCGGTCGATGCGCGATGCGGACGCACTGGCGGAACGACTGGCGGCGGGTGCGTCGCGGGCGGTGGTCGTCGGCGGCGGATACATCGGCCTCGAGGCAGCTGCGGTGCTGACCGAAAAGGGCGTGGCGGTAACGGTGCTGGAGGCGGCGCCGCGTCTGCTGGCGCGGGTTGCCTCACCGGCGACGGCGGCGTTTTTCCGCGACCTGCACACGGCGCATGGCGTCGAAATTCGCGAAAACGCGGTTCTCAAAGGGCTTGAGGGTGATGACGGCGTGGTGACCGGGGCGCGTCTGGCAGACGGGGAGATATTGCCCGCCGACCTCTGTCTCGTCGGCATTGGCGTGGTCCCCGAAGTGGAACTCGCGGCGGCGGCCGGTCTGGAGGTTGACAACGGAATCCACGTCGATGCCGCGGGACGCACCATCGATGCCAGTATATTCGCGGCCGGCGACTGTGCGAATTTTCCCTATCACGGTCACTGGATCCGTCTGGAGAGCGTGCCGAACGCGATTGACCAGGCTGAAGCGGTGGCGGAGGCGATGCTGGGCGGAGACGTCGCCTATGAGGCCAAACCGTGGTTCTGGTCTGACCAGTACGACGTCAAGCTGCAGATTGCCGGGCTCAACACCGGCTATGACCGGACGGTGACGCGGCCCGGGGCGCGGGATCACTCGCAGTCGGTATGGTATTACGCGGGTGAACGGCTGTTGGCAGTGGATGCGATGAACGATCCGAGGGCCTACATGACCGGAAAGCGCTGGATTGAGGCGGGGAAATCCCCGGTCGCGGAACAGGTTGCCGACCCGTCGACCGATCTGAAAACGCTGGCCTGATGCGGATTGTCGGCGGTGAACTGCGCGGGCGGCCCCTGAAGGGACCGGGAACCGGAGAGAGGCCGGACTCGCTGCGTCCAACCACGGACCGGGTGCGGGAGAGCCTGTTCAATCTGCTGCGGCACGGCGGATACGCGGAACCTGCGGTGCCGGAAGGGGCGTTGGTGCTGGATCTGTTTGCCGGGACCGGAGCCCTGGGACTGGAAGCGCTGTCGCGGGGGGCACAAAGCGCTGTTTTCGTTGAAAATGACCGGAATTCCCTTGCACTTCTGCGGGCGAACGTCGCGTCGCTCGGGGTCGGGGACCGCGCGTCGGTGATTGCGGCTGACGCGCTTTGCCTCGGAGCGGCCAGCGGACCGGGGGCCGATCTGGTGCTGCTCGATCCACCCTACAGCAAAGGTCTGGGGGAGCGGGCGCTGACGGCAGCGATCAGCGGCGGATGGATTGCCGGGGGGGCGCTGGTGGTCTGGGAAGAGTCACGGCCGCCGGTGCCACCTGCGGGGATGATGATGCTCGACCGACGGGCCTACGGCAATACACGGGTTCACATTTTTCGATACGGGACGGCATGAAACAGGCACGGGACTATCTCAGTCGGATCTTCGGTTTTTCCGATTTCAGACCGGGTCAGGAGGCGATTGTTGCGTCAGTAGAGGCCGGCCGAGACGTGCTGGCGATCATGCCGACCGGAGGGGGAAAGTCCCTGTGTTATCAATTGCCTGCCCTGACCCGGGACGGGGTGACGGTGGTGATTTCGCCGCTGATCGCGCTGATGCGGGACCAGGTGCGCGCCTTGAGGGAAAACGGCGTCGAGGCGGGCGCACTGACCTCGCAGACCGATGGCGACGAGGTCGACGCGATCCTGCACAAGCTTCGGGCGGGAACGCTGAAGCTTCTCTACATGGCGCCGGAACGGCTCGGCTCGGGGTATACGACGTCACTGTTGCGCAATTCGAACGTCAGTCTGCTGGCGGTGGACGAGGCACATTGTGTCAGTCAGTGGGGACATGATTTCCGGCCGGATTACCTGCGGATCGGCGGATTGCGGCGCGACATCGGGCCGGTACAGACAGTTGCACTGACGGCGACGGCCGATGCGGAGACGCGGGCGCAGATCATTGAGCAGCTGTTTCCGGAGCGAAAGCCGGAGGTGTTCCTGCACGGATTCGACCGGCCCAACCTGTTCATTTCGTTCCGGCCGAAAAACAAACCGCGAGAGCAGATCCTGGAATTTGCAAATCAACACAAAGGTTTGTCCGGTATCGTCTATTGCGCCAGCCGGGCGAAGACCGAAACCCTGGCCAAGGGGCTGAATGACTCCGGTCACAACGCGATCGCCTATCACGCCGGGCTTGAAAGCTCCGAGCGGCAGCGGGCCGAGGCACGGTTCCAGCGCGAGGACGGGCTGATCGTCTGTGCGACGATTGCGTTCGGCATGGGAGTGGACAAGCCGGACATCCGGTTTGTCGCCCATGCGGACCTGTCGAAATCGGTGGAGGCGTATTACCAGGAGATCGGGCGGGCCGGGCGCGACGGGGCACCGGCGGCGACGCTGACGCTGTACGGCGCGGAAGACATCAGGCTGCGGCGCTCGCAGATCGACGAGGGCGCAGCACCGATGGACCGCAAGGAGGCCGATCACCGGCGGTTGAATGCCCTGCTCGGTCTGGCCGAGGCGGCGGAGTGTCGGCGGCATGTGCTGTTGAATTACTTTGGCGATTCCCACACCGAGCCCTGCGGCAACTGCGATCTGTGCCGCAATCCGCCGAAGCTGTTCGACGGGACGGAGGCGGCGCAGAAGGCGTTTTCGGCGGTGCTGCGGACCGGAGAGTATTTTGGCACGGAGCATCTCATTTCCGTGCTGCGCGGGGATGCGAATGAGCGTGTCAGGCAGCGGGGGCATGACCGGTTGCCGACGTTTGGCGTCGGCAAGGAGCGGTCGAAGCAGGAATGGCAGGGGATTTTTCTGCAGCTGATGGGGCATGATCTGTTGCGGCCGGACCCGTCGCGGCATGGGGCGTTGAGGTTGAACGAATCGGCGCGGCCGGTGCTGCGGGGTGAAAGACCCCTTATGTTGCGGGAAGATACCATTCAGAGGGCGAAACCGTCGCAGGCCCGGGTGGTGGCGCTGGTGCCGGAGGAGGATGAGGGGCTTCTTGCGGCGCTGAAGGCGGTGCGGCGGGGGCTGGCGGAGGCGGCGAACGTGCCGGGCTATATCATTTTCAACGACCGGACGCTGATGGAAATGGCGGTGAAACGGCCTGCAAGTCTCGACGAGATGCGGGGGATCTCCGGGGTTGGAGCGGTAAAGCTGGAGCGCTATGGGCGACAGTTTCTTGAGGCAATTCAGGGGGATGACACGGCGGAACTGCCGCACCCGGCGCGGCGCAAAATCGCGGGACGGGAAGCCGCGTCGGTGTTCGACCGGCTGGAGGCAGCGCAAAAGGAACTGGCGAAGGGATCGTCGGGGACCGGCAAACCGCTGTCCTGCAACGCCGTGACACTCAGACGGATTGCCGAAATGCGACCACAGGATCTAGGGGCGCTGGAGCGGATTCCCGGGGTCGGGGCGCAGAAGGCCGACCGGTTTGGCGCGGCTTTTCTCGACATTATCAACAGTCCGGGCTGAGCCGTTAACCATGCGGCGGCCGGATACCCTTTCGATACCCGGACGATACCCATTCGATACCGACGATTCCCGCGCGCCGCGAAAAGGTTAACGGGGCTTCCCGCCGCGATGTCCTTTGGCGGTTGGCGTGCGGAAGATCGACAGGAGTCGGCACGCGTGGCATCATCGCGCGGGGGTGTGGAGAGTCCAGATGATCGACCCGGACCATCCGCGTCTGATGGCGCGCTACAATGCCTGGCAGAACCGTTCGCTGTACCGCGAAGCCGACCGGCTGACGGATGCGCAGCGGCGGGAGGATCGGGGGGCGTTCTTCCGGTCGCTGCATGGCACGCTCGCGCATGTTCTCTGGGGCGACTCGGTCTGGATGGCGCGGTTTGACGGTTGGGAGAAGCCAAAGACCGGACCGGCGGACGGCGAAACCCGGCTCGACTGGGAAGGACTGAAGGCGGCACGCCTTGAGGCCGATAGCCGGATTTCCGACTGGGCGGCGCGGCTGACCGAATCCGATCTTGCGGGCGACCTGACCTGGTATTCGGGCGGGAGCAGACGCGACCTGACGAAACCGAAATGGATTCTGGTGACGCATTTCTTCAACCATCAGACCCATCACCGGGGTCAGGCGCATGCGATCCTGACCGGTTTTGGCATGACACCGGACCCGACCGATCTGGGGTTCATGCCCGACGACGTTTGAGAAGGATGTTGCTGCTGCGGGCGCGGGGCCGGCGTCACATGCGACGGTCTGAGCGGATTTTCGCGGCGTGTCTTCGGTACAAGTGGCCGTGCAAAATCCGGGCTGGTCAGGCGCGGGGAAGTCTGGTTTTCTGCGGGCCATGAGCAGGGTTTCGATACATCTGATGTTTCAGGGCGAGGCGCGGGAGGCGCTGGATCTCTACGGGTCGGTGTTTCCGGATTTCAGGGTCGAGGTGCTTGAGGCCTACGGCGAAGGCGAGGCCGGGGCGGCGGGGCTGGTGAAGATGGCGCGGGCGCGGCTGATGGATCTGTCGCTGACGGTGATTGACAGTCCGGTCAGCCATGCGTTCAGCTTTACTCCATCGATGTCGCTGTTTGTCGAATTTGACGATGGAGATGCGGTGGATGCGGCATTCGCGCGTCTGGCTGATGGCGGTCAGGTGATGATGCCGCTGGACGATTACGGGTTCAGCGACCGGTTCGGCTGGGTTTGCGACCGCTTCGGGGTCTCGTGGCAGATGAGCCTGAATCTGCCGGGGTGAGCCGGTCCGTCGGCGCAAGACGATGAGGGTGAGGATTGGGATCGGTCCTGGCGGTCATTCTTCTGGCGGTGCTGGCGGTTGCGGCCTGGCTCGCGGCCCGGCGGTTCCTTGATCTCTGGCGGGACCGGCGGGAGCGGGACCGGCTGCTGGCCCTGCAGCCAAACAATCCGGCGGTGTTCGATCCGGGCATGGTGGCGGACCTGCCCGACGCGGCGCGACGCTATTTCGAAAATGCGATCCGGCCCGGCACGCCGCTGCTTAACGTGGCGGAGATCGTCATGTCGGGACGGTTTGGCATGGGCACAAAGGCAGCGCACCGGTATTTCGAAATGGAGGCGCGCCAGGTCCTTGCGGCGCCCGCGGGATTCATCTGGCAGATGCGGGCGCGTGGCGGGCGGGTGCGTCTTTCCGGATCGGACAGCGGGCAATGGACGCGGTTCTGGCTGGCGGGGCTTGTGCCGGTTGCGCGGATGAACGGCGGTGCGGACCACCGACGCGCCGCCTGGGGACGGTGCATTGCCGAGGCGGTGTTCTGGACCCCGGCGGCGCTGCTGCCCGGCCCGGGGGTGGTCTGGTCGGAGGTGGACGGGCAGACCGCCGAGGTCACGGTCTCCCGCGACGGTCTGAGCCAGAGCGTGCGGGTGAGCGTGGATGCGCAGGGCCGCGCGGTTCGGGTGGTGTTCCCGCGCTGGAGCAACGCCAATCCGGCCAAGGTCTGGCAGGAACAGCCGTTCGGCGGCACCCTGTCGCAGCATCGGGAATTCGGCGGCTTTCGCCTCGCGACGCGGGTCGAGGCGGGGAACTTTTTCGGCACGGAAGAGTATTTTCCGTTCTTCGACGTGACGGTGACGGATCTGTCGTTTCCGCCCGCGGCCTGAGCCCCCTGCCCGGCCGGCCGGTTCAGGCGGCGACGGCGACCACCACCGCTCCGGTCTTGTGGCGCGTTTCGACCCGCAGATGCGCGTCGCGGATCCGCGCGAGCGGATGCACGCTGTCGATCACCGGGCGCAGCTTGCGGGAGGCGAGCAGTTCGGCGATCAGGCGGACATCCTCGGGTTTGTCGCCGGAGACGGCAATGCGGAATTTGCGGCCCCCTCGAAGGTTGACGAACAGCGCGCGGAAGATGCTGCCGAGACCGAATTCCAACGGCACGTACCGGCCTTCGGGCGTGAGCGCGGCGCGGGCCTGGGTCCAGTTGGTGGCGCCGACGGTGTCGAGGATCACGTCCCAGGTCTGGCCCGAGTGGCTGAAATCCTCAGTTTTGTAGTCGATCAGGTGATCGGCACCGAGGTCCTGGAGCATGGCATGATTGGGCCTGCTGGCGACGGCGGTGACTTCGGCGCCGAAATGTTTGGCGAGCTGCACCGCGAAGATGCCGACACCGCCGGAAGCGCCGTTGATGAGGATTTTCTCGCCTGGCCGGATTTTCGCGACATCGCGCAGGAATACGAGCGCGGACACTGCGCCGAAGGGTACGGCGGCGGCTTCCTGCGGCGTCAGGTTCAGCGGTTTCAGGGCGACCGGGCCGTCGGCGGCGACGGTGAGGAACTGGGCGTGGCCGCCGCTGCCGGAAAAGCCGAACACGCTGTCGCCGGTCCGGAAATTCTGGACGGCGGCGCCGGTGGCTTCGACGCGGCCGGCGAAATCGGTGCCGAGGATTTTCCGGCGCGGGCGGAACAGCCCGGCGAAGAGGCGGCCCGGGAGCCACATGCCGCGGGGAAAGGCACCGGCGCGCAGGCGCCAGTCGGCGGTGCTGACGGCGGAAGCTTCGACGCGGATCAGCAGTTCGCCCTCCGCAGGTTCAGGGCGGGGGATGTCGCGCAGTTCGACGACGCTGGCGGGTCCGTAGGTCTCATAGATGGCGGCCTGCATGGGGTGTCTCCGGGTTGGACGTTGCGTTGGTGTCCAGATAGGGCTCTGCACGATTCGATGGAATTGACTGAAAGCTGACAGATGATATGCGTTTTCGCATGGATTGGCGGGCAGTGCAGTTTGACTGGAACCGGGCGCGTGCGTTTCTGGTGACGGCGGAGGAAGGCTCGCTGTCGGCGGCGGCGCGGGCGCTCGGGATGGCGCAGCCGACACTCGGGCGACAGGTTTCGGCGCTGGAGGAGGAACTGGGCGTCGTGCTGTTCGAGCGGGTGGGACGCGGGCTGACGCTGACCCCGGGCGGGCTTGAACTCCTTGATCACGTACGGGCAATGGGGGATGCGGCGGGCCGGGTGTCGCTGAGCGCCGGGGGACAGACCCAGAGTGTCGAGGGCAGCATCTGCATCACCGCCAGCGAGATCTATTCGGCCTATCTGCTGCCGCCGATCGTCGCGCGGCTCCGGCGGGAGGCGCCGGGGATCGAGGTGGAGGTTGTGGCCTCGAACGCGGCGGTGGACCTGCGCCGGCGTGAGGCGGATATAGCGATCCGCAGTTTCCGTCCGACCCAGCCGGATCTGATTGCCCGCAAGGTGCGGGACGATCACGCGCGGTTCTATGCCTCGGAGGCGTATTTCACCCGGGTTGGCCGACCGGAGCGGGTCGAGGATCTGCGAGATGCCGAGTTCATCGGTTTTGACCGGACGCCGGTGATGATGGACGGGCTGAACAGGATGGGGCTGGAGGTGAAGGCGCGGAATTTTCCGGTGCTGTGCGCCAATCACATCGTGCAGTGGCGGCTGGTGCGCGAGGGTGTCGGCATCGGCATGTTTCCCGAGGCGGTGGGGGATGCGGAGCCGGGTGTGGAGCGGGTGCTGCCCGACCTCGCGCCGATGGAGATTCCGATGTGGCTGACCACGCACCGCGAGCTGAACAGCAGCCGCCGGGTGCGGCTGGTGTTCGATCTGATGTTCGGGATGCTTGCCCGGAGGTAGCGGTCCGGCCTCGTCTCTTGCTCCGTTCGCCGTTCAGGGCTATGCGGAGGGCAGCGAAAAGGCGCAGCCGGGGGGAGGGCGAATGAACAGAAGCGATCCGCAGCATGTGGTTTCGACCGGCTGGCTGGCGGAGCATCTGGATGCTCCGGACCTGCGCATTCTCGACGCCAGCTGGCACATGCCGGACACGGGTCGCGACGCCCGCGCCGAATACGACGCGGGCCATATTCCGGGGGCGGTGTTCTTCGACATCGACGAGATTTCCGACACGCGCTCGAACCTGCCGCACATGGCGCCGCCGGTGGAGAAGTTCATCAGCCGGGTGCGGGCGATGGGCATCGGCGACGGGCACCAGGTGGTGGTGTACGACGGCGCCGGGCTGTTTTCCGCTGCGCGGGTCTGGTGGCTGTTCCGGCTCTACGGGGTGAAGGACGTTGCGGTTCTCGACGGCGGTCTGCCGAAATGGCAGGCGGAGGGCCGGCCGCTTGAGGACATCGAGCCGATCACCCGGGCGCGGCATTTCACCGCCCGGCGCGATGCGGGGCTGGTGCGGGACGTGACCCAGGTGGCGGCGACGGCGAAGCTGCGCGATGCGCAGATCATCGACGCCCGTGCGCCGGAGCGGTTTCGCGGCGAGGTCGCAGAGCCGCGCCCCGGTCTGCGGTCGGGGCATATTCCGGGGTCGTTCAACGTGCATTATGCCAGCCTGCTGAACCCCGACGGTACGCTCTTGCCGCCCGCGCAACTGAAGGCGGTGTTCGAGAAGGCCGGGGTCGACGTCTCGCGTCCGGCCGTCACCACCTGCGGTTCCGGGGTGACGGCGGCGATCCTGAGCCTGGCGCTTGAGATGCTGGGCAACCGGAGCCATGCGCTTTATGACGGGTCCTGGGTTGAATGGGGGGCCTATCCGGACCTGGGGGTTGAGACGGGATGAACCTGCGTGCCGGGGAACGGGTAGACTATGTGGTCACCTGGCTGGAGATGACGGAACGGCCGGCGTTTCCGCGCCCGTCCCTGCCCGCCGGGCCGGTGTCGGCGCTGGTCGCCGCCGACGCGCCGCCGGCGTGGTACTTCCTGAGCCTCTACGATGCGGTGGGGGCGGCCTATGAATGGACCGACCAGCACAGGCGCGATCCGAAAGACCTCGACCGGTTCCTGAAGCACCCGGATGTGGTGCTCTACACCCTGCTGCGGGCCGGTTGGCCGCACGGGTTCTTCCTGCTGGACGGACGCAGTGAGGGCGTGTGCGACCTGAGTTATTTCGGCCTGGTGCCGGAAGCGCAGGGACGGGGTCTGGGGCGGTATCTGTTGCAGACGGCGCTGCATGTGGCCTGGGACCGGCCCGGAGTGGAACGGGTGACGGTCAACACCAATTCGCTGGATCATCCGCGCGCTTTGCCCCTTTACCAGAAGGCCGGATTCGTGCCTGTACGCCGCACTGAAGCGAGCCGCGTTCTGACCCGCGACCGAGAAATAATCGGGAACTGAATTCAGGAGAGACCCATGTTTGAGACCCTTACCGCGCCGGCACCGGACAAGATCATCGAACTGATCGGCAAGTTCGCCGCCGATCCGCGCAGCGACAAGGTCGATCTCGGGATCGGGGTTTACAAGGACGCGGACGGCAATACGCCGGTCCTGCGGGCGGTCAAGGCCGCCGAACAGCGGCTTTGGCAGGAACAGACCACCAAGACCTATCTCGACGTGACCGGCGACCGGACGTTCGTGTCAGGCATGGCGGGGCTGATTTTCGGCGATGCGGTGCCGGCGGAGCGGATCGGCGGGGCGCAGACCCCGGGCGGAACCGGGGCGGTGCGGCAGCTGCTGGAACTGGTCAGGCGGGCGCGGCCGGGGGCGAAGGTCTGGATGTCCGATCCGACCTGGCCGAACCATCCGGCGATCGTCAAGTATCTCGGGCTAATGGTGGCGACGCACCGCTATTACGACGCAGCGGCGGGCGCGGTCGATTTCGATGGCATGATCGCCGACCTCAAGGGCGCGGCGCGCGGCGACGTGGTGATCCTGCACGGCTGCTGCCACAATCCGACCGGCGCCAATCTGAGCCATGCGCAATGGGCGGCGGTGACGGATCTGCTGGAGGACTCGGGCGTGGTGCCGCTGGTCGACCTTGCCTATCAGGGGTTTGGCGACGGGGTTGACGAGGACGTGGCCGGGCTGAGGCATCTGGCCGGACGTTTGCCGGAAGTGATGGTGGCGGCGAGCTGTTCCAAGAACCTCGGGCTTTACCGCGACCGGGTCGGTGCCGCCTTCGTGGTCTGTCCGGATGCGGCGGCGGCAGCGATTGCCCAGGGCAATCTCGGCGCGCTCAACCGGCTGAACTTCTCGTTTCCGCCGGATCACGGCGCCAAGGTGGTGTCGATCATTCTGCACGATCCGGCGCTGAAGGCCGAGTGGCTGTCGGAACTGGAGGACATGCGCACCAACATGCTGACGCTGCGCAAGGCGCTGGCGGAGGCGTTGCGGCGCGAGTCCAATTCGGACCGGTTCGACTACATCGCGGTGCATCGCGGCATGTTCACCCAGTTGGGCGGAACGGTGGAAAAGGTGACGGCGCTGCGCGAGGATCACGGGATCTACATGGTCGGCGCGGGGCGCATCAACATCGCCGGTCTCCCGGCTGACGGCATGGAGAAGCTGGCCAAGGCGATCCTCGCCGTCGGGATCTGAACCGCTCCCGCCGATGCGGGAATGCGCGCGCCGGAGAGGCAGGCATGGAGACAGCAAAGACGGCCTTTTCCGATCCGGACATGGTTTCCGACTATGCGGAACGGACCGCGCGGCTGGTTCCGGGACTGCGCGACCTGCACCGGATGGCGGGGTTGCTGCTGGCGGAAAAGGTGCCGGCGGACGGGCGTGTCATGGTGCTCGGTGCCGGCGGAGGGCTGGAACTGCGCGCCTTCGCCGGGCAGCATCCAGGCTGGCGGTTTGACGGGATCGATCCGTCGCCGGAGATGCTCGCCCAGGCGCGGGACACCCTGGGGCCGCTGCTGTCCCAGGTGACGCTGCACGAAGGGTATGTTGACGATGCGCCCGAGGGGCCGTTCGATGGCGCGGCCTGTCTTCTGACCCTGCATTTCCTGCCGGCGGAGGAACGGCTTCGCACCGTGCGGGAGGTGCACCGGCGGCTCAGGCCGGGCGCGCCGTTCGTGGTTGCCCATCACAGCTTTGCGAAAGCCAACGGGGCCGGAGAGCGGTGGCTCGCCCGCAACGCAGCGTTTTCGGTTTCAAACGGCGTGCCGGCGGAACAGGCACAAAAAAGCATTCCGGCGATCCGCGACCGGCTGCCGGTCCTCTCGCCGGATCAGGACGTCGCGGTTTTGCGGGATGCCGGATTTCAGGACATCGAACTGTTTTATGCCGGGTTCACCTTTCGCGGCTGGGTGGCAAGCCGGAGTTGAGCCTGCGGGTCCGGCTCAAGCGTCGAGTAACATTAGAATTGACTAATCAATTAGAGTTTGCTAATTGATCCCCATGGACACGACAGACAGCTTGGGCACCGTATTGCGGGCGATTGCCGATCCAACCCGCCGCGCGGTTCTGGAACGGATCAGCCGCAGCGCCGAGATCACGGTCGCTGAACTCACCGAGGGCAGCGGCGTCACCCAGGGCGCGGTTTCCCAGCATCTCAAGCTGCTGAAACAGGCCGGTCTGGTCGCGGACAGGCCGGAGGGCCGCAGGGTCTTTTATCGCGCCAGACCGGAGGGGCTGGAGCCGCTCCGTGACTGGATCGAGATCTACGGACGTTTCTGGACCGAACGTCTGGACGATCTGGAGCGGCTTCTGTCCACGCAGGACGCAGACGCCGCATCGGATGCGGCCAAATCAAACCCGGAAGGAGATGGAAGATGACCGACATCATGACACCTGACAGGCTTGGCAAATTCACTGCCCGGGACACGCTGGAAATCCAGCGGCTGCTGCCGGGTCCGGTTGAGCGGATCTGGGCCTACCTGACCGAGGGCGGGATGCGCCGCCGCTGGCTGGCGGCGGGAGAGATGACACTCGAGGTCGGGGCACCGTTCGAGCTGACATGGCGCAATGACGAGCTGACCGATCCGCCAGGTGCGCGGCCGCCGGGATTCGCAGCGGAGCAGAGTATGCAGAGCCGGATCACCGAGGTTGATCCGCCGCGGCGGCTGGCGTTCACCTGGGGGGAACACGGCCTGGTCAGTTTCGATCTGAAACCGGCCGGCGGCAGGGTTCTGCTGACGGTGGTGCACAGCGGTCTGCCGGACCGGGCAACGACGCTGATGATCGGCGCCGGCTGGCACATGCACCTGGAGATTCTGGAAGCGCGCGCTGAGGGCACCGCGCCCGAGCCGTTCTGGGACGGCTGGGTCCGGCTCAGGGACGCCTATGACCGGATCGTTCCCGCCTGAGCGGCGGATCAGAAGCGGTAGGCCAGACGGAGGCCGCCCCAGTGGCGGCCGTCCACCATGATCGGCGCCGAGAGGTCCTTCATCAGCACGAACTCGCCGTTGCCCATGGCGCGGCGGTAGATCTGCAGCAGGAACGGTTCGGTGTTGCGCCCGGCCTTCAGCCCGACCCGGTCGTTGAACATGCGCCGGTTGCGGCAGTTGGACATGTTCCAGTCCGGATCACTGCCCTGGGGATGGGAAAACTTCAGGTTGTGGGTCGGCAGGTAGCCGTCGGTATTCACCGCGGCGCAGAACACGACCGAAGGATCGAAGTCGAGGGCCGCTTCCTGAATGTGCGGCAGCACCTGGTCGGTGAAGCCGGTGAACGGCGCCAGCAGCTGTTCCGGCGAGGTGTCGGGGATCGGCCGGTATTCGTGCGAGAACAGGGCGATCGGCGAAATGCGGCCCGACTGAAGCGCCTTGCTGAAAATCGCGCCGATTTTCGCGGCATCGGCGCATACCCGGTCAATGAACCGCGAGTCCTGGGTGGAGGCGCCGCAGGCGACGCTGGACTGGACCATCGATTCGCTGCGGTCGACCAGGCTGTGGACCCGCTGGCGGACGTCGCCGATGCCCGACGCGATCTGCGCATTGCCGGTGCCGATCCTGGCAAAGGCCGGGGCGAAGGCGGCGGTCACCTCGCCGACCTGCGCCGCCTCGCCGGAGATGCGGCGGGCTTCGACAAGGGTGCTGCGCACCCGGCCGGCAATTTCGGTCAGGGCCGCGTCCGATTGCTCGGAATCCTGTATCACCCCGTCGGCTTCGGACCCGACGGTGGCGGATTCCGTCTGCACGGTCTTGATCCACTTGGTGAGGCTGGCGATGTTGCCGGTGATGCTGCCGGCGGCGGAGTCGGTCTGTTTGCTCAGATCGCTGATGGCGGCGGCGACCACGGCAAAGCCGCGCCCGGAAGCCCCGGCGCGGGCGGCCTCGATTTTCGCGTTTATGGCCAGTATGTTCACCTGCGCCGAAATGCGGGCGATATCGGCCATGTCGGCCTCGATGGCGGAAATGGTTTTCGACACCGCCGACATCCGCTCGGTCAGGTCCGTGACCCAGCGGGCGACGTCCAGCGACCGCTGCCCGGCGCACCGGACGTGGGAGACCGAATTTTCGACCTGGCTCATGGTGGCTTCGGTATTGGCGACAACAGTGGCGACCGCGTCCTGGACCGAGGAATTGGCGTCGAACACCCGTGAAGCGCCCTGCTGCACGTCCTGCAGGGATGCGGTCTGTACGGCGGACTGGGCATCGACCTCGTCGAGAAATTCCGCGATGTCGACGATTTCGGCGCCGAGACTGACAGCCGTCCGGGCCAGTTCGCTCAGGTGCTGATCCATTCTTTCGGAATCTGTCGGCGCGGAAACCTGCGGTGTCAATGTTTGCGGCATGGGGTTCGGCTCCCTGAAATCATGGGCCGTGTTAACCCTGAAATCGTTAGAGGCCTGTTAAGGCACCGGGACCGGCGGATGAATTGATACGGCGGGTTCGCCGCCAATGCGCCGTCAGAAGCTGGCGGCGAGACCGAGGGACCAGCCTTCCAGCCGGTCGCCGCGGGTGTAGCGGCCGACGAGGCGGGTGGTGGTGATCCAGGGAACCGGGGTTTCTTCGAGGTCGATCTCCGCGCCGAATCCGACCTGGGCGAGCCAGGTGGATCTGAGCGCCTCGCCCTGATCGCCGGGCATCCAGGAAGCGGAAAACTCCGCCACGGTGCGCACGGGCCGGTCGAAGGCGCGTGTGCCGGTCGGAACCCGCAGCCGCGACCAGAGACCGGCGGTTTCGGCCACGGCGGAGGCGTCGAGATCGCGGTTGCCGGCGATGGTTTCGAGATGGATGCGGGTGTACCGCAGGGTCAGGTCGGCCTCGTAGTCGTTTTCCCAGCGTCTTTTGTACTGAAGCGTCAGCGAACCGCCCAAACCGCCGGCGGTGATGCCGCCATCGGAGAGGAAATCGACATCGTCGGCCCCGAGACGCCTGCTCACGTACTGGGCGACGACGGAGCTGTCGCTCTGAACCCGGCCGAGCGTGACGTGCACCATCGGCCGCAGATCGAGATCTTCGGTCAGAGGAAAGCTCCAGCCGATACCGCCGGTGGCGGCTGCGCCGGTCCATTTGGTGACGAGTTTCGACTGCTCCGCGCCTTCGGTGACGAGCAGCACCGGATCGTAGCGGTTCCAGCCGATGTAGCCTTCGAGGTAGAGCCGGAAATCCTCGCTCCACATGAAGCCGCCGCCAAGCTGCGCCGCCTGAAAGTCATATGCGTCGCCGGTTCCCTCGCCGGAGTTGAGAAAGAGGGCGCTGGCGGTTTCGCTGGGGACGGCGGCGAAGCCGAGCACCGCCAGCGCCGCATCGGCGTGTTCGCGCACCGGTCTGCCGAACACCTTTTCGATGTCACCCGGTTCGATGGCTGCCGCCGCAGCGGGAATTTGGCTCGACAGAAACGCAAACAGCAGTCGGAAACGCATCGGAACTCACCGGACCACGGAACAACGATCCGGGCTTATCCAATATTCCGGCGGGTGCCGCAATTTCGGCGGCGCGGTTCAGATGCGGTGCTGCATCGTTGCCACAGGCGGCGTGGTCATCGGATGGCGCGCCCGCAACCGTTCGCGGTGGAACGAATAGAGGCCGGTCGCCACGATCAGGGCCCCGCCCACCACCATCCAGATGTCGGGGGTCTCGCCATAGATCCCCCAGCCGAGCAGCGTCGCCCAGATCAGGATCGAATAGCGGAACGGAGCGACGACCGAAATCTCGCCGACGCGCATGGCGTGCACGCCGAAATGAAATCCGAGGATCAGAAAGGTGGCGCTGGCGCAGATCGCCATCCATTCGCGGGGACCGACCGGCGCCCAGTCGATGAACAGGCTGAAGATGCCGGTGCAGGCGGTGACGGAGCTGACGGTGATCAGGCTGACGAGCAGTGCCGGAATGTTCGGGGAGGCCAGCCGCGTGGTCAGGTCACGCAGGGTCACAAAAGCCACGGCCACGACCGCCAGCAGCGAGAAGCTGTTGAACCCTTCCGACCCTGGGCGAATGATGATGAGAACGCCAACAAGGCCGACGAAAATCGCGAGATAGCGGCGCCAGCCGACCGGCTCGCCCAGCAGAAAGGCGGCGGCCAGCGTCATCACCAGCGGGATGCTTTGCAGAATTGCCGTGGTATTGGCGAGGGACGTGTGAAAAATCGCGGTCAGAAAACAGATCCCGGCGAACAGCTCGCCAATGCTGCGCAGACCGAGCAGCCGCCTGTCCCGCGGTGAGATTGGTGTTTTCAGTTCGCCGCGCATCGCCGCCAGAGTGCCCAGCACGGCGCAGATGATCAGACCGCGCAGGAACATCCCCTGGAACAGCGGCACCTTTCCGGCCAGCAGTTTGAACATCGCGTCATTGCAGGAGAAGCCGATCATGCTCAGCGTCATGAAAACCGCGCCGCGCATGCTTTCGCCGAAGGATCCCTCCGTGGTTGTCAGACTGGTCAACGGACGAGATCTCCCTTGCGGCGGGCGACGCGGACCACGTCGAGGGCGAAGAGAAAGCTGGCGATCAGACTGAGAAGCATGATGATCAGCATTGGCCAGGCGCCGGTTTCCGGTCGCAGCAGAGCCCCGGCGACAGCAGAGAGGGCCGCGCCTCCGCCGATCATCATTGCGCCACCGAGGCCGGAGGCACTGCCGGCGAGATGGGGGCGGACGGAGACGATGCCGGCATTGGCGCTCGGCAGGGAAATGCCGTTGCCGAGGCCGATCAGCAGCATGCAGCCGAAGAAGCCGGGGGCGCTGACCATGCCGGTCCAGAACAGCAGGATGTTGAGAACCGGGCTGCAGATGGCGATCAGCGAGCCGATCACCATCATCCGGTTCATGCCGATCTGCGAGGCGAACCGCCCGGAAATGTAGTTCCCGGCCATGTAGCCCACGGCGATGGTGCCGAACCAGAATCCGAGTTCGGCCGAGGTCAGGCCGAGAACGTGTGAAGCGACCCAGGGGCCACCGCCAAGAAAGGCGAAGAAGCCGCCGGTGGCACAGGCCGCGGTGCCCGAATAGCCCCAGAACCGTCGCGAGGATGCAAGCTCGGGATAGGCGCGGAACTGGTCGCGAAAACTGGTGCTGGGGGTCAGATTGGTTTCGCCGAGATCGGCCCAGAGCATCCATGTGACCAGCAGACCGAAGACAAAGATCATCCAGAACACGGCGTGCCAGCCGAACCAGAGTTCGAGAAACCCGCCGATCACCGGGCCGATCATCGGCGCCACGGCCATGCCCATGGTCACGTAGGCGATTTTGCTCGCCGCCTGTTCAGGCGGCACCATGTCACGGACAATGGCGCGGCTGATGGCGATCGACGAGGCAATGGCGGTTTGCAGCAGGCGGAAGACGAGGAAAGCCTCGAAGTTCGGCGCCCAGATGCAGCCGAGCGTGGCAAACAGGAAGATCACCGCGCAGACCAGAGACACCGGCCGGCGGCCGTAGCGGTCGGACAGCGGCCCGATCACCAGCTGCAACAGCGCCGTCATGGCGAGATAGGCCGAAACCGCAAGCTGAACCACCGCATAATCCCGGTCGAAATGCAGTGCCAGATTGGGAAGCGACGGCAGAATAATGTTCATGTTCAGCGTCGCCAGCCCGGTCATCAGGATCAGGGTGACGATATGCGGCGGGGTCGAACGGTCGAGCCATCTTGGCCCGTCTTGGGGTGTGCCGGTCAGGAGCATGGGTCAGGCGCCAATCGGGGAAAGCTTCGGTCTGAGGCAAATCTAACCCGTCGCCCCGGGGAAGGCCATATGCGCCAGATCATATTTAAAGGGGGCGGAGGGTCAGAGGTCAAGCACCAGCGGGCAGTGATCCGACACTTCCGGATCGCGGACCACGTCGAAGGCGCGCACGCAGTCGGGTCGGCTGACGAGCATGTAATCGGCGAACCGGCCCGGTTTGGGGTAGTGCGAGGTCCGGGTTCCGGCGAAGCCGCGGTCGGTCACCAGCTCGGTCATGCCGGCGGCGGCGAGAATGGCGAGGGTTTCGCTGCCGGGTTCGACGTTGAAATCGCCGCAGATCACCGCCAGGTCGTCCTGATGCGAGGCCTGGCGCGAGAGGGCGAGCAGACGCCGCGCCTGGGCGGTGCGCTCCGGAGTGTCCATCTTGCCCCGCAGATCGCGCAGGCCGTGCATGTGGGTGATGCAGACCGGGCGGTTCCGGTCACGGTCGTGGACGCGCACCGCATGGGCGGAGCGCGGCCGCGGATGCTCGCCGTAGCCGTCGGCGGACCAGCAGCCGTGCACGAAGCCCTGCACCTGGCCGATCACCGGCAGGGCGCGGTGGACGAAGGTCGCGAGTCCCCATTGAGACGGCACCGGTTTGTCACCATCCCAGAGCACGCCCTGGGCGGCGGGACAGAATATGGCGGTGTGGTCCGGCAGGGCGGCGCAGACCTCACGAAAGAAATTTGCCCGCTGCGGCAGGACGTGGTCGCCGTCGCGGTAGGTCAGCCAGTCCCGGTCGGTCTGCGGGCTGTGAATCACTTCCTGGAGGCACAGCACGTCGGGCGGCGCGTTCGCCAACCAGGGCCGGAGCGTGTCGAACAGTTTGCCGCCCCAGCCGTTCAGACAGGTTATCCGCATGGTCTTCCTTCCGGTCTGATGCCGCAATCGGCGCCGGCGCCGTCTAGCGGTCCGGGATGCCGACGGCTTCTTCGTTGAGGCCGAGCACGTCGAGCATGCTGTACTGGCCCGGTGCGCGGTTCTGTCCCCAGAGGGCGGCGCGCAGGGCTCCGCGGGCGAACAGCATCCGGTCGGTGGCGACATGTTTGAGCGAGATGCGTTCGCCCATCCCGGCAAATATCACCTCGTGCTCGCCGATCACGTCGCCACCGCGCAGGCTGGCAAAGCCGATGGCGCCTTCGGCCCGGGCACCGGTGACGCCGTCGCGGCCGCGCTCGGAATGGTCGGCAAGGTTGATCCTGCGGCCCGCCGCTGCCGCCTCACCCAGCATCAGGGCGGTGCCGGAGGGCGCGTCGACCTTGTGGCGGTGGTGCATTTCGACCACTTCGATGTCGAAGTCGGTGCCCAGCGCCTCCGCCACCCGCCGCGTCAGCACCGTCAGAAGGTTGACGCCAAGGCTCATGTTGCCGGCACGGACGATCACCGCGTGCCGGGCGGCGGCGGCGAGTTTTTCAAGGTCTTCGCGTTCCAGGCCGGTGGTGCCGACAACGTGGGTCAGACGGGCTTGGGCGGCAAGCTCGGCGTGAAACACGGTGGCGGCGGGGGAAGTGAAATCGAGCACCGCGTGCGAGCGGGCGAACACCTCGAGCGGATCGTCGGAGACCGTCACACCCAGCGGTGCCCCGCCCATCGCTTCGCCGAGATCACGGCCGGTCCAGGCATGGCCCGGACGTTCGGTGACACCGGTCAGCTTCGCGTTCGGCTCATCCAGCACGGCCCTGATGAGCATTTGACCCATTCGGCCCGACGCGCCGGTGACGGCTATTCCAACCTGGTTGTCCATGACGGTCTTCTCTCCGTTCCGCTATTGACTCCGACCGCGCACGATAGGATGTGACCCGCATGGCAAAGTCAAAGAATCCAGCCGGCGTGGCGCCGACCCAACGACAACTCCGGGTTGCGGAGGTCATTCGACGGGCCCTGTCGGACACATTTGCGCGCGGCGACCTCCATGATCCGGATCTCGCCCACGTGTCAATCACCGTTTCCGAAGTGCGCTGTTCCAACGACCTGCGCCAGGCGACGGTTTTCGTGCTGCCGCTCGGTGGGGTGAACACCGACGTGGTGCTGAAGGCGCTGACGCGGAACCGGCATGAAATCCGGCGTCAGGTGACCAGAGAGATCGATCTGAAGTTTTCGCCGGAGCTGAGTTTCCTCGCCGATCACAGTTTCGATCAGATGGACCGGACCCGCGCGCTTCTGGCATCTGAGGCGGTGCGCCGCGATCTCGACCGCGATCACGACGACTGAGCCTGCCTTTCAGGAGACTTCGACCATGGCGAGACGCAAACGCGGGCGGCCGGTACATGGCTGGCTGATCCTCGACAAGCCGGCAGGGGTGTCGTCAGCGGCGGCAGTGGCCAAGGCGAAATGGGTGTACGACGCGCAGAAGGCAGGCCATGCGGGCACGCTCGATCCGGCGGCGACCGGGCTGCTGGCGCTGGCGTTCGGCGAGGCGACCAAGACCGTGCCCTACGTCACCGATGCGGACAAGGCCTACCGGTTCACGGTGCGCTGGGGCGTGACCACCGGCACCGATGACGCGGAAGGTGACGTGCTGGAAACCAGCGGCCTGCGCCCCGACCGGGCGGCGATACTGGCCGCCCTGCCCAAGTTTACCGGTGACATCGAGCAGGTGCCGCCGCAGGTGTCGGCGGTGAAGATCGACGGGCGGCGGGCCTATGCCCGGGTGCGCGACGGCGAAGTGGTTGAGATCGCACCACGTCAGCTGCATGTGGCGCGGCTGGAACTGATTGACTGTCCCGATGCGGATACGGCGGTGTTCGAGATGACCTGTGGCAAGGGGGGCTACGTGCGCTCGATTGCCAGGGACCTTGGGGCGGCGCTGGGGTGCGGCGCGCATGTGCTGACGCTGCGGCGGCTGTGGTCGGGGCCGTTCACGCTCGACGGGGCGATGACCTGGGAGGTGCTGGAACGGGCAGCCAGGGGCGACGACCTGACCGGATGGCTGCTGCCGCTGACCGTGGGTCTTGCGGCGCTGCCGGAGTACGCCGTCGGCTCCGGGGATGCGGCACGGCTGCGCAACGGCAACAGCGTGACGCTGCCTTCCCTGGTACGGGAACCGGCGGCGACGGTCTGGGTAAGCCATGACGGACAGCCGCTTGCTGTCGGCAGACTTGAGCTGGGCGTCTTTCGGCCCGAGCGGGTATTCGTTGCGGACCAGCCGCAACGGTGACGCACACGACCTTCAGCGGGACCCGGCCGAAGCGGTTTTGGACCGGCGCACGCCTTGCGGGCCGTGTACCGAATTGGCGGCAACGATTGTGCCACCGCGCCGCAGCGCGAGCCGTCGCAGATATCCGGCGCCGGTTCCACCGTCGCGCAGTTCGAATTCGACGGTGATCCGGTCGGAGCCTTCGAGAAGCCGGCGGTAGTTCTCGAACACGTCGAGAGGAAACCAGCCAATGATCGAAAGCGAACCATCGCCGCCGTCAGTGACATAGCCGACCACCTGACCAAGCCGTTC
The DNA here is from genome assembly GCA_030432315.1 of Alphaproteobacteria bacterium. Lineage (GTDB taxonomy): Bacteria > Pseudomonadota > Alphaproteobacteria > Rhodobacterales > Rhodobacteraceae > Amaricoccus. The sequence continues at coordinate 12,449 of JAUIHM010000002.1, read as the reverse complement.
GAGATCGAGACAGGGATCGAACATCAGGAAGGCGCGGTCGTTTTCACCTTCCAGTTCCAGAGTGTGGCTGTGCACCGCTCCGCCGTCGCCGTCCCATTCCCGCGTTCGGATACAGTGGCTGCTGATCTCAAATCCTTGCATTCCCGTGAACCCCCATGTTTCCCGACCCGCCGCAACACCGGCGCGGTCTGCAGATGTCTTCCTGCGGAAGTGTCGCAGGTTAAGCGTTACGCGAGCGTGACAGGGTAAAGGTCGCCGCGAAGCAGGCGTGTCACGCGCAATTGCGGCCCAGGGTATCAGGTCTTTCCTTTGGAGGAATTTGCGGCTATGGAGGCGCGCCTGTGCCGCGGGCTTCCCGTGGCGCGGCCTGTTCCGTTTTTGACCGTGCTGGACGACATCCCGGCACAGGCCTTTGGCGGAGCGGTTTCATCAACCTTTGAAGAGGAAATACGATGTCGATTACACCAGAAGTCAAACAGCAGCTCATCAAGGAATTTGCAATCAAGGAAGGCGACACCGGTTCGCCGGAAGTCCAGGTTGCTATCCTGTCCAGCCGGATCACAACGCTGACCGAGCACTTCCAGACCCACAAGAAGGACAACCATTCCCGTCGTGGGCTTCTGAAGATGGTCGCACAGCGCCGTAAACTGCTCGACTATACACGCGCCAAGGATGAGGGACGCTACAAGGCCCTGATCGAACGTCTCGGCATCCGCCGCTGACGCATTCATTGCGGCGCGTCCAGTCCCTGGACGCGCCGCAATGGTTCTGACATCGGGCGAAGTCGGCCCCTCCGACAGCCGGCCGATCTGCGGACATCCTCCCGACCCCGAGGACGGTCCGGAACAAATGTACGGGGGTCACGGAGCCAAGGCTCCACCGTTGCGGCGAAGGGCCAGGGGGTCCCGCCGTCCAGAAGGAAAAGAAATGTTCAATATCGTAAAGAAATCAATCGAGTGGGGCCATGACACGCTCACGCTCGAAACGGGGAAGATCGCCCGCCAGGCCGATGGTGCCGTCGTCGCGACCTACGGGGAGACCAGCGTTCTCGCCGCCGTTGTCTTCGCCAAGAAGGCAAAGCCGGGGCAGGATTTCTTCCCGCTGACCGTGCACTACCAGGAAAAATACTACGCCGCCGGCAAGATCCCTGGCGGCTTTTTCAAACGTGAGGCCCGGCCTACGGAAAAGGAAACACTGACCTCGCGTCTGATCGACCGTCCGATCCGCCCGCTGTTCGTTGATGGTTTCAAGAACGAGGTGCAGGTGATCTGTACCGTCCTGTCCTACGACATGGAAAACGATCCCGATGTGGTGGCGATGATTGCCGCCTCGGCCGCGCTGACCCTGTCCGGCGCGCCGTTCCTCGGCCCGATCGGCTGTGCGCGGGTCGGTTTCGTTGACGGCTCCTACGTGCTGAACCCGGCCGTCGACGACATGGAAAAGCTGCGCGACAATCCCGAGCAGCGGCTCGACCTGGTTGTTGCCGGCACCAAGGACGCGGTGATGATGGTCGAATCGGAGGCCTATGAGTTGTCCGAAGCCGAGATGCTGGGCGCGGTCAAATTCGGCCACGAACAGATGCAGCCGGTGATCGACATGATCATCGACATGGCGGAAGACGCGGCGAAAGAGCCGTTCAACTACCAGGCTCCGGATTATTCCGGTCTCTACGACCGCGTGAAGGCTGCCGGGGAGGACGCAATGCGCGGCGCCTTCGCGATTCGCGACAAACTTGCTCGCCAGGACGCAGTTTCTGCAGCCAGGGACACGATCCACGCCGCCCTGTCCGAAGAGGAACTGGCGGACGAGAATCTCGACACCTGCATCAAGAAGCTCGAATCCGCGGTCGTGCGCAACGACGTGCTGGACAAGGGCACCCGGATCGATGGGCGCGATCTCTTCACCGTCCGCCCGATCGAAGCGGAAGTCGGCCTTCTGCCGCGCACGCACGGTTCGGCCCTGTTCACCCGCGGCGAAACCCAGGGTCTGCTTGTGACCACGCTGGGCACCGGCGACGACGAGCAGATGATCGATGCGCTGCACGGCTCGTCGCGCTCGACCTTCCTGCTGCATTACAACTTCCCTCCGTATTCCGTCGGTGAGGCGGGCCGCATGGCGGGTCCGGGCCGCCGTGAGATCGGTCACGGCAAGCTGGCATGGCGGGCGCTGCAGGCGGTTCTGCCGGCGGCAACGGATTTCCCCTACACCATCCGCGTCGTCTCGGAGATCACCGAATCCAACGGCTCTTCGTCGATGGCGACGGTCTGTGGCTCGTCCCTGTCGATGATGGATGCGGGCGTTCCGCTGAAGGCGCCGGTGGCCGGCGTGGCGATGGGTCTGATCCTCGAGGGCGAGAAGTTCGCGGTTCTGACCGACATTCTCGGCGACGAGGATCACCTCGGCGACATGGACTTCAAGGTCGCGGGTACCGAGAACGGCATCACTTCGCTGCAGATGGACATCAAGGTTGCCGGCATCACCCATGAGATCATGGACCAGGCCCTCGCCCAGGCGAAAGACGGCCGGATGCACATCCTCGGCGAAATGAGCAAGGCGCTGACCGCCGGACGGTCCGAGTTTTCCGCCCATGCACCGCGCATCGAGACGCTGCAGATTGCCGTCGACAAGATCCGCGAAGTCATCGGGTCGGGCGGCAAGGTGATCCGTGGCATCGTCGAGGAATCGGGCGCCAAGGTCGACATCAACGACGATGGTGTGATCAAGATCGCCTCGGCTAATGCCGCCGCGATCGAAAAGGCGCGCGAACTGATCGGTTCGATCGTCGATGAACCGGAAGTCGGCAAGATCTACACCGGCAAGGTGGTCAAGATCATGGACTTCGGTGCCTTCGTGAACTTCTTCGGCAAGCGGGACGGCCTCGTGCATGTCAGCCAGATGTCGGACGAGCGCGTCGGTCACCCGAAGGACGTGGTTTCCGAAGGCCAGACCGTCAAGGTCAAGCTGATGGGCTTCGACGACCGCGGCAAGGTGCGCCTGTCGATGAAGGCGATCAACCAGGAAACCGGCGAGGAAGTCAAAGAGGAAGCCTGATCCCTATCGGGATCGGGAAACGGCATGGGGCTGAGGTCCAACCTTAGAAAATGGCTGGTGCGCCGGGGCTGGAAGGTCCCGGGGTTCCTGATCCGCCCCCATGACCGGCTTTTCCACGAGACGGTAAATTCCGTTCGTCCCGGTATGGTTGTACTGGATATCGGGGCGAACAGGGGCGAAGTAGCGGCGGCGTTCGCGGCCCGTGGGGCGGTGGTCCACGCCTTCGAACCCAATCCGGACGTGTTTGCGCTGCTCCTGTCGGCAGCGCAGCGCGACCCGAGGATACGGCCGCACAATGCCGGTGTTCTCGACATCAACACCGAAATGAAACTCTATCTGCACCAGGACTATGCCGATGACCCCCTGGGGCATTCGGAAAGCTCGTCGCTGCTGACGGAAAAGCCGAACGTGTCGCAGGACGCGTATCGCATGGTACCGGTCGAGGACATCGCCGACATTATTGCCCGGATCGGCCCGGTTGACATCGCCAAGATCGACGCGGAGGGCGCGGAATACCGGATCATCGCCCGGATGCTCTCCAGTGGCTGTCACGCCCAGGTCGGCCAGGTGCTGGTGGAAACCCATCATGACCGGATCGAGAGCCTGCGCCCCGAATTCGAGACGGTGTCGGCAGAGATCGCCCGGCTGGGTCTTGGCGGGCAGTTCCGGTTCGACTGGGCCTGAGCGCCCTTGCCCCGGGCATGGGCCGGAGCATATTGATAATACGGACGTTCAGCGTAAAATAATCTGCACGCGATTGTGCCTCAGACGGGGTTTGAACCGTCAGGCGCGGCACGGATCTGCTTTGAAAGGACCGACCCCCATGAATTCAACGGCCGGCACGACCTCTGCCCACCGGATCGCGACCGTTGCCATCGCCACGGGGATCCTGGGCAAGGCGACGGAAACCGGCGTGCGGCGGCATGTGGCAATGCTTTTCGGCGGCAATACCGTGGTTCTGTGTGAACGGATGGTGCCGGATCACGCGCCGCTGCGCCCGACATTCGTGCTCGATGAACATACCGACGGTTTTGTCGCCTTCATGGAGCGGGAGGTTGGCAAGGCGGTGCAGAGCTGGCGCTACGGCTCGTCCGGCGTCGCGTTTGGCCGGGCGTGGCGGGCGCAGGAGGCGTTTCTGCGCGAGAACCATGTCAGCGCGGTTGTCGCGGAATTCGGGCATCTGGGCGGCAATCTGGCGCCGATCCACGACGACCTAGGCATTCCGGTATTCGTCTATTTCCGCGGCTTCGATGCCTCGAAACGGCTGCGTTCGCCGCGGATCGTCCGGCGCTACAAGGCAGCGATGCCGCGTCTGGCCGGGGTGATCTCGGTGTCGCAGTCACTGCTCGACAACCTGGCGGAACAGGGGGTCAGCCATCCGAATTCCCATGTAATCCCGACCGGAGTGGACACGGATCTGTTTGCGCCGGGGCCGGAACGCGACCCCGAACTGATCCTGATGGTCGGCCGGATCGTCGCCAAGAAGGCGCCGCTGCTGTCGATTGATGCCTTCGCGGCGCTGGCCATCGACCATCCTCAGCACCGGCTGGAGATCATCGGCGAGGGGCCGCTGGAGGCAGCATGCCAGGCGCGGGTCCGGGAACTCGGCCTCGACGGGCGGGTGACGTTTCTGGGGCAGCAGCCGCATGAGGAGGTGCGCAGAAAGATCGGCACCGCCGGTGTCTACCTGCAGCATTCGGTCACGGCGGAGGACGGCAATACCGAGGGGCTGCCCACCTCGATCCAGGAGGCGATGGCCTCGGGTACGGTGGTGGTGTCGACCCGGCATGCCGGAATCCCCGAGGCGATCCAGAGCGGTTTGAACGGCGTTCTTGTGGATGAGCACGATGCGGCGGGATATGCGGCGGCGCTGCGCTCGGTCGTCGAGCGGCCGGACTGGGCACGCAGCCTCGCCGAAGCGGCACGGCGGACGGCAGTGGAGAAATACGACTACCGGTATCTGCACGGCCGGCTGGAAGCTCTGATCCGCGCGGAATGCGAGCGCGCCGGAAAGCCGGTGCCGGGAACCGTGCTCGCCTAGCGCGGCCCGCCGAGACCTCGGAGCGCCTGGCGCAGCCGGCCGCCCTTGCCCGGGTGGTAGCGGTTCAGGTGCAGGACCACCGGCGGAGCGCCCTTCCAGGTCAGGTGATCGAGCCAGGTATAGCTGCGGGTGTTGTAGCGCACAGGCAGGATGGCGATACGGATGTCGGACGCCCAGAGCTGTTCGCGGAACGTCACCTGATCGGCGGTGCGGCCGAGCCGGTGATAGGCGCTGCGCCAATTGTCGAGAAAGGTCTGCACGGCCGGGGTCGCGCGGTAAAAGATCACGCCGCCGTTGTGTTCGGGATAGGCGGACGGGGGTGTGTCCGTCGGCTTCGCCGAGGCCAGCCGTTTGGGATCCGGGGTACGGTGGGCGACCGCGAGGTCGAAGCGTTCGAGCAGGCGGTACGCCGGAGCAAGGTCACCGACCACCCGGGTATCGGTGTCGAGGTAGAGCGTTTCGGCATAGGGCGACTTCTGCAACAGGTCGACTTTCGACCGGGCATGGGGGTTCTCGATAGGCGTGACCTGGTCGAATTCGCGGAAGTGCGCAGCTTCGTCGGTGAACAGCGCCAGACCGAGACCGGGATTGCTGGCGCGCACCGAGGCCGCGGACAGACGCGCGGCCTGCACATGGGCCGCACCGGTGGCGATGTAGATGACGCCGCGTCCGGAGGCAGTCACGGGGCGAGGTCCTGTTTCAGGATGCCGTTCTGGGTCCAGGTGAGGCGTTCGCTGCGGACCCTGGCGATCATTTGTTTGTGGCGGCGGATTTCGTCTTCGTCGCGGTAGCCGCGCGGATGATCGAGATGGACCAGCGGCGCGGTGTAGCGCAGGTGCTGGCCGCGGATGCCGGCATTGGTCAGTCGGATGCCGAATTCCTTGTCGCTGCCGCCATACTTGATCGCCTCGTCGAAGCCGTTGACCGCCAGCGCATCGGCGCGGAACAGCGAGGCATTGGCGCCGCAGAGCGCTTTTTGCACCGGGGTGACGGCATCGAGAAAGCGCATCACCGGAAACGGAAACGGCATGGTCTTGAGCCAGGTGCCGATGCGGTCGAAAGTTCCGTGCGCGCGCAGCCAGGCGCGTTCGAACACAAGGCCGGACCGGACCATGTCGGGCGTGACGAAGGCGGTGGTTTCGGCATTGAGGCGGATCAGGCTGCCGGTGCTGAACCTTCCCGGCCGGGCCAGTGCCAGGTGACGGGCGATGAAGGTGGGGTGGATCAGCACGTCTCCGTCGATGAAGACGATGAAATCGGCGGTTGAGGTGGCGAGCGCCCGGTTGAGGATCGCGGCCTTCTCAAACCCCCGATCCTCGTGCCAGACGTGGCGGACGGGCATATGCGGCCAGGCGGTCTGAAACGCGGCGATCGCGGCAGCGGTTTCCGGCCCGGAGCCGTCATCGGCGATGCAGATGGCATCCGGCAGCGTGTTCTGTGCCATTACGCCGGTCAGGCAGAGATCAAGTGCCCTGGGGCTGTTGTAGGTTGAGACGATCAGTTCGACCTGCATCGTCATTCCCAGCCGATCCGGGTGAGGTAGTTGATGGCGGTGCGGTCCTCGACCTGATCGCTCTCGATGTTGAGCATCGTGCGGCGAACCTTGCGCTCATATTCAGGCGATTTGGCGCGCAGGTTGGGGCCGCGGCCGATCTTCGCGGCAAGCTCCTGTTCCGAACGGGTGTAGTAGTGGTTAAGCTGAATATGATCGACGGAATAGAAATCCGGTTTTTCGCGACCGGAGACACTGGCCGCTTCGCCACGGTCGTTGACGCTGTCGGCGCGGCCGTCGACCTCCATCGAATGCACGCGCAGCGCGGTCAGGTGGCATGGATCGACGATGCATTTGAAGGCGCGGATGCCCCGGGCGCTGCTCATCGGGTCTGCCGCGCGGTAAAGATAGTTGCGCAGGACGCCGCCTTCGGGCGGCGTGATGTGGCCCGACCGGCCGAACATGTGCCAGGGCAGGGAAACGGAACGGGCGCCGTCGAGATGCGACAGGGCCTCGGGCAGGCTCTTTGCGCGGGTTGGCACGAGAAATTCGTCGATGTCGATAAACGCCATCCAGCGGCAGTTGGAACCGAAATTGCTGGCGGCATGGGCGTAGGCCAGCACCTGGTTGTGAATCTCGCGGCCCATGCGGGCATCGGACAGGGTCTGGCCCCAGGGAACGATGACCAGTTGTCCGGCCGGCAGCACGTCGCGGACGATCGCCAGGGTGTCGTCCGTTGAGCCGTTGTCATAGAGGATGATGCGCGATGCGCCGGCGCGGTCGTGGAAATGGGCCCATTCGCCGATATGACGCGCCTCGTTGCGGACGATCGCGGCAATGGTCAGCCCGGACCGGTCCGGGGTCGGGCGTGGTGGTTTGATACCGATCTTGCTGACTTTTCCAAAAACCGGAATTTTCCAGAACATACCCGCCGCCTACATGTCTACGGGCCGGTTTAGCATCGCCGGCACGCCAAGGCAAAGGAGCGTTGCGCGACCGGCGGGGCACGCCTAAAACGGTTGGAACCAACGGGAGGGCATCATGCGACTGGGTCTGGATTACGGCGGGACGAAGATCGAAGGCGTGGTTCTGGACGCGGACGGGGTGGAACGGGCGCGCGCGCGGGTGCCCACGCCGCGGCACGATTATGACGGCGGCATCGAGGCAATCCGCGGCCTGACCGAACGGCTCGAGGCCGAAGCCGGGGCGCGGATCGAACAGGTCGGCATCGGTGTCCCCGGCTCGGTCGACCGGGGCACCGGCAAGGTTTCGATGGGGAATTCCACCTGGCTGAGCGGCCGGGATCTGCGCGGGGATCTGCATGCGGCGCTGGACCGGCCGGTGAAGATTGCCAATGACGCCAACTGTTTCGCCCTGTCCGAAGCGAAGGATGGCGGTGGCGCGGGTGGCGAAGTGGTCTTCGGGGTGATTCTTGGCACCGGGGTCGGCGGCGGGCTGGTGGTGCATGGAAGGCTGGTAGAGGGGATCAACGCCATCGGCGGTGAATGGGGCCATGTGCCCCTGCCCTCGCCGCTCGACGCCGAACGGCCGGGACCGGTCTGCTCCTGTGGGGTTCACGGCCATACGGAGGCCTGGCTGTCGGGGCCGAATTTTGCTGCCGATCACGCGCGCAGCGTCGGAGCACCTGTTGGGGACGGGCCGACGGCGCCGGAGATCATCGCTCTGGCCGATCTGGGCGATGCATCGGCGCTGGCCAGCCTCGCGCGGTTCGAGGACCGGCTGGGGCGGTCGTTGGCGATGATCGTCAACATCCTCGATCCGGACGTGATTGTGCTGGGCGGCGGTCTGTCGAATGTCGAGAGGATCTACCGGAATGTGCCGGATCTGATCAAACCGCATGTCTTCGGCAAGCGCTTCGCGACGCGGTTGGTGCGGAATGTCCATGGTGACAGCTCCGGCGTGCGCGGCGCCGCCTGGCTCTAGAATGGCGTCGGGGCGGTGAAGGTGACCCAGGCGCCGCCGTCAGGGTGGCGCAGCGAGATCTCGCGGGCATGCAGCTGCAGCCTTGGGGCGGCGATCCTGGTGGCGGGATCGGCATAGAAGCCGTCGCCGAGGATCGGGTGGCCGAGGGCGAGCAGATGAACACGCAACTGGTGGCTGCGGCCGGTCTGCGGACGGAGTTCGACGCGGGTGACGGCGCCGGGTTCGCGGTCGAGCACTGCGTAATCGGTGACGGAGGGCTTGCCGCGGATGTGACAGACCATCTGCAGCGGCCGGTTGGGCCAGTCGCAGATCAGCGGCAGGTCGATGCGGCCGGTGTCGTCGGCAATGTGGCCGGCGGCGCGGGCCTCGTAGGTCTTTTTCAGCTGCCTGCGCTCGAACTGCCAGCCGAGATGCCGCTGGGCCAGTCTGGTGCGGGCGAAGAGCATGATGCCGGAGGTGTCCATGTCGAGCCGGTGGACCAGCAGCGCCTCCGGATGGGCCGCTTTGGCGCGGGCTTCGAGACAGTCCTGGGGACCGGGCGGTTTGGCGGGAACCGAAAGCAGGCCGGAGGGTTTGTCGAGCACCATGAGATGCTCATCCATGTGCACCACGTTCAGGCCAGGCGCGACATCGGGGGATTGATTCAAATCAGGGCTGGCATGGAGCGTTTTTTGTACCATTGTGGGGGGTGACGTAATCAGGAGGAGTGAGAATGTACAGCAGGATCCTTGTACCCATCGACCCGTCGCACGGAGAGGTGGGCGCGCGTCTCGTCGAGATTGCCAAGAAGCTGATCGATGCCGAGGGCGAGATCACGCTGCTGTCGGTGATCGAGCCGGTGCCCAGCTACATCTCCGGCTACATCCGCGAGGAATCGTTTCAGGAACGGCTGAAGGCCAACCGCGATGAGGCACTTGCGCATTTGAAGGGCATGCTCACGGCGGCCGGGGTAACAGGTCACACGATGATCGACGAGGGGTCGCCGTCGGCGGAGATCCTGCGGATCGCCGAAAAGATGAAGGCCGACGCGATCATACTCGGATCGCACCGGCCGGACTTCCGCGACTACCTGATCGGATCCACCGCCGCGCGGATCGTGCGCCATGCGCAATGCACGGTGGTGGTCGAGCGCTCTATGCAGATTGATCTCTGAGCGCCCGCACCCTCGTCAGAAGGCCCGCGGTCGAACCGTCACGCGTGTCCACCCCGTCGCCGGTCTGCAGCACCGGCAGCAGTGCCGTGGCCAGTTCCTTGCCCAGTTCAACGCCCCACTGGTCGAAGCTGTTGAGACCCCAGATTGTGCCTTCGACAAACACCCGGTGTTCGTAAAGCGCGATAATCCGGCCAAGGGTTCGCGGATCGAGAGAGCTGTAGACGAGGGTGGTTGAGGGCCGGTTGCCGGCGAAGACCTTGTGGGGCGCCAGCGCGGGATTGCTGACGGTCTTTCGCGCCGCCTCGAGGTCGCGACCGAGCAGCAGTGCCTCGCTCTGGGCCAGGCAGTTGGCGAGCAGAAGTTCGTGGTGATGGGCGAGATCCTGTTCATGACCGTTGGCGGCGACGAGAAATTCGCAGGGAATGACCGACGTGCCCTGGTGGATCAGCTGATAAAACGCGTGCTGGCCGTTGGTGCCGGCCTCGCCCCAGACCACCGGGCCGCTGTCGATCGACAGGGAGGAGCCGTCGAGTGACACGCTCTTGCCGTTCGATTCCATGTCCAGCTGCTGCAGGTAGGCGGGCAGTCGCGACAGGCGCTGGTCATAGGGCAGCACCGCGCGGGTGGCATAACCGCAAATGTCGCGGTGCCAGATGCCGACAAGCGCGAGCAGCACCGGCAGGTTTTCCGCCAGCGGTGCGGTCTGGAAATGGCGGTCCATTTCGTGAGCGCCTTCGAGAAATTCGATGAACCGCTCCGGGCCGATGGCGATCATCAGCGGCAGGCCGACCGCACCCCAGACCGAGTAGCGACCGCCGACCCAGTCCCAGAAGCCGAACACCCTTGCGGGGTCGATGCCGAAGGCACCGGTCCTGTCGAGCGCGGTGGAGACGGCGGCGAGATGACCGTCCGCCGCGGCATCGCCCAGACCCGCGCGCAGCCATTTGCGGGCGGTGGTGGCGTTGGTCATGGTCTCGATGGTGGTGAACGTCTTGGAGGCGACGATCACCAAAGTCCGCGCCGGGTCGAGACCGGCCAGAGTGTCGTGCACATGGGCGCCGTCGACATTGGAGACAAAGTGCAGGCGCGGCCCGTCATGATAGGGGGCGAGCGCCAGCGTCGCCATCACCGGCCCGAGGTCGGACCCGCCAATGCCGATGTTGACCACATCGGTGAACGGCTGACCGTCGGAGGCGGTGATGCTGCCGTCGCGCAGGCCGGCGGCAAAGGCGGCCATGGCGTCCAGAACCGCGTTGACCTCGGGCATCACGTCGACGCCGTCGACCATGACCGGGGTGTTGGCGCGGTTGCGCAGGGCCGTGTGGAGCACCGCGCGATCCTCGGTCACGTTGATCTTTTCGCCGGCGAACATCGCATCCCGGCGCGCCGTCACGCCGCGGCTTTCGGCGAGCTGCAACAGCAGGCTGCGGGTGTCCGCATCAATGTTGGTTTTCGACCAGTCGAACAGCATGTCACCGAGGCTGGCGGAAAACCCGGTGAAGCGGCCGGGATCCTGCGCGAACAGCGAGGTGATTTTCCGCGACTTGGCAGTCCTGCCCGCTAGGTGCAGATCGTCCCAGATCCCGTCGGTCATGGCGTTACCCTTTCAGCGCGGACGCGGCGCGGGCAAGAGACTCGATTTCGTCCCAGGCACCGGCCTGCATCAGGTTCCTGTTTGCGATCCACGAGCCGCCAACACAGATCACGTTGGGCAGTGACAGATATTCGGCGGCGTTCTGCGGCGTGACGCCTCCGGTCGGGCAGTAGGAGACCTGGGGCAGCGGGCCGTGCCAGGCTTTCAGCACGCTGGCGCCGCCATTGGCTTCCGCCGGGAAGAACTTGCACATGTCATAGCCGCGCTCGTACATCCACATCGCCTCGGTCACCGTGGCGACCCCGGCCAGCAGCGGCAGTTCCGCGTCCTCGCAGGCGTCGAGCAGCCGCTCGGTGACGCCGGGCGAGACCCCGAATCTGGCGCCTGCCGCCTTGGCGGCCTTGACATCGGCGGGGGTCAGCAGGGTTCCGGCGCCGGGAATGCCGCCTTCCACGTCGGCCATGGCGCGGATCACCTCGAGGGCAGCGGGAGTGCGCAGCGTCACCTCAAGAACCGGCAGACCGCCGGCAACCAGCGCATTGGCGAGCGGAACGGCATGGGCCGCGTCTTCGACGACCAGCACCGGAATGACCGGAGCGAGACCTGCGATCTTGCGGGCGAAGGTGGAAGCGTCTTTGGGGGTCATCGGGCATTCTCCAATACGAGGCTGGACGCACCGGTTTCGGCGGAGCCGACGGCGCGGCGGAACGTGGCGAAAAGCTCGCGGCCAAGTCCGGTTTCATTGCCGCCGAGCGAGGCGCGGGCGGGCGGGCGCTCGAGGGCGCCGGGTGTGAGCACATCGAGGGTTCCGGCGACGGCGTCCACCCGGACCATGTCGCCGTCCGCCAGACGGGAAAGCGGACCGCCGTCCAGCGCCTCGGGCGAGACATGGATGGCGGAGGGCACCTTGCCGGATGCGCCGGACATGCGGCCATCGGTGACGAGTGCAACCCTGAGGCCCCGATCCTGCAGCACCGCCATGACCGGGGTGAGACTGTGCAGTTCGGGCATGCCGTTGGCCTTGGGTCCCTGAAAGCGGACGACGACGATGGTGTCGTGGGTGAATTCACCGGCCTTGAACGCGTCCTTGACCTCTTCCTGGGAGTGGAACACCCGAGCGGGCGCCTCGACGGTCTGGCGCTCGGCGGCGACGGCGGACACCTTCATCACGCCG
>JAUIHM010000175.1 GCA_030432315.1 Alphaproteobacteria bacterium | reverse complement strand
GGCAACGGCCTTGCAGAGCCGCGCGACAGTATTCGTCGGATCGGTAACCATCGCGCTCGTCTCGTTGATCGCTTTCGTCCACCGTCCGCTGAGAATGCTCGACGGAACGGCAATCGAGGTTCCGGGCGTCTTCGGCTTTGGTTTCTGGCTGGCGATCGTGATCGGGGTCGTGTTCCTCGGGCTCTATGCCCGCCGGGTGGCGTCGGAGATTCATTCGATGGGCGATGCGCTGCTGGCCACGCAGATGGCGCTTGCCCGCGAACAGAAGCTGACCGATCTGGGCGGCGTGGTCGCGGCGGCGGCGCATGAACTGGGCACGCCGCTTGCCACCATCAAGATGGTCAGTGCCGAACTGGTGGACGAACTTGGCGATCACCCCATGCTGCGGGAGGATGCCGAACTGATCCGCCAACAGACCGACCGTTGCCGGGATATCCTCAGATCCATGGGCCGGGCCGGGAAGGATGACCTGCATATGCGGTCCGCACCCCTGTCAGCCGTGATCCGCGAGGCGGCAGAGCCGCATGTCAATCGCGGCAAGATCCTCAATCTCACCCTCGGCGATGCGCCGGGACAGGGGGAGGGCCAGCCGACCATCCACCGCCGTCCCGAGATCATTCACGGATTGCGCAATCTGGTTCAGAACGGTGTCGATTTTGCCCGGACCACTGTCTGGATCGACATGACGGCAAGCGAAACCCACCTGTCGGTTCACATCGCCGATGATGGTGCCGGTTTTCCGGCCCATCTGATCGGCCGCATTGGAGACCCCGTGATCGCACGGCGACGGGATGATGAGCGTAACCGGCCGGGCTATGACGGAATGGGGCTGGGCGTATTCATCGCCAAGACATTGCTGGAGCGCACTGGCGCCCGGCTGACGTTCCGCAACGGGACAGATCCGTTTCTGGCGGAGGATGAGCGGCCCGAACGCTGCGGCGCCCTCGTGACCATCACCTGGCCCCGCAAGGCCATCGAGGTCGAGCGCCCGCTTGCGCTGGGCGAGAACCGCCACATTGATACATAAAAATTAACTCACACTCGCCAAAAAGTTGATCCGTTAACGCCTCTTTAACCCCTCAATCGAATTCTTCTTTGCAAAGGGCGTAGACCCTGAAGGGAAATGGGTTAGACATGGTGCTTCCAATTGCACTCGCGGCGGGTGTCGTCGCAACCTCTGTTGCTGCCGCCATCGTGGCCTTGCTGCTGATGTCGCTGCTTCCGATGTCGAAAGCCAAACGGAAGATCCGGCCCGGCCTTTCCGGACCACCGGAACAAACGGTTTTCCTGTTCGAGGATCGCGAACTGGTCGATGCCACCGGATCAGCGCGGGCGCTTCTGGACACGATACCCGGCACCGGTTCGGACTGGGCCCGCCTGTCGGCCTATCTGTCAGGCCGGATCCGCGATTTCGACGGGCTTATCGCAGCGCTTCCGGAACGTGGCGATATCGAGGTTTGGGGCACGGACGGGCATGAGGTTCGGCTGAAGGCGGAACATCTGGGTGAACGTATCCGGCTGACGGTGACCGATCTTGCGGCTGAAGGGCAGGCCATTCTTGTCGACGCCCTCAGCCACCGCGCCCAGGATCAGGAGCTTTCCGCATTGCGCGAAACGCTGGAAGCGGCGCCGGTGCTGATCTGGCGCCAGAATGACGAAGGTACGGTCGTCTGGGCAAACAGTGCGTATCTTGACCGCGTGGCAGACCAGAAGGACATCGAACCGGGCGACATGACCTGGCCCATCCCGGCCCTGTTCAGCGACCGCCCCGCGGATGGTACGGCCTCGCGCCGGCAGATGCTGCCAAAGACCTCGGATACGCCACCACGCTGGTATGACTGCCACAGCTATCCGACCGGGTCGGAAAACCTGAACTTTGCACTGCCTGCCGACGCGACGGTCAAGGCGGAAACCGCGCTCAGGGAATTCATCCAGACGCTGACAAAGACCTTTGCCCATCTGCCGATCGGTCTGGCCATCTTTGACAGCAGCCGGCAGCTGGTGCTCTTCAACCCCGCGCTCGTCGATCTGACCTCGGTCGGCGCCGACTTCCTTTCGGCGCGACCGACGCTGTTTACCTTCCTCGACCGCCTGCGTGAGGCGCGGATAATACCGGAACCCAAGGACTACCGAAGCTGGCGGGCAAAGATGGCCGAACTGGAGAAAGCGGCCACATCGGGCCATTACGAGGAAACCTGGACCCTGCCGACCGGCCACACTTACAGGGTCACCGGACGGCCGCAT
>JAUIHM010000174.1 GCA_030432315.1 Alphaproteobacteria bacterium | reverse complement strand
CGCGGCCAGCAACCGGGCGAGACCGCCGAAGCCTACGGCCAGCGGCTGGCGCAGGAGTTCGAGGCCAAACTGGAAGAGCTCGGGCCCGATACGGTGATGGCCTTTGTCGCCGAACCGGTTGTCGGTGCGACCTTGGGGGCGGTGCCTTCGGTACCGGGCTATTTCAAGGCAATCCGAGAGGTCTGCGACCGCCATGGCGTGTTGCTGATCCTCGACGAGGTCATGTGCGGCATGGGCCGCACCGGGACGCTCTTTGCCTGCGAACAGGACGAGGTGCGCCCGGATATCTGCGCCATCGCCAAGGGGCTGGGGGCCGGGTACCAGCCCATCGGCGCTATGCTCTGTTCCGGGAAGATCTATGATGCGATCGCAGGCGGCAGCGGTTTTTTCCAGCACGGGCACACCTATATGGGCCACCCCACCGCCTGCGCCGCCGCGCTGGCCGTGCTGGGCCGGTTGATCGACGACGGCATCGTCGCCGGTGTCTCTGCACGTGGCGAACGGCTACGCGCGGCACTGGAGGACCGGTTCGGGCAACACCCGCATGTTGGCGATATCCGGGGGCGCGGGCTGTTTCTGGGGCTCGAACTGGTGGCCGACCGCGATAGCAAGGATCCCTTCGATCCCGCCCGGAAGGTAAACGCACAGGTCAAACGCGCGGCGTTCGAGGCCGGGCTGGTCTGCTATCCGATGGGCGGCACCATCGACGGTCAGCGCGGCGATCACGTCCTGCTGGCGCCGCCCTTCATCCTTGACGACAACGAAACCGGTGAACTGGTCGACAAGCTTGCCGTCGCGATCCGCGACGCTACCGGGGTCTGATCGGTGCCGCAGCCGGTGCAAGGGTCAGGAAATCCCGCATTTGCCTGACCCGTGGTCAGCCCGTAGTATATTCGCATTGATATTGATTGATGTGATCTCGGCAGTCCGAGTCTAATTCTCCGGTGTTCAGCGCCGGTGCGGCGGGGGCATGAAGCCCGTCGTGAGGCTGCCGCAGAGGTAAGGACATAACGCGATGCCGTATCGACGCGCCGACCGGACGACTCCCCTGCCCCGTAACGGGCGCCACAGGATCGCGGCGCTGGCCTTTACGGCAACGCTGGCCGGGCTTCCTGTCCCGACCGCCGCTTCTTCCGAACCGCCCTTTGACGCCACCGCCGACACCGTGTTCGACATCATCGCGACCGGCGACCCTTCGGCGTTTCTCTGTCTCGAAGACCGGGGCCGCGAGGTCAGGCAGATGTGGGACAAACGCATTGACGGCGAACGCGACCTGAACGCGTTCCTGTTCGTGGCACATTTCCGCGACAGCGCGCCAATCGACATCGTGCTGAACCCGGAATTCGGCGATGCCGGCAGCGCGCGGGCCGAGGCGGAACGCTATGCCGTACCGCTGGGCCAACTCCCGGCGCTGCTGCGTTCGGGGCTGCGCCAGTTCGGCATTCATAAGGGCGACAAAAGTTACCACGGCGGCCCGGGCAAGGTGTTCGTCTACGCGGGCAAGACCGATCTGCGCCTGTCGCAAAACCATCTTGAGGAATCGCTGTTTCACGAGGCGGTTCATGCGTCCCTCGACCGCGATCACGCGCGCTCGGATGTCTGGCGGGCGGCACAGGAGGCGGACGACGCCTTTGTCACCCGCTATGCTCAGGACCACCCCGAAGGCGAAGACCTGGCCGAAACCGCCCTCTTCGCCTACGGCTTGGTTTTCCGGCCCGGCCGCATTCCCCCCGCCGACGCCGACGCGATCCGCGCACAGGTTCCGGCGCGGCTTGCGGTTCTGGAAACCATCCTGTCGCTTCCACCGCCGGCCTTTGACGGCACGGCGACCTGCCCCTGAGTTTCTTCCACCCATTTGCGTAACGATTTGAACAAGGAGATACAGATGACACGCACCGTTCACACGATTGAAACCGACGGCGGCAATGACGAACTGCGCCGCGACGATTACTTCCCCACGCTTGTCTTTTCGTCGAAACTGCATGACGCGGACTCGATGAACAAGGAAATCCTCGACGCGATCATCGAAGAACGCAAGAAGGACACCAAGGGCATCGAACGGTCGAATTTCCGCAGCCTCGGCGGCTGGCACAGCCACAACCATCTGCAAAAAGACCCCAAATTCAAACGCCTAACCGACCGGTTGCACATGATGCTGGCGGGCGTGTCCGACAATCTGGGCTACGACAAATCCCGCGAACTGAAGATCACCACCATGTGGTCGATCACCAATCCGCCACTCAGCT
>JAUIHM010000093.1 GCA_030432315.1 Alphaproteobacteria bacterium | reverse complement strand
CTCCCGCGTCCTCTGCGACGCCCGCATCCTCAACATCTTCGAAGGTGCCGCCGAGATCCAGGCCCAGGTGATCGCCCGCCGCCTGCTGGAAAACCGCAACTGACCGTCGGACTCAGGACCCCTGCCGCCCCTCGGTATTCAGCAGCAGGTTCGGCACCAGCGTCTGGGAATAGCCGGCAATGAAACTCCAGACGATCAGCAGCGCGAGATGGGTATTGGGAACGATCCTCGTCCCTGTATTCAGGATTTCAATCTCCTGCTGATCCTCATCGACGATCTTTTCCACCAGCCCGTAGCCGAGCTTGCCAAGGTCGGGCCAAAGGCTTCCCTCCAGCAGCCCGCTGCGAAAGAAGAAGTAAAGGATCGATGCCGCGCCGAGCCCGACCGTACAGCGCAAGATCAGCAGCCACCAGGACCACATGTCCCGCACATCCGCGAGGCTGCCTTCCGAAATGCGCTGCTGCAGTTGGATCAGCATGAAAAACGCCGCCCCCAGCAGACCCGATGCCATGGCAATCACCAGACCGTAAGGGAAAGATTCCGGCATCACTGCATCTCCTCCGGCTGATCCGCGCCGCCGGATGCGATCGGGACCTCATCGACACCGCCGCCTTCCACCTGTTCGGCGATGGTCTTCGCGACTTTGAAGGTTTCCAGCATCACCAGGGAAAACACCGCGAGCGCCGCCAGAAACACAAAGCACACCCGCATCTGGGCCCGATGGGCATAGCGCCGCTTCAGGTTGCGCTGGCTGTATTCCCACTGCAGGTCCCGTGTCAGCCGCCCCAGCAGCGACCGGTTGTACTCGATCTGGTCACGGCCCAGCACCTCATCCTTGCTCGACGGCGCGCGCACCCGTCCCCGGTAGAACTCCGCCAACGGCAGGTTCAGGCTCTGCGCTTCCAGAATGCGCCGTTCAAGCTCGATCTCAAGCCGGGGCGCATCGAGAACTTCGACGATCAGCCGTTCACACTGAAAGGCGTCGTCCCACACCCGTGCCGCCTCCCAGTTCACATCCGGGCCGCGGTAGGCTTCTAGGATGTCGTTGAGTTCGCGCGCCGCGTTTCCCACCGCCACCTCCCGCGCATCGGCGGCAGCCGCCCCCTGCGGGTACGTGTCGCGGGCGAGCGACGCCCCGCCAAGTGCAACGAATGTGGAACCTATCGCCTGGATATACTGTTTCGAAGAGCGCCCGCGAAGTTCTTCGTCGTCACGCCGGAAAAAAAGTCGGGGACGAAACATGTTCGGCACAGTGTTTTCTTCCGGCATCTTTGTTACCCGCGAAGTCAGTGCTGAAACATTACTCTACCATGAAAGCACCTGGCAGACAATCAACCCGCGACAGCCGGTCCTTAACATCGCATCGCCAACACCGGATAAGCACGGCTCACGGGATCCGCAGAATCGCCTCAACCGCCCGGGCGCGTGCATCCGGCAGTTTCTCCCGATGGAGCGTCGGCGCGATCCGCGCTTCCAGAAACCATCCGGTCAGTTCGAGCGCCGCCTCCAGGTCGGCGCGCCTGGCCCGCTCCCCCACCGCCCAGCCGTCACGCAGAAACGCCGGCAGAGCCAGCAGCCGTTCCGCCCAGGGCGCGCCCGCAGTCCGGCTGACCGCGCGTCCCGATTTCGGCGACACCCAGACCAGATCCTCGGTGGCACCACTGGCCGCACAGCACGACAGATCGAGGCCGAACCCCAGTTCCGACAGCAGCGCCAGTTCCCACACCGCATACCGCTGCGGCCAGTCTGCCGCCACGCCGAGTGCATCGAGCAGGTCGAGACTGCGCAGATAAAGCGCCGGATGCGCCTCCCGTTCCGGCAGACAGGCCGAAAGCAGCGCCGTAATCGCCCCCAGTGCCGCCAGCGCCCCGCGATCCGCCAGAATATACGCCGTGCGCCCCGGAAGAGGGTCAACCCGGAATGAGCCGATATGCTCTTCGAGCCGCGCCGACCAGTCGAGTATCAGTTTCGCCCCGGGCTGCAGGACCGGCGTCATTTTCCGGCTGCCGCCACCCCGGACGACACCCGCATGGCGCCCGTGCTCCCGGGTCAGAACCTCGATGATCGATGATCCTTCCCCATGGCGCCGCGCGGAAATCAGGATGCCTTCATCGCGCCATTCCATGGCGAATCCTAATCTGCCAGTCCGGGCTCGTCGAGCAGCGTCCGGCCCGCGCGGTCCTCGACCTCGATCACCCACAGATCGGGATCAAATCCGCGCTGCCGCGCCAGCGCCGCCTCCACATCCGCATCGGCGCCTTCGGCCAGCAGGGTCCAGATCCGCGCCCCGGTCATGATGTCGAAACTGCGGGCAAACGCACTTGCCTGCCCGTCGAGCGTGTTCGACTTGACGATCACCGCCCCCGCCGTACCGTCGCCATGCGCGGTGACAAAAGCCGGGATACCCGCCAGCCGCAGCCGCGCCAGATACGCCTGCACCCAGAACTCCGCCGTCAGCCGCGACGTCATGACGCTCAGCTGTCGCCGTCTTTGAAATCGAGGCCCATCTCGGAATACCGCTCCGCCTCTTCGAGCCAATTCGGCCGCACCTTCACGGTCAGGAACAGATGCACCTCCCGCCCGAGGAACTCCCTGATCTCCATGCGGGCCGCCTGGCCCACCGCCTTGATCGTCTCGCCCTTCGGACCCAGCGCGATGCCCTTGTGCCCGTCCCGGGCCACGTAAACCACCTGGTCGATCCTCACCGACCCGTCCGGCCGCTCCTCCCAGTTTTCCGTCTCCACGGTCAGCTGATAGGGTATTTCCTGATGCAGCCGCAGTGTCAGCTTTTCGCGTGTCATCTCCGCGGCGATCTGCCGCGACGCCATGTCCGCGATCTGGTCCTCGGGATAGAGCCAGGGACCCTCGGGCACCTGCTCTCCAAGCCACCTGCGCAGATCCTCAACCCCATGCCCCCGCTCGGCCGAAATCATGAACGTGGTCATGAAATCAAACTTTTCATTCGCCTTTGCCGTCAGCGCCAGAAGCTGCTCGGCCTTCACCCTGTCGATCTTGTTGATCGCCAGAGCCACCTTCGTTCCCTCCGGCACGTGCTCCGCCAGCGACTCGAGAATGGCCAGCGCTCCTTCCGTCAGGCCCCGATGTGCCTCGATCAGCAACACCACCACGTCCGCATCCGACACGCCGGTCCAGGCCGCCTTGACCATCGCCCGGTCGAGCCGGCGGCGCGGCCGGAACAGACCGGGCGTGTCGATGAACACCAGCTGCGCCGGTCCCTCCAGGGCGATGCCGCGAATGCGCGCCCGGGTCGTCTGCACCTTGTGGGTGACGATCGACACCTTGGCGCCAACCATTCGGTTCATCAGTGTCGATTTACCCGCGTTCGGCTCGCCAATCAGCGCCACCATGCCGCATCTCGTTGCCCCGGTCATTCCCGACCTTTCATCTGCGCCAGCAGCGTTTCCGCCGCTGCCTGTTGTGCCGCTCGTTTGGACGGCGCGGTCCCGGTGGCCTCGTCGCCCTCGGCCAGACAGACCCTCACGGTAAAGACCGGTGCATGATCCGGCCCCGTCCGGTCCACGTCAACATAGATGGGCGGCACCTGACCCCGGGCCTGCGCCCATTCCTGCAGCGCGGTCTTGGCATCCACCATCTGACTCTGTGCTTCCGAAATCCGCCCGCCCCAGGTACGGAGGATCATCTCCCGCGCCGCGTCCAGTCCACCGTCGAGATAAACCGCCGCGATCACCGCCTCCATGACGTCGCCGAGGATCGCGGTCTTCCGCCGCCCGCCGGAAAGCGCCTCCGAGCGGCCCATCCGCAGGGCGCTTCCCAGATCGAGCTCGGCGGCCACATCCGCACAGGTTTCCTTGCGCACCAGCGCGTTCAGCCGCGGCGCCAGCTTGCCCTCCTTCGCGGCGGTGTCCTGCGCGAGCAGGGCCTCTGCAATCACCAGACCGAGAACCCGGTCACCGAGGAACTCCAGCCGCTGATTGTCGGAACCGCCGCCCATCGACGGATGGGTCATCGCCTCGATCAGCAGCGACGGGTCGGAAAACGAATATCCGAGGCGCGCGGACGCCTCGGTCAGGGACTGGCTGAGCTTCAATCGATCCTCACAAAGAACCGGTCGGGCCGCCAGCGCCAGACCGCCAGCATCGAGGATCCCGCGGAGGAAAAGATCACCCTGTCCGCACGTCCGACCAGATTCTCGAACGGCACCATGCCGACACCGCCCGAAGCCTGGGCAAACCGGCTGTCGAGGGAATTGTCGCGGTTGTCGCCCATGAAGAAATACTCGCCCTCCGGTACCGTGAAGGCGGGCGTATCGTCCCCGGAGCCGTCGCCGATATCGAGGACAAGATGGCGCAGGTCGCCCGGCAATGTCTCGATTGCCTGCGGCTTTTCGCAGTCCTCGCCCTCACGCACCGGCCGGTTGGCACAGCGCGGCATGCTGCGCATCGGCCCCTGCGGCGCGTTCGCCTCGGAAAACATTCCGTCCGGCTCCTGCGGCGCCAGTACGCCATTGATGTAGAGGAGACCGTTCTTCATCTGCACCGTGTCACCGGGCAGACCGATCAACCGCTTGATGTAGTCGGTGCCGTTGGTCGGATGCTTGAAAACGATCACGTCACCGCGTTCCGGCTCACGTCCGAGGATGCGCCCGGAGATCGGACATATCGAAAACGGGCAGGAATATTTCGAGTAACCGTAGGCCATCTTGTTGACGAACAGGAAGTCACCGATCAGCAGCGTGGGCTTCATCGATCCTGACGGAATCCAGAACGGCTGAAAAAACAGTGTCCGGATCAATCCCGCCAGAAGCAACGCATATACGATGGTCTTGACGAGTTCGACGAAACCGCCCTTGGCCTTGGTTTTGGTCGTCATTTGCTGAATCCGTGCCGCTGCGCCAGCCGCCTTGTGGCGACTGGGCCGGTCCGTGTCAAGGCGGGCGGGCCGGATCGAGGCTCACACCAGCGGCAAGGCTTCGATCACCACGAACGCCTGTGCCCAGGGATGGTCGTCCGTCAGCGTCAGATGCAGCGCCGCCCTGTGCCCGGGCGGCGTCATCTCCTCCAGCCTGCGCGCCGCCCAGCCGGTCAGAATGAGCGTCGGCTGGCCGGTGCGGATGTTCACGACCCCCATGTCCCGCCAGGCAATACCCATGCGCAGCCCGGTGCCGAGCGCCTTGGAACAGGCCTCCTTCGCCGCCCAGCGTTTCGCATAGGTGGCCACCGTCAGAGCCCTCCGTTCCGCGGTGATCCGCTCCCGCTCGGTAAAGACACGATTTACGAACCGGTCGCCAAACCGGTCGATCGTTCCGGCAATCCGGTCAATATTGGCCAGATCGGCTCCAATTCCGAGGATCACCTTTGGTACCCACCCCTGTTGCTGCGGCACCTGCCGCCGCGCGCGCCGATCTTCACAGACCGGCGGGCTGCCTGCAACACCGCTCAGCCCGTCCGAAGCCGACGCGCCTCGTTGACCGTCATGTCCGGTCGAAAACCGTGCTGGCGTGCCCGGTTCAGGGCGGCGTGCAGTGCGGTCGGATCAATCGGTTTGGCAACCAGATCGTTCATCCCCGCCGCGACATAGGTCTCCCGGTCGCCGGAGAGCGCACTGGCGGTCAGGGCAATCACCGGAATGGCCGCCACCGCGCCCGGCAGCGCGCGGATTGCCCGGGTGGCACTGGTCCCGTCCATCTGCGGCATCTGCACGTCCATCAGCACCGCGTCAAACGCGCCTGCCTCGACCGCAGCCACAGCGTCGTTGCCGTTTTCCACAATCTGCACGGAATGACCCGCCTGCTCGAGGTAGGTGCGGATCAGATACTGGTTGGTGGCGTTGTCCTCCGCCAGCAGCAGGTGCATCGGCTCGTCCGGGTACTCCTGCGCGCCCGGCTCCGTCTCCCCAATGGCGGCCGGGGCACACTCCGGCGCGGGAATGCAAACGGAAAACACGCTGCCCTCGCCCGGCGTGCTGTCAACCGTGATCGTCCCGCCCATCAGGTCGACCAGTTCCCGGCAGATCGCAAGCCCAAGTCCGGTTCCGCTGCTGTGGCGGCAATGCGACGAGTCCACCCGGAAAAACTTGTCGAACAGCCGCTCACGGTCCGCCGCGCCGATACCGACACCGGTGTCTTCGACATCGAACCTCAGGGTGCCGTCGTCCCAAGCCGCACGCAGCACGACATGGCCGCGTTCGGTGAACTTGACCGCATTGCTGGTCAGATTGGTCAGCACCTGGGACAGCCGCATCTCGTCGCAGGACACGAATTCCGGCAGCCCCCCGGAGGTCTCCGCGATCAGGGTCAGCCCCCGCTGCTCGGCAACCGGAGTCATCAGACCGATGACGTTGTCAATCAGCCTGCGGGGATCGGCCGGTTCGAGATGCAGTTCGATATGCTGTGCTTCGAGCCTGGAGAACTCCAGCACGTCGTTGAGAATCTGCATCAGACCCCGCGCCGACACCCGGGCAATGCCCAGCCGTTCGGCCTGTTTTTCGCTCAGCGTCTCTTCCGACAGCAGGTCGAGCATCCCAAGCACCCCGGTCATGGGCGTGCGGATTTCATGGCTCATCGTCGCCAGGAACTGCGCCTTGACCAGGGCGGCCTCTTCGGCTTCGGCCCGCCGCAGCTGCAGTTCCTGCTGTCGCTCGATGTCGCGGGTAACGTCCCAGACCAACCCGGCAAGCCGCTTCGTGCCGTCCTCTTCCTCGTAGACCGCAGCCATGTCGCGCACGTGCCGAACCGTTCCGTCCGACAGCACCACCCGATAGTCCTGGACAAAACGTCCGTCGCTGTCGACGGCGGCATTGGCGGCGGCCTGCGCCCGCTCCCGGTCGTCGGGATGCAGGACCCTGAGCCAGTCCTTCTCGCTGTAATATCCGTCCCGCTCCGGCGCATCGAACAGTGCCCGCGTCCGCGCGTCCCAGCGCATTTTGTCACTGCTCAGGTCCACGTCCCAGGCACCGATCTCCGATGCGACAAGGGCGAAATCCAGCCGCCAGGACATTCGCGCCAGTTCCGCTTCCCGGTCGCTGATGATCGCCGCCTGTCCCTTTCCGCGGGAATAGATCAGCAGCGCCGCCGCCGCGACCAGCGCCGCCAGCGCGGCCAGAACCATGAGATCGAACCGGTAGACCGGCATTTCTCCTGCCGTCTCAACCGATACGGCCAGCGAACGCCCATGGCCATCGACCGGAAGCAACGCGATCATGAAGCCTGCCACGATCCCAAAACCGACCGCGAGAATGAGCACCAACAGGGCCGAACGTCGATCCAGTGTCAGGGCGGGCAAGTCAGAACTCCGTTTGTTGCGCCGGTCCCCGGCAACCGGTTTTTGCATGGCAGGATCACCGAAGAATGAACGCAAACAGCTAACTTTGCTCAGCTACAGCAAATAACGCAAAAATTCCCGGGAATCCCGAAAAACGCGCCTTACGATCCAAACAAAAGTCGAATCAACCTAAGCGAGAACCCGAATCATTTCTACGTGCGGGATGCCCGCGTCAATATATTCCGGGCCCTGTGCCTCAAATCCCAGCCTGCGGTAAAATCCGACCGCCTGGATCTGCGATCCAAGCTTCGCCCCGGAAACCGCCGAATCCTTTCGCAGTTCTTCAAGAACAAATTCCATCAGCCGCAGACCTGCGCCGGTGCCGCGCTGCTCCAGGGCGACGCAGACACGCTCAATCTTCGCCATTCCGTCCACAGTTCGGATCCGCGCGGCGGCTACGGGAACCCCGTCGCGTGTCGCGAGGATGTGCCGGGCCGTGTCGTCGCGCCCGTCGTATTCCTCTTCCTGCGATACGCCCTGTTCGTCGACAAAAACGGCCGTACGCAACGCGAAGCAGGCAGCAACATCATCCGCCGCGGTGACGAACCGGACAAGCAGTCCGTCCTGCATCACTGCGCCTCCCCGCCAAATGCCTCCCGGCGGCCTTCGTCCATCAGCGCCCGCATCCGCCGCACCGCCGCATCCAGACCGGAGAAGATCGCCTCTCCGATCAGGAAGTGACCAATGTTCAGTTCCACGACTTCCGGAAATCCGGCCACGGGCTTGACGTTGTCATAGGTCAGGCCGTGTCCCACATGAACTTCCAGCCCGAGATCGGCCGCGAACGATGCCATGTCGCGCAACCGGGCACATTCCGCATCCCGCGCCGCCACGTCACCGGCCAGATCGTATTCGCAATAGGCGCCCGCGTGCAGTTCCACCACCGGCGCGCCGATCCGGAATGCCGCCTCGATCTGCCGCTGGTCCGCGGCAATGAAAATCGACACCCGGCACCCGGCGTCCTGCAGCGGGGCGATGAAATGCGCCAGCCGGTTTTCCTCCCGCGCCACTTCCAGCCCGCCTTCAGTCGTCCGCTCCTCCCGCCGTTCCGGCACCAGGCACACCGCGTGCGGCTTGTGCCGCAACGCGATCGCCTGCATTTCGTCGGTCGCGGCCATCTCGAAATTGAGCGGCAGGGTGAGCGCCGCCATCAACGCCTCGATATCCGCATCCGTAATGTGCCGCCGGTCCTCGCGCAGATGGGCGGTAATCCCGTCGGCCCCGGCCTTTTCGGCGATCAGCGCCGCCCGCGTCGGGTCTGGATACGGACCGCCACGGGCGTTTCGCACAGTCGCCACATGATCGATGTTGACGCCCAACCGCAGCTTTCCAAAGGGTTTCTTGATCAGGCCAGTCATCGGGTCACCCGGTTGTTCCAGAATTTGCCGGACTATAGGGAGATCTTTTCTTGACGTCACTTTCCGACTTGATCGACTGACGGATTTTTCGCGCCCGCTCCAGCGTCTTCGCCCGCCTCCGCGCCTGGTAGGCGGTGATCAGCGGTCTCGAAAGGTAGTAGACCAGCACCCCTGACGCGATCCCGGGCAGGATCCCCCCGACGCAGTACGGCCACCATACGTCCTGGATGAACAGCGTCACCTTGTGCCACTGCGGCTCGCCGTAGCCGAACAGGCTCCAGAAACTCTGCCACAGGCCGATAAAGAACTGTTCGAATGCCTTGGCAACCCTGCCGAAATCCCTGCCGGTCACCCCGTATCCGAGAATCTGCCGGCCGAGGCCGAGCGACAGCGAGGCAATGAACGGAAAGGTCAGCGGGTTTCCCACCGCGGTGCCGATCAGACTGGCGAGGATGTTGGCACGCGCGATCTTCGCCGCCAGCGCCGCAAGCAGGAAATGCAGCCCGAACAGGGGCGTGAACGTCACGAATGTCCCGCAGGCGAGACCGAGCGAAATCCTGTGCGGCGAATCCGGCAGCCTGCGGACGCGATGGCCGAGATACTCGAAGCTTCTTCTCCAACCGGTGCGTGGCAGGACCGCGTGCCGTATGCGGCTCAAAAGTGGGGGTTTATCGCGTCGCTTGAAAACCATTACACCGGGTCAGTTCCGTGGTTGCCCGCATCAGCTACCGGAAAATACCTAACCGATGATGGAATTGACGCCTCGATCTGCAACTGCACGATGCCGACGAACCTCCGCTATATCCGAATCGGCATCAATTGCCGTCAACACATGCGTCAGGTGTTCCATATCGCGCACCTCTATATCAATCAGCATCCGGTAAAAATCGGGCTTTCGGTCAACAAAGTCGATGTTGGTAATATTTGCATTCTGCTCGCCAATTAAAGTGCAGATCCGCCCCAGAGCCCCCGAATTGTTGGCCAGTATCACCTCGATCCGCACCTCGTGATCGGCATTGCGGTGATCGTCCGACCAGCGCAGGTCGAGCCAGCGGTCCGGCTGCTCCTCGTACTGGACCAGTTCGGCACAGTCTATGGCATGAATGCTCACGCCCTTGCCGCGCGTGGTGATACCGACGATCCGCTCTCCCGGGATCGGACGGCAGCAGGATGCAGGCACCGCCTCCTGTTCCGAGCCAAGCCCGATCACCACCGGTTTTCCCGGCTCGCGGAACTTCGGGAAATCCTCCTCCCGCAGCAGTTCGGGATAGAGGGTCGCCACCAGTTCACTGCCGGTCAATTCCGCCGCCCCGAGCCTGGCGAGAATATCCTCATAATCGTCGACGCCAAACCGCTTGGCAGCCGCCGTCAGCGCCTTTTCCGTCGCCTTCTTTCCCACCCGCTCGAGCGTCACCCGGGCGATCTCCCGGCCCAGCCGGATCTGCGTCGCCCGCTGCTCGCCGCGCAGGCTGCGCCGGATGGCCGACTTCGCCCGCCCAGGACGGCTGCGGCCGCTGACCCTCGGCGCGGATGATCACCACCGACTGCCCGTTGCGCAGCCGGGTCCACAGCGGCACCCGGTTGCCGTCAATTTTTGCCCCGACGCAGGAATCGCCGATCCGCGTGTGGATTGCATAGGCGAAATCGATCGGTGTTGCCCCGCGCGGCAGCTTGACCACCTCACCCTTGGGCGTGAAACAGAACACCTGGTCCTGAAACATCTCCATCTTGAAATGTTCGAGGAAATCGGCGGAATCCTCCGCCTGTTCCAGCCGCTCGGCGATCGCGTTCAGCCAGCGGAACGGATCTACCGCGAACGGATTTGAGAACCGCGCCCCGTCCCGGTAGGACCAGTGCGCCGCCACCCCGGTTTCCGCAACCGCGTGCATCTCCTGGGTACGGATCTGCACCTCAACCCGCTTGCCGTCGCGCCCGGAAACCGTGGTGTGGATCGAGCGGTAACCGTTGGATTTGGGCTGGGAGATGTAATCCTTGAACCGCCCCGGCACCGCCGCCCACCGCTTGTGTACGGCGCCGAGCGCCACGTAGCAGTCCACGGAACTGTGTGTGATGATGCGAAACCCGTAGATGTCCGACAGACGCGAAAAACTCTCGTTCTTCTCCTGCATCTTGCGCCAGATCGAGTAGGGCTTCTTTTCCCGGCCGAACACTTCCGCCTCGACCCCGGCCTCGGCCAGAACCAGACGAATGTCGTCGGTGATCTGCTGAATCACGTTGCCGCTGTCCCGGCGCATGGTCACAAACCGGCGGATGATCGACTTGCGTGCATCCGGGTTGAGGATCCGGAACGAGATGTCCTCCAGCTCGTCGCGCATCCACTGCATCCCCATGCGTCCGGCCAGCGGCGCAAAGATGTCCATGGTTTCATGCGCCTTGCGCTGCTGCTTTTCCGGCTTGAGATAGCGGATGGTGCGCATGTTGTGCAGACGGTCGGCCAGCTTCACCAGCAGTACCCGCACGTCCTTGGTCATCGCCATCAGCAGCTTGCGGAAATTCTCCGCCTGCGCACTTTCCGCCGATGACAGCTCAAGATTGGTCAGCTTGGTGACACCGTCCACCAGCTGCGCCACCTCATCGCCAAAACGCAGCGAAATCTCGGAATAGGTGCTGCCGGTATCCTCGATCACGTCATGCAGCAGCGCGGTGATGATCGAGGCATCGTCGAGCTTCTGTTCGGCGAGCTGGACCGCCACCGCCACCGGATGATTGAAATAGGGCTCGCCGCTGCTGCGGAACTGCCCCGAATGCATCCGCACCCCGTAATCATAGGCGGCACGGATCACGTCCGTATGCGCATGCGGATTGTACGACGTGATCAGCGCAAGAAGTGTTTCGACCGGGGTAACGTCGGCACCGCCCAAGGCAGTTTCAGCCGGATGCGCCATCGGTCAACCCCGTTTGCCGTCAGCCCTCGCCCTGGGCGTCCATCAGCGCGCGCAGCAGCCGCTCTTCGGACATGTCGTCCTGGGCGGGCACGTCGTTGTTGCCGACCAGAAGCGTCATCACGTCCTCTTCCGGCTCATCAACCTCGATCTGACGCTGGTAGCTCTCGATGGCCGACTCGCGCAACTCGTCCGCGGTCAGCGTTTCCTCGGCAATTTCGCGCAGGGCCACCACCGGATTCTTGTCATTGTCACGGTCGACGGTCAGCGGAACGCCGGACGCAAGCGACCGGGCCCGGTGGGCTGCCAGCATCACCAGATCGAACCGGTTGGATACCTTGTCTACACAATCTTCAACGGTTACGCGGGCCATCGCGATCTCCATTACGTCGGGATTACGGAAAGAGCATGCTAATACCGGTCTGCGGCCTTCCACGCAACCCCCTACCGCGCAGCGCCCCCCGACGCGGTTGAGAGCGATGCAAAAATTCACCAAGACGTGTTTTTGTTGACAATCGCACCCTTTGCAATTCGGGAAACAGTCGCCGGAAGACGGTCTGTCACAAAAATGCTTTACAAACAGTATCTTGACGACAAAGGTCCCCGTCGATCCGGGCTGAAACCGGCTTCCCGCAGGCTCTTCGCCTGCCAAGATGTGCATAATCGAAACATTTTCGTGAGGAATTATGCATTTCTTGTTGGTTCTTACCGGCGAATTGGCTTTCCCTCACTCAAAACCGGC
>JAUIHM010000173.1 GCA_030432315.1 Alphaproteobacteria bacterium | reverse complement strand
ACCTTATTTCGACCATGCAGAACGCTTGGATCTCCAACACGTCAGAAGGCAACTTCATCCCCGATCTTACACAAGCCCTGCGCGGTGTTGTCTTAGACGAAGTCACCAAGCTGATTCACCGCCACGGTCTCGACCCGATGACTTCCGAATAAATTTCCTGAAAGGCCGACCATGGTTACCTTGAACGCGTTCGAAGCGCATATGCCTGACCCGGATGTAAAGAATATCCCGCATCAGCACGCTTTTCTTCTGGTCGGCGATAAGACTTTTTTTGCGGTCCATCAGACCCAGTTTCATTGCGAGCTGCACAAGTATCAACTGATCTTCAAGTTCAGCCTGAACGGTAAGGATGACGAGTTGCGCAAGCTGCGAAAATCCTATCCCGGGCAGGCTTTGTTTTTCTGCAACGGGGACGACCGGGACAGCCAGTGGTTTTCGATCCCGTCCATCGGCTCGGGCGACAAAACCGAACTTAGCGGCAATATCTTCGTGGGTCTGCGACGCCCACCCGCCGAGCCGAAGAAGGATTTTTTCCCCTGGTCGCTTGATCGTGCCAAGCCTGCGATTGCCAATGTCACCGTTACGGTCGAGCGGATCGTGCTTTTCCGGCCTTTCACACATCACGAGACATTGCCGGATTTCGCGACGTTTTTCCTTTGGGGCGAGGGAGACGAGGCGCACATAACGAACAAGCAGATCGCCGTCATGGGCACCTCGCCGTTTGAACGGCAGGCCTATGGGCCTGGTGTCGACTTTCTGGCGTCACTTGCGGTCCCACCCTCCGAGGGCGACAAGGTTCCGCAAACCCCCGTCGACTGGCTGGAGCCGGTGATGCTCAAAGCCGGTGCGATCGTTACCATTCCCTCGATCCGGGTTCGTGATGCCGACACGGGTGCGATAACCATCCCGCCGGACCCCTGGGTCAAAGAAGGGGAGGCCCACGGCGCGCTCTACCGTGGTCTCAACCCGGCGCGAGCACTGCTGATGGGCCCTGTCTTCATGTATTGCACCGCTGTCATCAACTCCGAATCCCGCATCCCGAACCTGCCGCCGGATGAGCATGACATCTGGGGCATCTTCGAGATGCCGAAGAAATACTGGGGAAAAGCTCCGTGATTACGCAGGAATTTGAACGGCAGGATGGTAATTCCGAACTCTGGGGACAAATCTTCGGGCCCGGCGGGCATCCCGCTCTGACGAAGATGCACAGGACTTACCGCTGGATTCCTTCGCCTCCACGCTGTCGGCTCTGTCGCGTACCCTTCAAGAGCGTCGGCGGTTGGATCATGGGCAAACGCGGCAAGTCGCCATGCCGCCGAAATCCGTACTACTGTTCGGCCTGTGATGTGTTCCTCGAGAACTTTCCGGGTGGGGCAGAGGTCGAGATGTCGATCTTGTACGTTGATATTCGCAATTCGGTAAAGGCAGCCTACGAGTCGCCAACATCGGCGGTCGCCAAGCGGGTAAACGCGTTCCTGCAGATCGCCACGGATATCATTACAAGGAATGACGGGTTCATAATGGCATTCTACGGCGACTGCGTTGTGGCCTGCTGGCCGCCGGGTTTCGTCGGCCCTGATCACGCGGCCAAGGCCGTTGCTGCTGCCCGATCTCTAAGTGTGGCTTTCGATGCCGAAAGCCACATTCCGGCGGGAACCGGCGTGACCAGCGGACCGACCTATATCTGTACAGTCGCCGCGGGGGCGGGGACATTCCGTGACGTTTCGATTTTCGGGCATACCGTCAATCTCGCGGCCCGACTGGCCTCTGCGGCTCCCGGAGGTCGTGCGCTCGTTTCTACCGATGTCGAGGGCACTGACGCTGGTGCGGCAAACTCCTACAAGTTGAAGGGCATCGACAGTCCAGTTACGGCAGTGGAGATCTAGACACGCATCCCCAAAGCGTCCGGACGGCCATCCGCGGGCAGTACTGATTGCGTCTGTGATGGCGACCTGCCCTACGTCGGTATCGTATGCTAACTTGTCAAAACTCGAATTGACCTACGTTGAGCTTCTGCCACAACTGACCTGACGCGAGCGTCATGGCTCGCAGTACGGCCAAAGGGGGCCCTCCAAATGCGCCAAATCACCGAGCCTGCGCGCCAGGTCGATGTTATCGTGGAAACCGACGTGATCGTGGTCGGGTCTGGTCCCGGTGGACTGTCGGCGGCGCTGGCCGCGGCGCGCGCCGGGGTCGAAGTCGTGTTGATCGAGCGATTTGGCTGCTTCGGCGGCAACATTACCGCCGTCGGGGTCGAAGGCTTCGCCTGGTATCGGCACGAGCA
>JAUIHM010000001.1 GCA_030432315.1 Alphaproteobacteria bacterium | reverse complement strand
AACGGTGCGTTTGCCACCCGCAAGGCCCTGCTGAAGGTGTCCGGGCTGGGGCCGAAGGCGTTTGAACAGTGCGCCGGGTTTCTGCGCATTACTGGCGGCAAGGAGCCGCTCGATGCATCGTCGGTGCACCCGGAGGCATATGGCGTTGCGCGCAGGATCGTTCAGGCCTGCGGGCGCGACATTCGGGCGATCATGGGCGACAGCAGCGCGCTGAAGGGATTGAGCCCGGAGCAGTTCGTCGACGAAAGCTTCGGTCTGCCGACGGTACGGGACATTCTTTCGGAGCTGGAGAAGCCCGGCCGTGACCCGCGCCCGACGTTCAAGACGGCCACCTTCGCCGAGGGAATCGACAGCATTACCGATCTCAAACCGGGCATGTCGCTTGAGGGCACGGTCACCAACGTGGCGGCCTTTGGGGCGTTTGTCGACATCGGTGTGCACCAGGACGGGCTTGTGCATGTCAGTCAGCTTGCGGACCGGTTCGTGAAGGATCCGCATGAGGTGGTCAAGGCGGGCGACGTTGTGCGGGTGCGGGTGACGGAGGTTGACGTGCCGCGCAAGCGCATCGGGCTGAGCATGCGCAAGGATGGTGGCGGCGCGGCGTCGCGCGGTGCGGAAGGTTCGAAGCCGAAAGGGGGCAAGACCGCGAAGGCCGCGACGGCGCGGCCGCCGGTGGAAAAAGCCCAGGGTGCATTCGGTTCGGCGCTGGCCGATGCGATGAGGCGGCAGACCGGAAAGTCCTGATACGCGAGCAGGTGGGCGCACATCGTTGTGGCGGCGGTTCAGAGGTTTCCAATACGTTGCCGATGTCGTCGGGACCGCTTGCCGCGCGGGCGGCGGCGTGTCAGCTTCAGTCCAGATAGGATGTAGTGCCAAACACTGTTGGCGCCAGCAGGATTGCGGCGTAACGGCAGACAGGGCACGTCAACGGGGAGTGGGCATGTGAAAATCACGGCGATAGACACGTTTCTTATGCAGGTGGGGGTGCCGCCGGTCGATGGCGGCGGCAGCGCGGCTGAGACGAAGTCGACCTACGGGTTTGGCGGGTCGCGGAACTGGCTGTTCGTGCGGATCTCGACCGATGAGGGGATTTACGGGGTCGGAGAATGTTCCGGCTGGCCGCGGGTGATCGAGACCGCGGTGCGCGATCTGGCCAACGTGCTGGTGGGCCAGGATCCAGGCAATATCGACCTGCTCTGGAACGTGATGCACACCGCCTTCATGGGTCACGGCATGGTCGGTACCGTCGGAGGCGGGGCGATGGCCGGGATCGAGATGGCGCTTTGGGACATCAAGGGCAAAGCGTTGGGGCAACCGGTCTGGCAACTGCTCGGCGGCAGGTTCCGTGACCGGATACGGGTCTACGGGCACGCCAAAAACACCGCGCGGGCCGACGAGTTGAGGGCCTTGGGATATACCGGGATCAAGGTCAGTTTCGACGGCAGGGTCGATCTCGATCTGGTTTACGGGATGCGCGACCATGTGGGGTCCGGGGTCGATCTGATGGTCGATGCGCATGGGGCGCCGTGGATGACGACCCAGGATGCGATTCTGGCAGGACGGGAGTTGGAGGCGGCGGACCTGCTGTTTTACGAGGATCCGG
This sequence comes from Alphaproteobacteria bacterium, assembly GCA_030432315.1. Classification (GTDB taxonomy): domain Bacteria; phylum Pseudomonadota; class Alphaproteobacteria; order Rhodobacterales; family Rhodobacteraceae; genus Amaricoccus. The sequence goes on along the minus strand of JAUIHM010000001.1, from coordinate 74,914 downwards.
TGGCACCGGAAAACCTCGACGCGTTCGCCCGGGTGCGCGATGCGGTGGACGTGCCGCTGGCAGCGGGGGAGCGGGTCGGCAACATCTGGGGGATGCTGCCGTATATCGAGCGGGATCTGGTGGACGTGATCCAGCCCGATACCGGACGCGCCGGCGGCATAACCCAGATGCGCAAGATGGCGGCGATGGCGGAGAGCCATTTCATCACCGTGGCGCCGCATTCGGGATCTCTGGGGCCGGTGGCGGAATATGCGGCGCTGCATGTGATGGCGACGATTCCCAATGCGCTGATGCTGGAGCGGCTGGAGTTTGACTGGCCGGGGCGGGATGAGGTGGTGACGCCGAATTTGCGGGTGGTGGACGGGCATATCGCGGTGCCGGATTCGCCCGGCCTGGGAGTGGATATCGTCGTCGATGAGATCCTGCGTTATCCGAGCAGGGTCAATGTCCGCTCGGCGCCGGCGGACAACGGCACGGCCTATGAGATCGGAACACGCGCGGAGTATCCGTATTTCCAGACGCGGCGGAACCGGGCGGCGACGCTGCGGCGGCTGTGAGGAAAGGGCGCGCCGTCCCGGTTGTCGGGCTCAGCCGGCCAGGGCGGCCATCCCGGCGTCGAACGCCTTGCGCATCACCGTGGGAAGGCGGGGCCGGAGGGTGTCGGCCGGCAGCGGGAAGTATCCGTGGCCGGCATCGCCCGGGACGCGGGTCACCCTGACGCGCAGCCGCAGGTGGAAATGGGTGAAGGTGTGGCGGACTTCGAAGCCCGCGTCGTGCCACGCGGCGGCAAAGGGTGGCGTCGGGTCGGCGGGCGGCGTGTCGGTCCAGGAGGTTCCGGGCAGGCCGAGCATCCCGCCGAGGAGCCCCCTCTCGGGCCTGGTTTCGACCAGCACGGTGCCGTCGGGTCGCAGGGCCAACCAGGCGATGCCGTAGCGGGTGGGCTTGTCCGCTTTCGGTGTCTTGCGCGGCAGGTCGGCGGCGATGCCCAGCGCACGGGCGCGGCAGGGGGACTGCCAGGGGCAGATGCCGCAGGCCGGGGAGCGGGGCGTGCAGACCGTGGCGCCGAGGTCCATCACCCCCTGGGCGTAGTCGCCGGGGCGATCGCTGGGGGTGAGGTCGGCGGCGAGGGCACGCAGGGTTTCCTTTGATCCCGGCAGGGGATCTGTGACCGCATGCAGCCGGGCCATGACGCGCTCGACATTGCCGTCAAGCACAACCGCCGGGCGGTCAAAGGCGATGGCGGCGATGGCGGCGGCGGTGTAGGGGCCGATGCCTGGCAGTTCCCGCAGCGCGGCTTCGGTCGCGGGAAAGACGCCGTTGAGGTCATTTGCGACAACGCGGGCGCATTTCAGCAGATTGCGGGCGCGGGCGTAGTAGCCGAGACCGGCCCAGGCGGCCATCACGTCGGCGTCGCCGGCGGCGGCGAGGTCGGTGACTCTGGGCCAGCGGGTGGTGAAGTCAACGAAGTACCGGCGCACGGCGGCGACGGTGGTCTGCTGCAGCATCACCTCCGAGAGCCAGACGCGGTAGGGGTCGGGCAGTACGCCGGCCCTGCGGTCCTTGGGAGCAACACGCCAGGGCATCGGCCGGGCCATCCGGTCGTACCAGAGCAGCAGGTCGGCGGCCCTGGCGGTTTCCGGCAGAATGGATTGTGGTTCCGCGTTCCCCATGACAAACTCCCCAGCAACAGAGACGGTGCCGCAGGCAGAACCGGAGCATTGCCACCATGGCGCGACAGACAGGCGCATACAGACCTGATGGCCGAAGCCAGCGCAAGGCGAAAGGATTCCTTTCTGCCGGGGGGCTGATTACGGGCCAGATGCAGACCGCCCAGGCAAAGCGCGGCTTTGCCCTCGCCCGGCTGCAGGCGCATTGGAACGACATTGCCGGAGTTGATCTCAGCGGCACATGCTGGCCCGCGCGGCTTGCCACCGCGCGCGGACCGGCGGGCGGTCTGCTGACGCTGGCGGTGGAAGGGGCACATGCGCCGATGGTGCAGATGATGGTGCCGACCCTGCGGGAACGGATCAACGGGGCGATGGGTCCAAATACCGTGGGCCGGATTCAGCTTCGCCATGCCGCCGGACTGCGCCCGGAAGCGGAACCGCAGCGTCAGCCGGTGAAGGAGAGACCGGCGCCAAAGCCGCTGCCGGCGGACATGGCGGAGCAGCTTTCAAGCATTGGTGATGAGGAATTCCGCAACGCGTTGGAGACATTGGCGCAGAATGTGTTATCCCGCCGTTGAAACGAACCTTTACCGGATGAAAACATGATGATCACGATGACCCGCCGCCATACCCTGGCTCTCGCGCTGGCCGCTCCGCTGCTGCCTTCGGCAGTTTTGGCCCAGGAAGCCCGTTCCGTGGTCGACATGACGATGGGCGATCCGAATGCCCCGGTGAAGGTCACCGAATATGCGTCGTTTACCTGCCCGCACTGCGCCAATTTCCACAAGACGGTGATGCCGCAGCTGAAAAAGAACTACATCGATACCGGCAAGGTGTTCTTCACCTATCGCGAAGTCTATTTTGACCGCGCCGGGCTCTGGGGCGGCATGATCGCCCGCTGCGCGCCGGAAGATCGGTATTTTGGCATCGCCGACGTGCTCTACACCACGCAGGGCGACTGGGCACACGCAGCGACGCCCGAAGACACCGTGCAGAACCTGTTCCGGATCGGCCGCCAGGCGGGCCTCACCGACGAACAGATGAACGCCTGCATGTCAGACAGGGCGTTTGCGGAGGCAATGGTGGCGGAATACCAGAAGAACTCCGAAGCGGATGACATCACTTCGACACCGTCCTTCATCATCAATGGCGAGAAGGCGAGCAACATGAGCTACGAGGACTTCGCCGCACGCCTGGACGAAGAACTCGGCGGCTGAGCAATGCTCCGGACCGGCCCCTGCCCCGAACAAAGGGCGGCGTGCCGGTCAGCCCTCCCGGGGAGGAAGCATCCGGTCCAGAGCCGCATCGACCGGCGACCAGTCCGCCACGTTAAGACGCACCGGCACCACCAGCACCTTCGGACGGAACGACGGTGGAAGCCGCACCGCATCCTTTTCGGTCGTGACGAGCTGGGCGCCGGAGGCAAGGGCTTCGGCTTCGAGACGGGCAAGAATTTTCGCACTCCAGACCGCATGGTCGTCGAACGCCCGCTGGGCGATGACTGTGGCGCCGAGCGATTTCACGGTGGCAAAGAATTTTTCCGGCCGGCCGATCCCGGCAAAGGCGAGAACCCTGAGGCCGTCCCAGTCCATTCCGGTCGGCAGTGGATCGAGTGAGGCGCCGATCACCGGCAGCGCCGAGACCTCGGGCCAGGTTTCGAGGAACGCGGTTCGCGCACGGGCGGGTCCGATCGCCAGCACCACATCCGCCCGGGCGAGGCCGTCGGCTACGGGTTCGCGCAGCGGGCCGGAAGGGATCACCCGGCCGTTGCCGAATCCAGCCACCGCGTCGACGACGACGATTGCAAGATCAATGGCCAGCGCCCGGTTCTGAAACCCGTCATCCATGACGATCACCTGTGCCCCGTCCGCTACGGCGGCGCGGGCAGATGCCGCGCGGTAGCGGCCAACCCAGACAGGCACGAACGGCGCAATCAGCAGCGGTTCGTCCCCAACGTCGGCGGCGCTATGCGCGCGCAGATCGACCCGTACGGGTCCAGCAAGACGGCCGCCATGGCCGCGGGAGAGGACGTGAACCGCCAGACCGCGCGCCGCCAGCCGCTCGATCAGGGCGAGAACCGTGGGCGTCTTGCCGGCGCCGCCGATCGAGAGGTTGCCGATGCAGATCACCGGAATCCCGGCGCGAAACCCCGGCGGCGCGGCCAGGCGTCTGCGCGTAACCTGCCGCCAGATCCAGCTGAGCGGCGCCAGCAGACGGGCCGCTACACCCGGTGCGGACGGGGGCCGGGTCCAGAACCGGGGCGGGTGCATCACTGCCCCCTGTCGAGCGCGGCAACAACCGCTTCGATCACCCTGTCGGTCACTTCGGCGCTCTCGCTGCAGGTCTGCCATCCGGCGGCGGCCATCGCGGCGGCCCGGTCCGGGGCGAGCGTTTCGTCGAGGGCGCGGACCAGCCCGTCGACGCCGGTCACCTCCACCGCGGCACCGGCGGCGGTCAGTTTGGCGTAGGCGTCGCGGAAGTTGCGCACATGCGGTCCGTGCAGCACGGCGCTTCCAAGCAGAGCGGGTTCGTACGGGTTGTGACCGCCAATGTCGATCAGCGAGCCGCCGATGAAGCTGACCGGCGAAAGACGGTACCAGAGCCCCATTTCGCCAAGGGTATCCGCGAGGTAAACGTCGGTTTCGCTGTTCGGCATGTCACCGGCGGAACGCTGCTGTACCGTCAGGCCCCGCTGCCGCAGCATCGCCGCGATGCCGTCACCACGGTCCGGGTGGCGCGGCGCGAGGATCAGCGTCAGCCGGTGGTGCGAGCGCAGTACCGACAGGTGGGCGCTGACCACGGTTTCCTCCTCGCCCTCATGGGTGGAGGCGGCGAGCCAGAGTTCCCGGCCGGCGAAGGCCCGGGTCAGCCGCACCCGTTCCGCATCGTCGCAGGGAAGCGGTGCGGCGCCTTCCTTGAGCGATCCCGTCACCTCGAGGCTGTCGGGGTCGGCGCCGAGCGCCGCAAGTTGGACTTCGGCCAGGTCATCCTGGGCCAGCACCCGGTCGAACCGTTCCAGGATTGCCCGCGCCATGCCAGGCAGTCCGCGCCAGCGGCGGTAGGTCCGGTCGGAAATCCTGGCATTGATGAGCAGCATCGGAATGCCGCGCCGATGGGTTTCCCAGATCATTGCCGGCCAGAGTTCGCTCTCCGTCCAGACCGCGACCGAAGGCTTCCAGTGGTCCAGAAATCTGCGGACCCAGGGAAGGACATCGAGCGGCACGAACTGGTGGATGCAGCGGTCCGGCAGGCGGTCGGCCAGCAGTTCGGCCGATGTCAGGGTGCCGGAGGTGACAAGGCAGGTGAGGTCGGGTCTGGTGTCACAGAGGCGGCGGAGCATTTCCAGCAGCGAAACCGCTTCGCCGACGCTGGCGGCGTGGAACCATGCCACGGGCCCGTCCGGCCGCGGGAGCGAGGCCTCGCCCATGCGCTCGCCGATACGCTCGGCATGTTCCTTGCCGGCCGCCCGGCGGCGGCGCAGCGTGGTGGCGGCGAAGGGTGCCGCCCGGCCGGAAAGCGCGAGATAGACACCGAGCAGCAGCGACCGGCAGGGTTTGGTTTCAGTCAATTCCGGCGCTTTCCGTCGCTGTGCCGGTACGGAGATGCCGCCGGCGTGGTGGTGGCCATTTGCACCGCGGTCTCCGTTCCCGGGCGGACCGGTGGCGGTAATTCTGGCGGTTTGCGGCGCACAATAGCGGGGGAGCAGGCGAAATCAATCCACCGATTTCGGCCGGTTGCCGGCCGCGAGGCGTTGCTGGACCCCGGAGCGGGGATGCCGCGCAGGGAGCGTGGCGAGGTCAGTGCAGCGCCTCGCCGCTGCTTGCGGCCCGGTGGAGGAAGCGCCGGTTGAGCGGGCTGTGCGGCCGCAGCTGGAGCCGTTCCGACGCCAGTGCCTCGGCGGTGTTGCGCATGCCGCCGCGGATTGCCGCCTCCGTCAGCGTCCAGTCGATCACGTCCCGCTGTGCGTGGCTGCCACCAAAGGAATTGACGATGAAACGGGCGCCGTGCAGGCGCTCGACCGCGGTTGCAAAGTCCCCGTGCCAGAAGGCAACCACGCCTTCCACGAGCGGCAGGCCGGTCTGCCGCGCCCATTGGCCGGCTTCGCAGGATTGCCCGTCGGCCGTGCGGCAGGCAGTCAGCAGGTCCGCGACCAGGTCGGGGCGGCCGGCGCCAAGCCAGGCCATCGCTGCATGCAGATCGTTGAACGGATAAAGCCTGCCGTCCGCCCGCCCTTCCCATTCCCGCGCCACCCAGTCCCAGCGCGGGCCCACGTCCTGGCCGGTCAGGTGGATCCGCCAGAGCAGCGAGGCGGCATCCACCAGGATCCCCGGAACGACGGTCTCCTGGTTGCCGATGAAGTCGTCGTAGATCGCCAGTGCCGCGGCGCCCTCCTCCAGTTCGAGGTGGCAGAGGGCGAGGTGCCACCAGTTGTGGGTCTGGAAGAAGCTGTCGTCGCCGGTCCAGAACGGCTGGCGGGTGCGCGTCCAGGCAATGCCGTCGCCGGCCCTGCCCTGCATCTCCAGCACATGCGCCACCGCGTGATGCGCCCAGGCGTCGAGCGGCTGGCGGGCGACCGCCTCGCGGCCCATCGCTTCGGCGCGGCCGTAGTCGCCGCATTCCTCGAGGCCGAAGGCATACATGCCCAGCAGCACCGAATGACCGGGCATGTCGGGGCTCCAGCGCGGCAGGACCCGGGCGATGCGGTCGCGCAGATCGCGGGCGTTGGCGCGGAAGAAGTCGATCTGATGGCCGGCGGTCAGCGCCAGAAGGTCGTGCGGATACACCATGCCGTGCCGGTCCAGCAGCAGTGCCGCCCGGGTCCAGTTACCGGCGAGAACCTGATCGAGCGCTGCGAGATGGGAGGCTTCCCGGTCGTTCATCGGCAGCCGGCGTGCCCGGTCAGCGATGGTCCTGGCGGCCAGGCTGGCGGCGGGGTCCGTTGCGAGGGCATGGAGCCAGGCCAGATAAAGGTGCGCCATGACATAGGCGGGCGCCTCGGAGACTGCACGTTCTGCAAGGCCGACCGGGTCGCCGCGAAAGAGGTTCAGCGCCACCTGGGCCGCGTCCATTTCAGCCACCGCTGCCGGCGTGGCGCCGGTCACCGGGTTCCCCTGGGCGTCGGTGAGCATGTGATGTCCCCTTTGCGGCGGCGGGCGATGCGGTTTTCCACCACGGCGATCCTACGCCGGGGGCACGGTTCCACAACCCCGCATCAGCGCCGGTCTTCGGAAATGGCGGAGGCCGAATTTGCAAGAATCTCCGCATGCAGGACCGGACCTGCGGCGATGACCCCCGCCACCTGGGGAAGGGGATTGTTGAACACCGGCGCGGCACCGGTCCTGTCGGTAACCGTTGCACCGGCCTCGCGGGCAATCAGGTCACCGGCGGCGATGTCCCATTCCCACGCATCGCGGAAGGTCAGCATTGCGTCGAACTTCCCTTCGGCGGTGAGGCACATGCGGTAGGCCAGGGACGACCGGAAATGCAGTTCGAACGCGGGCATGTCTTGACGCCAGTATTTCGCTGCCAGTTGCGTGCGGTTGAGCAGGACCCGCGCGCCATCCAGACCGCTGCGCCGACTGACCTGGATCGGCCGGCCGTTACAGAACGCGCCCTGCCCCAGCACCGCGGAATACATCCGGTCGAGGCGCGGCAGCATGACCACGGCGGCGATGACACGTCCCTGCTCGGCAACGGCGATCACGTTGCTCCAGGCCTTGCCGCCTTCGACAAAGGCACGGGTTCCGTCAATCGGGTCGACGATGAATACCCTCCGTGCGCCGAGGCGGACCGCGTCGTCCTCGCTTTCCTCGGAAAGCCAGCCGTACTCCGGGCGCGCCGCGGTCAGTTCGGCGCGCAGCATCCGGTCGATTTCGAGGTCCGCAGCGGTGACCGGCCCCTGCCCGCCCGGTTTTTCAATTGCCAGACGCGCTCCGTCAAAGTGACGCAGGGCGATGGCTGCCGCTGCCCGCGCCGCATCCTGGAGGAGACTGAGGTCATTCTCCAGCAATAACGAGCCCCTCAACCAGCAGGCTCGGCACCACGCGGCTGAGATGCCCGCGTGCGTCATTGGCCGGGACGAGTGTCAACAGCATTTCGCGAAGGTTGCCGGCAATGGTACACTCGTTGACGGGACGGACGATTTCACCGCGCTCGACCCAGAAGCCGCTCGCGCCGCGGGAATAGTCGCCGGTGGTCGGGTTGATGGTCGAGCCGATCATGCCGGTCACCAGAAGCCCGGTACCCATTTCCGCCAGAAGCGCGTCGCGGGACAGCGTGCCGCCGGTCAGGGTCAGGTTGCCCGCGGACGGTGAGGGCGGTGCGCCGGTGCCCCGGGCCGCGTTGCCGGTGCTGGGCAGGCCGAGTTTTCGACCCGTCGCGAGGTCGAGTGTCCAGCCGGTCAGGACGCCCCCGTCGATGATCGCCCGCCGGGACGTCGGCAGTCCTTCGCCGTCGAACGGACGCGACCCGCCGATCCGTACACGGTGCGGATCTTCGATCAGGTCCATCCCCTCCGGCAGTACCCGGGTGCCGAGCGCATCGCGCAGCCAGGACGATCCGCGCGCGATGGACGTGCCGTTGATCGCCTGGACCAGGTGACCGATCAGGCTCGACGACACCCGCTCGTCGAACACCACCGGGAACGCGCCGGAAGGCGGCTTGGACGCACCGGCGCGGGCGGCCGTGCGGTTGCCCGCGAGGGTACCGACTTCGCGGGCGTAAGGCAGATCGGACTGGAACACGCGGGTTTCGAACGCGTAGTCGCGTTCCATCTCCAGACCGTCGCCACAGATCGCAACGGCCTGAAGCGAGCTGCTGCTGCGGCTGTAGCCGCCGGAAAACCCGTTGCTGGCAACCAGATGAATGCGGTTCGAAGACCAGCCGGCCCCGGCCCCGTCCATCCGCGTAACACCTGGCACGGCCAGCGCCGCGGCCTCTGCTTCGAGGGCGGCGGCCTGCAGCGCCGCCGGATCGGGCGCTGCGGCAGGGTCGCTCAGGTCCAGCCCCGCCGCGTCCCGGCGTTCCGCCAGCTGTTCCGGGTCGGCAAGACCGCAATGGGGATCCTCGGGGGCTTCACGGGCCATCGCCACCGCACGCTCGGCCATGGTCGCGATGTTGGCGTCACTGGTGTCACTCGCGGATACGCAGGCCTGGCGCCGGCCAATCAGCACCCGCAGACCGATCTCCACACCTTCGGCGCGCTCCGCCTGTTCCAGCGCGCCACCGCGAACCTCGATTGACAGGCTGTCGCCGGCAACCGCGAGAGCATCCGCCGCATCGGCGCCGGCAGAAAGGGCGGCTTCCATCAGGCGAACGGCAAGATTTTCCAGGTTTTCGGACATGTTCAGACTGTCCCCTTCGCATGACCGGCAGTACAGTGAGGGCAACCCGGCAATAGATACGCGGTCACGGGCATGTATAACTCCAGTTCAGGAATGACGCGCCGGTACCTAGGCCCATTTTGGTCCGGAGACAACCTTGTCCCGCGTTTCGACTTGCCATTCCCAGGCTGCGGTCCTTATCTGGGCAACCGTATTTCAGGAGACTTCGCATGGGCAGTTTGACCGGCAAAACCGTAATCATCACCGGCGCGAGTCGCGGAATTGGCGCGGCGGCCGCGGATGCCATGGCCGAGGCGGGCGCCAATCTGATGCTGCTGGCCCGGTCGGCCGATGCGCTGACCGCGGTTGGCAACCGGCTGTCCAACCGGGGCGTGCCGGTGCGCACGATGACATGCGACATTTCCAGTTACGGTCAGTTGGAAACCGTCGTGAAGCGGGCGGTCGCCGATTTCGGCTCTGTCGACGTGATGGTCAACAATGCGGCCACCATCGACCCGATCGGACCGATCGCCACATCCGATCCGGCCGAATGGGCCAGGGCGGCGGACGTCAACTTTCGCGGCATGTACAACGGCATCCGCGCCGTATTGCCGGTCATGCGCAAACAGAATTCCGGTGTCATCATCAACATGTCGTCGGGTGCGGCCCACAGCCCGCTCGAGGGGTGGAGCGCCTACTGCTCTGCCAAGGCGGGGGCTTTCATGCTGACCCGGTGTACGCATCTCGAAAACCGCGGACGCGGCATTCGCGCCATGAGTCTTTCACCCGGAACGGTTGCAACCGACATGCAGCGGCGGATCAGGGCCTCCGGCATCAATCCGGTCAGTCAGATGGCGTTTTCCGATCATGCACCCGTCGAGGTTCCGGCGCGTGCGCTTGTCTGGCTGACGTCGCCGGACGCGTCCGATCTGGCGGGAGAGGAAGTAAGCCTGCGGGATCCGGAGATCCGGGCGCGCATCGGACTGGACTGAAATCAAGGGCCGCGGCGCAGGCCAAATGTTAGCGCCGCCGCCTTCCGCCGGGCACAGGGGCGTGGAACCCCGGGGGACGCCGGCTTACCCAGTCGAAAAATCCGGCAAGAACGGGATGTGCCCGCAGGGCTTCGACGGTCGTATAGCCACCGGCGATTTCCGCCTCGGTGAGGGTCGCGTGGATCATCGTGTGACAGACCTGATGGAGCAGGACCACCGGACCGCCCTTTCCGCCCTTCAGTTTTGGTGTCAGGTGGTGCCGGCTCTGCCGCACTTCGGGCGGAATTGGGCGCAGGCAGAGCGGGCAGACAGGTACGGAAGGACTGCCTCCGCCGCTGCTGCCCGTTCCCACCGCCCGGCCCTCACTCGAAATTTCGGCCGGAAAGGCGCGTTTTCAGGCTGCGCCTCACCATGCCGAGGAAATTGACCAGATTGGATCTGAGATCGTTCTGCCGGGCGGCAGCGGTCACCGACAGGCCACGATAGGAGGGAACCGGCTTCAGCGTCAGTCGCAATGCGAGCATTCGGGCGAAAAGAGCACGGCGGCGCTTGGTCTGCCCTGGCTGCATGGACGCGAGGGTGCTGACGTCAAACTCCCTGAGTTTCACGCTGTCTGCCGCTTCGGCCTCCGCCAGCAGGGCAGCGCCTTTGGCGGTCCTGGCCACGAACAGGCTGATCCCGTCCGCCTCTTCGAACAGCGGATAGCCGTCTTCGTCGCACTCCCAGGCGTCCGCGCAGACCAGATCGGCGAAGTTGCCGGTGCCGTCGGCGCAAACCTTGCACCGGTGCTGCAGGTGCCGCGACAGGATGTTGCCCCAGCTGTCGTGATAGGTCATTGACCGTTCGGTACCGTCATGGGCGGTTGCGGTGGCCCGACCTGGCCAGCCGTTGCCGCGATACCGGAAAGCGGCGGTGTCCGCCGGCGTGGAGCCCAACGCCTCGATCACCCGGTCCGATCCCCGCAGCGAGGGCACACCGGCACAGAAGAACGACAGAATCCATGGGATTTTCGCGTCGATCCGCGGGTCGGTGCGGGCCATGGCCCGGAGTGCGGCCGCATCACAGGGCTTGCCGACAAAGGCATAGGTCCGGTCCCCGTCCAGCAGCGGCCCCAGACCGGCCAGCGGTGCCGAGGGTGCATAGCGTGAACCTGCGGCCCGGACGACCTCATCGACGGTCGTCGAAACGACCGCGGCATTGGCGTTGGGTATCGCGCTGTCCGCACCGGTCTGTATGATGGCGTCGACCTGACCGGTCTTCAGCAGATGTATCGCCACCGCGGTGATGCCGCCGCCGGACGAGCCCTGCTGACGGACATGATCGGAAACCGCGTAGCCGGTCTTCATTGAAACATAGGGACCCCAGAGCACGCTGTCGGTTCGACCGTCGGATGAAAGGGAAAGCGAAAGGCCGGGACACGCGGAACGGATTGCCGCTTCTTCGCCGTCAGCGAGTTGGGCGCTCTGTACCGGGCGCAGATAACCTGATCGTGTAAGATGCATTTTAATTTTTTCCGGCGCTGCCAGCGCACACGCACCGCAGCCGGAACACAGGCCGCCCGCGTCGACTCGCCGCAGGGAGGGGGAAGAGAATTGCATGTCGGTCCGGTCTCCAAAATCGGTTCGGTCCCGCTGCCGGATCACAAACACCCGCATCGCCGCCGCACACGTGGCGTTTTATCGAGCGTCAACAGTAGCTTGGCCGGCAGGCCAGGAGTAGCGTTTATCAGGCGCTGTTAACCAGCTGTTCGGATCGTCCTCCCGGTCGATCCCGCAGTGCACAACGCACGCGGGTGTCGCAACACACGGACTGAGGGAAAATCAACGTTTTGCGAGCCGTTCAAGCCTGTGCCTGTGCGGAAAATCGGTGAAATTCGTCCTATTCGGGCCGTTGTGAATCATTCTTATATAGGTTAATTCGGGCTTACCATACTTCAGACAGTTACATGTGGATGCGACGCGCATGTCTGCAGTGATTCGGGTGCAGCGCAGCCGTTGCAGGAGAGGGACCGAGTAAATGGTGGCTACACAGACAATGGGCGAACCCATGAAACTTTGCCTGTTTGGCGCCTCGCCGGACACCCCGAATCTGGGTGTTTCAGCGCTGTATTTTTCGGTCATGAATGCGATTGTCACACGCTATCCTGATGCCGACATCACCGTCTTCGACCACAGTCGCGCGGTTCGCAGGGTGGAACAGCGGATCGCCGGTCGCGATGTTCCGATCCGGCGGATCGGTGCCAACATGTCGCGGCGGTATTACAGCCCGAACAGTCTCGTGAACATGAAGGTCAGTGCAGCGCTTGGCGGTCTCGGCAACCCCGGGGTGATGGCCATCAGCGGCTCCGACGGGGTTCTGGACATTTCCGGCGGCGACAGTTTCTCGGATATCTACGGCACCAACCGGTTCATGAAGATGGTGCTGCCGAAGGAAATCTGCCTGCGGACCGGTGCGCCTCTCGTGCTCCTGCCGCAGACCTATGGACCGTTCAACAACCCGGAATACCTTGAACGGGCGTCGCGGATCGTGCGCGGCGCGACCATGGCGTTTGCGCGGGACCAGCGCAATTACGACATGCTCTGTGAGATGCTTGGCACGGCGCCGGATGAAAAGCGGCACTACAACGGCGTGGACGTGGCATTTGCTCTGCCGAAAGAGCAGCCGGACTCGATACCGGAACCCGTGCGTTCGTGGATAGAGGGACCGAGAGAGCGGCCGGTAATCGGCTTCAACGTCAGCGGTCTGGTCTATGACCCGCAGATGGACGAAGGCAACACGTTTGGTTTCAAGGCCGATTACCATGATGCGGTTCACGGCATTCTGCAGCGGCTTCTGGACGAGACCGATGCGCGCATCGTGCTCATACCTCATGTGCTCAGCACCAATCGCCAGAACAGCGAGATGTCGGACACCGAAGCCTGTCACCTGACGGCACGGCATCTGGGCGCCGATCCGGACCGGCTCTGCGTCCTCGATCACGCCTACAACCCGATGGGCATCAAATGGGTGATCAGCCAGCTGGATTTCATGTGCGGCACCCGCATGCATGCGACCATTGCGGGACTTTCCTCCAGGGTTCCGACGGCGACCATTGCCTATTCGAAAAAGGCGCTTGGGGTCTTTGAAAGCTGTGGTCAGGGCGACCGCGTCGCCGATCCCCGCGTGCTCGACACCGGCGAATGCATCGATCACATCTGGCAGTCATGGCTTGTGCGCGATCAGGCACGGGCCGGTCTCGAACAAAACGTCGGGACGGTGCTGGAGCGTGCCCAGGCCCAGAGCGATGCAATGTTCGATTTTCTTGACGCGGAAAAACTCCGCAGGTCGCGCGGGGGCGCAAGCACCAGCCGCGCGGCAGTGGCGGAACCGGTCGCCAGCGACGCCGGCTGACCGTGCGACCGGATCCGTGCGCCGATGCGCTGGTCATCGGTGCCGGACCTGCCGGTCTCATGGCTGCGGACGTGCTTTCCGCCGCCGGATACGGGGTACTGCTGACCGAGGCCAAACCTTCCGCAGGCCGCAAACTTCTCATGGCCGGCAAGTCGGGGCTCAATCTGACACGCGCGCAGGATCCGGCGGAGTTTCTCGCCTCCTACTGGCGGGGACATGAGCTTCTGGCGCCGCATCTGGCGGGATTCGGGCCGAAGGAAGTACGGACCTGGGCGGCTACGCTGTCGCAGGATACCTTCTGCGGCTCCTCCGGGCGCGTCTTTCCCACTGCGATGAAAGCATCGCCGCTGCTGCGCTCCTGGCTGCGAAAGCTGGAAGCCCAGGGGGTCGACCTGCGCACCCGCTGGCGGTGGACCGGGCGGGCGGGCGGCAGTCACGGCTTTGACACGCCGGAAGGTAAGCGGACCGTTTCCGCCGGTGCGACGGTTCTGGCGGCCGGTGGAGGATCATGGGCAAGGCTTGGATCTGACGGGGCGTGGAGCCCGCTGCTCCGCAGTGCGGGTATTGCCGTCGCGCCGTTTGTGCCGTCGAACACCGGCTTTCACGTTGCCTGGTCGGATCACATGGCACGCCATTTTGGCGCGCCGGTGAAACCGGTGCGTCTTTCGGCGGGCAGCCGAGAGGTCGAAGCGGAATTCGTGATCTCGTCGCGGGGGGTCGAGGGCGGCGGCATCTATGCGCTATCCCACCTGCTCCGCGAGGGGGCGCCGCTGGTACTGGACCTGGTTCCCGACCGCGACCGTCCCGACATTCTGGAGCGTCTGCTGCGGCCGCGGGGGAAGGCGTCGCTTTCCAGCCATCTGCGGCGCTGTCTGGGTCTGCCTCCGGTCAAGATCGCCCTGTTGCGCGAATGTGCCGGGCATCCGCTGGACGCGTGGCCCCGTACCGCCGACAGTCTGAAAGCGCTTGCTCTGCCGCTCGGCGGGCCCTTTGACATCGACGGGGCAATTTCAACCGGCGGCGGGGTCGCCGCGTCGGCACTGGACGGCAATCTGATGCTTCGGGAGTGGCCGGGCGTGTTTTGCGCCGGGGAAATGCTCGACTGGGACGCACCGACCGGGGGGTACCTCCTGACCGCGTGTCTGGCCACGGGCCGGGGAGCGGGAATCGCCGCGGTCAAATGGCTGAAGCGTGGTCAATCCGTCGGTTGATCCTGAAGGCCTGGGTTGCTAGACCCGCCCCAGGACATTGACCGAAGGATTCACCATGATTGCGACTGCGATGCTGCGGCACCGGGTGCTGCGCTTTCTTGCACTGATGCTGCTTTGCCTTTCTCTCGCTCCGGCGACCGTGGTTGCCCAGGCGCCCGCCGTCGATCCGGCTCCGGCAGCGGAGGCCGCGGCGGATGACACGGCGGCTGCGGATGATACGGCACCCGCGGAGGAGGCCGCCGAGCCCGAAGCTCCTGCATTTCCCGCTCCGCTGACCGACCCGGAAACCGATCTCGACGCTTTCACACTCTACCTGATTCCTCTGACTACGGACGACCTCTCCGCTCTGGCGGACACATGGCTCGGGATCGTCAAGGACGCGACCGAGGCACTGGTGGCGGATCAGGTCCGCGCGATGTCGGAAGACGAGGCGATCGCCGCGGCAGCCCGCGAGAGCGTCGTTGCGGCAACGGAAAAGCGAAACCTCATGTTCCAGCGGTTCAGTGCCGTACTCGACAACTGGGCGAAGAAGGGTGGCGATGAGGCGACGATTGCGTCCTACCGGAGTTACCGCAATGCCATCATCGTCGAGGAAAAGCGCAACGCCGATTACAAGACTCTGGCGACCCAGGCACTTGGCTGGGCCACGTCGATGGACGGCGGCATCCGGCTGGCAATCCGCTTGACCGTGGTAGTCGGTTCGTTCCTCGCGCTGCTCGTCGCCGCGCGGGTGGTACGGGGGTTCGCCCGCCGGGGACTGGAACGGGTCCCGAACCTTTCGAAACTCTTGCAGACCTTCATTGTCTTCGTCATCTACTGGGTAACCGTGGCTGTCGGCCTGATGATCGTGCTTTCGGCGCTCGGCGTTGACATCACGCCGGTATTCGCCCTGGTCGGCGGTGCATCCTTCATCATCGCCTTTGCGATGCAGGATACGCTCGGCAATCTCGCCGCCGGTCTGATGATCATGATCAACCGGCCGTTTGACGAGGGTGACTATGTGGATATCGGTGGGGTGGCCGGCACGGTCAAATCCGTCTCGATCGTTTCCACCATGGTGACCACACCGGACAACCAGGTGATCGTCGTGCCCAATTCGAAGGTGTGGGGCAATGTCATCACCAACGTGACGGCCAGCGAGACCCGCCGTGTCGATCTGACATTCGGCATCGGGTACGGCGACTCGATCGAGAAGGCACAGCATGTGCTCGAGGAGGTGGTCCTCTCCCATCCCAAGGTTCTGCCCGAGCCGGAACCGGTGATCCGGGTCAATGTGCTCAATGCGAGTTCGGTTGACTTTATCTGCCGCCCCTGGGTACGCAGTGCCGACTATTGGGCGGTCTACTGGGACCTGACACGTCAGGTGAAGGAACGGTTCGACGCCGAGGGCATTTCGATCCCGTTCCCGCAGACCGACATGAACATCAAGGTATCGGGTCCTGCTTCGGCAGCCGCAGTTGCGTCTTTCCTGCCGCCGGCTGCGGCCGCGGCTTCGCGCGGTCAGGGTATCGCCGAGGGGGATGAAGGCCATGACCCCGACTCCGATGATGAGGCCGACGATACCAACTGATCCGATCCGACACGCACGGATCCTTACCGTTCAACATGCCAGGGGCCCGGAGGATTGATCCCTCCGGGCCCCTTGTTTCTTTCGGATCGAGTCAGCGGCGACACCGGCGCGGTCAGCGCCGGATCCCTTTGGCGTCAGGTGATGAAGAGGCCGATGTCGGACGCGACAAGCACTGTTCCCGCCCCCAGAGAGGCAAAGAGTTCGGCGTCCGCGCCGCCGACACCATCGGCGTCATAATAGAGACTTCCGTCGGTTTCATCGTAGATGATCCTCTGCTCCGCCGTAGTTGCCTCGGTGCCGACAACGAAGGCATCGTCGTCGAGCGGCGTGGTCTCGTCATCATCGAGACTGCCGGTATCAAGGCCGGTAAACACGGAGGCATCGATGGCAATTTCATCTTCGCCGGAAACGAACTTGATGATGGTATCGACATTGCCGGAGGACGGCAGATCCGCGAAGACGAACGTATCCGCGCCGCCACGACCGCGCAGAACGTCGTTTCCGTCCCCCCCGTAGAAGATGTTGTCGAACGCATCGCCGTTCAGCGTGTCATCGAATTCAGATCCGGCGAGCCCTTCGATCCCGGTGTAGGTATCTCCGGCGGCATCACCGGTATTGCCCGAGGAATCCGCGAGGTCCGCGACCACACCCGAGGCGGCGTCGGAATAAAGCGCGATGTCCGTGCCCTCCTCACCGGACATCTCATCGGCGCCGGCGCCGCCGGTTAACAGGTCCGCGCCCTTGCCGCCGATCAGAATGTCATCGCCCGCACCACCCGACAGTTCGTCGCTACCGATGCGACCGCGCAGCGTGTCATTTCCGGCGCCACCCTGGAGCGTGTCCGCCTTGTCGCTTCCACGAAGCACGTCGTCGAACGCGGACCCGACCAACACCTCAATGCCGACGAGCGTATCGCCGTCGGCTTCGCCGGCGTCGCCGAAACCTCCGGCGAGGTCAACCCTTACTCCGGAAGAAGCATCTTCGTAGGTTGCGGTATCAACACCGTTGCCGCCGTCCATCATGTCGGCACCAAGGCCGCCATTCAGCACATCCCGTCCTTCGGCGCCAATCAGGGTGTCGTCCCCGCGGCCGCCGCTGATGTCATCGCTGCCCTTGCGGCCGCGCAGCACGTCATTGCCGTCGCCGCCGATGAAGCCGTCCGCCTTGTCGCTGCCGCGAAGGAAGTCATCGAATGCCGTCCCTTCGATCACTTCGATATCGGTGTAGGTGTCACCCTTGGCCTCGCCGGTGTTCAGCGACAGATCCTTGAGGTCGACCCGTACGGCTGCCACCGCGTCTGCATAAGTCGCGGTATCCCAGCCTCTGCCGCCATCGAGGCTGTCAGCGTCGAAACCACCATTGAGTATATCGGTGCCGTTGCCGCCGACGAGAATGTCGTTTCCGCCACCGCCGACCAGCGTGTCGCTGCCATTACGGCCACGGATCGTGTCAGCACCAATTCCGCCATAAAGGCTGTTTCTGGTGTCGGTCCCGCGCAGCACATCATCGTAGTCACTGCCGATCAACCCCTCGATCGAGGTAAAGGTGTCTCCAGCGGCATGGCCGGTGTTGCCGGAGGTGTTCACCAGATCGACCTCGACCGCACTGCCGGAATCCTGGTACGAGGCAAGGTCCATTCCGTCGCCGCCAAACAGTTCATCGGCACCGGCACCGCCATCAAGGATGTCATCACCGGCGCTGCCGGTCATGCGGTCGTTGCCTTCGCGGCCCTCGAGCAAATCGTTGCCCTTGCGTCCCTGAAGAATGTCGTCGCCGAGACGGCCAATGAGTTCGTTGTCGCCGCCGTCGCCGGAAATGATGTCGTTGAAATCGGAGCCGACCAGCCCCTCGATTCCCGAATAGGTGTCACCGGCAGCGATTCCGGTGTTGGAACCCGGGTCAAGCAGACTGATCGACACACCTGTCTCGGACTGAAAATAGGTTGCCCGGTCCATGCCGGTTCCGCCCTGCAGATCATCGGCACCTTCACCGCCGCTCAGGTAGTCGTCGCCGTCGCCACCAAGCAGAATGTCGTCGCCTTCCTCGCCGAGAATGGTGTCGTTGCCGTCGCGGCCAAAAATCGTGTCGTTGCCGTCCCGGCCGAAAATCTTGTTCTGCTGCGCGTCACCGGCGAGTTCGTCGTTGTGATTGGAACCGGAGAGGTCCTCGATACCAAAGTAGGTATCTCCCACCGCTTCGCCGGTGTTGCGCGCCGCATTGGCAAGGTCCGCGGTGACCGCGCTGCGGGCAGCCCAGTAGACCGCCGCGTCTATCCCGCTGCCGCCCTTGAGTTCGTCAGCACCGCCGCCGCCGTTAAGGAAATCGTTGCCGTCGCCGCCCTGAAGCAGGTCGTCGTCCTCGCCGCCAAACAACAGATCACCGCCGCCACGTCCCAGAAGCGTGTCTTTTCCGAAGCCGGCGAAAATGATGTTGGCATCGTCGGTGCCATAGAGTTTGTCATCGTAGGTGGAACCACTGATGTTCTCGATGGAAGCATAGGTATCCCCCCTTGCTTCACCGGTATTGCGGGAAGGGTCCCTGAGGTCGACGACGACGCCCGCGGAGGAATCGCGATAGAGTACCCGGTCGCTGCCAGGGCCGCCCAGCAATTCGTCCGCACCGAGGCCGCCATACAGAAAGTCGTCACCGCTCCCGCCCAGAAGCCGGTCGAGTCCCCCGTAACCGAAGAGGGAATCATCGCCGGACAGACCCTGAATCAGATCGTTCCGGTCAGTTCCCCGCAGTGTATTGTTGTCGTTGTCACCAACGATTTTGTTGTCTTCACCAGCCATGCCAGCCCCCCAGGAAGGTCGTACTACTTTACAAAACGTTAGCAGAATTGCCCTGCGGAGCAACCGGACGCACCAAACTACGCGGCCAAACAGGCAGTTCTTTGCCGAGTTAGTTAATGACCGTCTGTACTAATTTACCCACAGAAGCCGGAACAGCATATCACTTGATCCGTCTCTTACAACGGGAAGTCAGCGCCTGCCGAGCGTGGCAATTCTGACGAAAAGACGTTCTACTAGCGCCAGTCCCGGTGTTGGTCGCCCCGACCTGAGCCGCAGTTCGGCATCCATGATCAGATCGAGCGCCGTCTCGATCCTGGCCAACCCGAGGTTGCGGACCTGCGCCGCCATGCGGCTGCGCCTTGGCCCGAACACGGGAGGCCTCGCGCGGGCCAGCGCGGTTTCGGCACCGGACGGATCGAGCGATGCCGCGTGAAGCGTCCGAAAATGCCGGGCAGCGACGATTGTCAGACCGGTTGCCGTCGCACCCTGGCCACCGAGCCGCGCGAACTCGCGCGCGAGATCGTCGGCGCGTCCATCCGCGGCAAGGTTCACCAGCGCATCGGCCTCGGCTCCCGGCTGCATGGGCGCGCATTCCGCGATGTCGGCTGCCGTCAGCGGAGTACTGTCGCCGCGTTTGTAGAGCGCCAGTTTTTCGAGGAACTGGCTGAAGGCGCCCGAATCAAGACTTTGCGCAAGTGCTTCGAGATCCAGAATGACGTCGTGCGGAATTTCCGCGACACCGTGCTTTTTCAGTGCCGCGATGATCGTCTCACGGCCGGGCGGGTCAGCATAGATGCCGATCGCGAAGGCGGTCGGCGCGGTTTCGAACAGCTTTCGCAGTTTTGAGCGCGGCGTGAGGTTGCCGGCCGTCAGCACCATCGCGGCATCTCCCGGCTGCCAGCCGTCGAGCGCCGATGCAATGCAGGCAACATGGCTGTCGCCTGCGCCTTCAACAACGACGGCCCTTGGGCCCGGGAAAAACCCCACGGCCTTAACGGCATCGAGCAGTGCCGCCGGGTCGCGGGTCAGGTCAGGGCCGGAAATCCGGGTGATGCGCATTTCCCCACCGGCGTTCTCACCGACGAGGTTTTCTACCAGCGCCCGCCGCTTCAGCGACACCTGCATCGCGTCGGCGCCGAAGAGCAGTGCCCCGGCAGCCCCCGTATCCGGCCGGTCGAAATACCGCGCGGCGTCCCGGCCCGTCAGCTTCACACTGCCCACTCCCCCGCCCTTAGGGACAGTGCCAGTGCGATCCGTTCGGCCAGCAGCACCGCAACACGGCGAATCGCATCCTGGCGGGCGACTTCGGTGGCAAACGCGGTACCGGCAGAATTGTCCGGAGACGAATAGCCGGAAAGTGCGCCGGTGCGCCCGCGCAGGATCTCCCCCGAACCCGACAGCGGTCGCAGGGTATAGCCCGCGTCGCCAACCACGCGGTACCGGGTCTGAATGTTGTCCTGGGTCAGCGCGACACTTTCCACGTCGATCGCGAGGTTCACTTCGAGCAGATGCGTGGGATTTTCCGCTTCGCCCAGGAGCCGAACCAGACGCTGGCGACAGTCGTATCCGGCGAACCCCTCGAGGGGACCGACGGCAATGCGACCCTGACCAAGTTCCGCAGCCGTTCCCTCGCCATAGAGCGGTTCAAATCCACACCCCGCGAGCACGCCTGCGCCGATGCAGGCGGTGCCCAGAGTCAGAAAACGCCGTCGATCAGGCGACCGCATTCACCCGTCCATCCTCACATTACAACGTTCACGATCCTGCCCGGCACCACGATTAGCCGCCGCGGGGTCGCCCCGTCCAGCGCCCTGACCACCAGCGGATCGGCAAGCACCATTGCCTCGACGGCGCCGGTGTCTGCATCGGCGGGAACGGATATCTCTCCGCGCCGTTTGCCGTTGATCTGAATCGGAAGGATCACGCTGCTTTCGACAAGCAGCGCCGGGTCGGCCACCGGCCACGCGGCGCGGACGACGAGGCCCTCTCCTCCGAGCCGGGCCCAGACCTCCTCCGCCAGATGGGGAACCATCGGCCCCATCAGCTGGGCCATGGTGCGCATGGCGAATGCCCGCGCCTCCGTCATGCCCGGGGCTTCTGGCGACGCCTTGGCGATGGCATTCGTCAGTTCGTACAGACGCGCCACGGCGCGGTTGAAGGAAAAGCCCTCGATATCGGCGGTCACGTCGCGGATGGCCCGGTGCGCAGCGCGGAGCAGCGAGAGCGCCTCCTCACCGGCGGCGGCCTCAGGACCGCCGGCGCTCCGCTCCCGTTCCGCCGCGATCTCGACCGTCAGCCGCCAGACCCTCTGCAGGTGTTTCCAGGCGGATTCCGCGCCGGAAGCGGTCCATTCGACATCCCGTTCGGGCGGAGAATCCGACATGACGAACCATCGGGCGGTATCTGCGCCATAGGCTTCGATGATGTCCTCGGGATCGACGACGTTCTTCTTCGATTTCGACATCTTGATCGACGGACCGACTTTGACGGGAGTACCGTCCGCAAGGGTCGCGCCGGTTTCGGTTCGGACGACCTCGTCCGGCGTGTGCCAGATCGTGCGGCCGGCCGCATTTCTGGTCGAATAGGTTTCGTGGGTGACCATGCCCTGGGTGAAGAGCGCGTCAAACGGCTCGATCGCCCCGGCGGGAAGATGTCCGGTCATATGCATGGCGCGGGCGAAGAAGCGGCTGTAGAGCAGGTGCAGAATGGCATGCTCGACACCGCCGATATACTGGTCGACGTTCATCCAGTAGGCGGCGTCTTCGGCGACGGTCGGCGTTTCCGCACGCGGCGACGTGAACCGCGCAAAATACCACGACGAATCGACGAAGGTGTCCATGGTATCGGTTTCCCGCGTCGCTGCGCCGCCGCATTTGGGACAGGCCGTATGTCGCCAGGTGGGATGGTGCTCAAGCGGATTTCCTGGCCGGTCAAGCGTGACATCATCCGGCAGGCGCACCGGCAGGTTGGCCTTGTCTTCCGGCACGATCCCGCAGCTTTCGCAGTGGATCATCGGAATCGGGCAGCCCCAGTAGCGCTGGCGGCTGATTCCCCAGTCGCGCAGGCGGTATTTGGTCACACCGGTACCGATCCCGGCTTCCTCGCAAAACGCGACGGCCGCTGCGACCGCTTCGTCGCCGGTCATGACCTTTTCGCCGGCGAAGCCGCGGATGTAGGTCACCGGCTGTGACTTTAATGGCACATATGCCTCTTTCGCAACATCGGGAGCCGATTCCGACGACTTGAAAACGTCGATCACCGGAAGACCGTACTTTCGGGAAAAATCGAGGTCGCGCTGGTCATGGGCCGGGCATCCGAAGATGGCGCCGGTCCCGTAGTCCATCAGAATGAAGTTGGCGATGTAGACCGGGAGTTCCCAGGAGGGATCGAGCGGATGCCGAACCCGTACGCCGGTGTCGAAGCCTTTTTTCTCCGCTGTTTCCAGTTCTTCCTCGGAGGTGCCCATGCGGCGGCATTCGGCATTGAATGCCGCGATCTCCGGGTTGCTCTCCAGCGCCTTCGCCAGCGGATGATCGGGAGAGATCGCCGCGAATCCCGCGCCGAGCAGCGTGTCCGGGCGGGTGGTATAGACGTCGAGCCGCGCAAATCCTTCGGGGGCACCGATGGTTTCGAACCCGAACTGCAGGCCCTGGCTCCTGCCAATCCAGTTGCGCTGCATGGTGCGGACCTTCTCCGGCCATGCTTCGAGCCCGTCGATGGCCGTGAGGAGTTCCTCAGCCATGTCGGAAATGGCGAAGAACCATTGGGTCAGTTCGCGGCGTTCCACCGGAGCACCGGAACGCCAGCCCTTGCCGTCGATCACCTGTTCGTTTGCGAGCACGGTCTGGTCTACCGGGTCCCAGTTTACCACCGCAGCCTTGCGGTAGATCAGACCGGCTTCCATCATGTCGATGAACAGCGCCTGCTGCTGGGCATAGTATTCCGGGTCGCAGGTTGCAAACTCACGCGACCAGTCGATCGAGAAGCCCATCGGCTTCATCTGGGTGCGCATGGTGTCGATGTTGCGGTAGGTCCAGTCGCCCGGATGAACGCCGTTTTCAATCGCAGCATTTTCGGCGGGCATTCCGAAGGCGTCGAACCCCATCGGATGCAAGACGTTGAAACCCTGCGCCAATTTGTAGCGCGCGATCACATCACCCATGGTGTAGTTGCGGGTGTGCCCGATATGGATGCGCCCCGACGGATAGGGGAACATCTCCAGCACGTAGTACTTGGGCCGGTCCCGGTCACGGGTCGCACGAAATACGGCTGCGTCCTCCCAGGCCTTCTGCCACTTTGGCTCAACCTCGCGGGCATTGTATCGCGACATGGCGGCTATTCTCTCTCCTGAGTGTTCCGATCCAGGGGGCGGGCCAGGACCGTCAGATGCGGATGGTGTCCTGAATCCGGATCTGGCGAGCCCGCGTCAGGATCGAGTCTTCCAGCTTGCGGTTTTCCTCGGTGGACACCGCAACGGCGCGCCCCCCCTGCATCCGGTAGGCCGCGACTTTGAGGGATCGGGCGTCCAGCGCCGGATCGGAAATATATATCGTAACGCGGTAGGAACCGGCGTTGGCAACCTGCCCCCAGCCGGTGATGATCAGACCGGAAAACGGATCCGCGGTATCCAGGGGCAGAAACGCGACGGTATCGAGGGCGGCCTCCCACAGGTAGCGGTTGACCGCGACACCGCGGTCCGGGTCCGGCTGCTTGATGAACAGATCGAAGAATGAATTGGGGTTCTGCCCCATGTCACGCTGCTGGCGCTGCAGGCGCAGGCTTTCACGCTCCTCGGCATTGGTTCCCACTGCGTAATTGCATCCCGACAGGCCGCTCCACACTCCGGCCAGCAGAAGAATCAACGGTAGTGCACGGTTCCTGGTCACGAGGCGGTCATTGTCCCTGGAGATGATGTCTGCAGGTGTGTAAAGTCTCGATGCAGGGTCGGCAAGTATAAAGCATAATGGGGTATTCCGCCCGCGCTCCGCCCGCCCCGGGCACCCGACCCGCAGTGTGGCAAAGCTGCATCAATATGCGAGTCAAAAGAAAGCGGGATATCCCAACTGCTTGACCGGATGGACCCGTTTGGATGAAGAAAGGGCATCTGATCCGGATAAACCGGGTTTGAGACAGGTTTCAAACAAGAAACAATGAGGATTAAGCGATGAAAACGGTTCTCTTCGCAACGACCGCCTCCGCAGCACTCCTGCTCGGCGGCATGGCTTCGGCCCAGGGCATCTCCCTCTTCGGAGACGCACGTTTGGGTCTGTTGTATGACAAGGACGCAAAAGGCGGCATCAACGAAGGGTCCGAGCTGACCACCACTTCGCGTGTCCGTTTCGGCGTCAACATGACCGGTGAAACCGACAGCGGCATCACCTTCGGTGCCAGCGTCCGCGCTGACAACTCCGTAAACGGCGCTGCCGGTAAAGCAGGTTCGGCATTTGTTTCCGGCAACTTCGGTACCCTGACCTTCGGCGACACCGCCGGTGCTGACGAAAACTGGGTTGGCGACGTTCCGGGCAACCTCTCGCTGACCGGTCTGTCCGATCAGAACGAAACTCCGTTCTTCTCGAACGGTGGTGGTTTCGACAACGACGACAGCCTGCAGTTCGCGAACAACCCGAACGCACGCCCGACCGTCCGTTACGACTTCGACATCATGGGCTTCGGCATCTCGGTTTCGTCCGACCGCACCCTGCGTGACATCGTTGTTGGTGGCGGCTGGGCCGGCAGCTACGGCGACTGGGAACTCGGCGCAGGCCTGGGTTACAACAGCTTCGCTGAGTTCACCTCGTTCGCTGACGCTTCGTACACCACCGCAACGCTCGCTGACGGCACCGAGGTTCTCGTGCCGGTTCTGGCTTCGGAAACCGAAGTTCCTGGCGGCAACCAGTTCTCCGCAAGCATGTCGGTTGGCTACAGCAACTTCTCCTTCGGCGTAGTTTACACTGCAGCTGAAGCAGACGACGCAGAACTCGACACGATCCACGTTGGTGGTACTGCCGGTTACGACGCCTTCACGGTTGGCGCCTACTACTCCAAGCTGCTGACTGCCAAGGGTTACGACGGCGAGAAGATCTCGACCGACGATGACACCGTTGGTAACGGTTCCGACTCCTACGGTCTGACCGCTGCTTACGACCTCGGTGGCGGCGCTTCCGTTAACGGCGGTATCGTCCGCACGTACAACGGCAACCAGCGCGGCGACTTCGGTATCAAAATGTCGTTCTGATCCCTTACAGGATCTCTACTTCGGGAAGGCGGACCTCCGGTCCGCCTTTTCCTTTTTGGGCTGCGGGGTTTTCGTTTGCCCGCGGTGCGGCTAGACAGGGCAGAACAGCGAACCCTGGACGGTCCCATGACACTTGCCTCGATTCAATCCCGCCTTGCCCAGGCCGTCACCGATGCCGGACGCGATGCCGGCGGGGTAAAACTGATCGCGGTTTCCAAAGTGCAGCCGGCGGACCGCGTCAGGTCGGTGCTTGAACAGGGACAAAGGGTTTTCGGCGAAAACCGCGTCCAGGAAGCCTTTGGCAGGTGGCCGGACTTTCAAGCGGAGTTCGACGGGATCGAACTGCATCTCATCGGTCCGTTGCAGACAAACAAGCTCAACCGGGCACTGGAACTCTTTCAGGCGATTCACAGTCTCGACCGGGAAAGTCTTGCGCGCAAACTCTCCCAGGCGGTGCAGAACCGGGGCCGGTGCCCTACCCTTTTCGTTCAGGTCAACACCGGCAGGGAGCCGCAGAAGGCCGGGATCGATCCGGACGGTCTTGACCGGTTCCTGGACAGCTGCCGCACGGAATTTGACCTGCCGATCTATGGCCTGATGGCGATCCCTCCGGCCGACGAAGATCCCGTGCCGCATTTTCGGATGCTGCGCGAATGTGCTGCCCGCAACGGCCTCGAGGGTCTGTCCATGGGCATGTCCGGGGATTTCGAGACCGCGATCGCCTGCGGTGCGACCCATGTCCGGGTCGGATCCGCCATCTTTGGCGAGCGGGCCACCCCCGGGCCGTGAACGTTTGCCGGGCCGGCGACTGCCGCGTCGACGGACGATCCGCCGCATTTCCCGGCACAGCCGGCGGCAAAGTCGGCCCGCAGGAGAGCCGTTTTCCGGGCCAATCGGGTTGAACGGACAGGCGGATGACCTGTCAAAAAACATTCACTTTCGTCGGCGGCCCCGATCGGTAATGGAGGGGTGGTTGCACAGGGGAACGCGGCATGGATGACCATCACGACAGCGATAAACCGGGACTGGACTGGCTCGAGGCTGAATTGGCCGATTCACTCGATGAAGACTATGAACTGGAGATTTCCGAACCGGCTCTGTCGATGGAAATCCGCAGGATCTACCGAAAATCCCATCCACCGAGCATCCCCCGGGTAGACTATTTCCGCCAGCTTTTGGCGCTTCAGTCGGAATTGATAAAACTCCAGGACTGGGTGCAGCACACGAAAGAGAAGATTGTCGTCATTTTCGAGGGCCGCGACTCGGCCGGCAAGGGCGGCGTCATCAAGCGCATCACCCAGCGCCTGAATCCACGGGTTGCCCGCGTCGTCGCCCTGCCGGCGCCAACCGACCGGGAGAGAACGCAGTGGTATTTCCAGCGGTATGTACCGCACCTGCCTGCGGGTGGTGAAATCGTTCTGTTTGACCGCTCATGGTACAACCGCTCAGGGGTCGAACGGGTGATGGGGTTTGCGACCGAGGACCAGGTCGAGCAGTTCTTTCACGACGTACCGGAATTTGAGCGCATGCTGGTGCGTTCCGGGATCAGGGTGATCAAGTACTGGTTCTCGATCACCGACGAGGAACAGCAGATGCGCTTCCTGATGCGGATCCACGACCCGCTGAAACAGTGGAAGCTTTCCCCCATGGACCTGCAAAGCCGCGTTCGCTGGGAAGACTACACCAAGGCGAAAGAAGAGACCTTTGCCCGCACCAACATCCCCGAGGCTCCGTGGTACATCGTCGAGGGGAACGACAAGAAGCGTGCCCGTCTCAACTGCATCGACCATTTCCTGAAACAGATCCCCTATGGACCGGTGGAGAGCGAAGAGATCCACCTGCCCGACCGGGTCTTCAATCCGAACTATGAGCGGGCCGTGTTGCCGCCGGAACTTTACGTGCCTTCGAAATACTGACGTCGGACGCACCGATGCCGCGCCCGTGCCGGATGTCGCGGGCGGGCCGTCAGAGCATTGTTGCAGGACGGGTCACCCGAGTGTTGTGGCACGGAGAGATCGCGGACGGGCGGCAACGACCTGCCAGGAGGACGCCGTGAATATCGCCTGTCAGGGGATTGCGTTTGTTGCGGCGGCTGGTTGAACGGCACGCGAAAAAGACGATCCTGGGATTTGGCAATGGCGAACACCGGCATCACCAACGGCAAATACCCGGCCTGGGCCGGGTATGCCAATGTCGGCTCCTGCGTGGAGCGAATACTCGTTATACCCGGCGAGGCGCGCAGCGACGCTGGTTTGACTGAGGCAGCAGGTCAACGGACACTCCCGCCGGAACTCATGCAGTCTTGAAGCAACCCTTCGCCGCAGCGGCGCGCCGGTACATGACGCGGGTCGTTTGTCATCGCCGAATACAGCCCGGACGTGACGGATCAGCAAAAACTCAGGAACTCGTTACAACACACCATCTTACCCTCGCGAGGCTGTCCGGATTCGCCGTTGCGGTCCGAACCGCTCACCCAAGGACAGAGTGTACCCGTTGATGCCGCCACGCAAGGGAAATATTGCATTGCAATATAACCTTCAAACTTCCTGCTGATTTCTTGTTCAATTGCTGGTATTTTGCCGCATGTGCACATGCGAATTTGTGGTGTCTTCGCGCAAAAGCGCCGCCTCCGGCGAGGTCAGTCCCGTTGAAGGATGCCCAGCCGGGAAAATTCGCTATAGGGTTGTGGAACCACGGCACTTTGGCCGTGCAAAGTACGAATCACCCTGGGGCAGGGAATTAGGGAGGCAGTGGGACCAACCGATGTATGCAGTCTTGGTAACGTTCTTTTTTATCGCAATGGAGGCGGTCGCAATCCTGTTTGCCTTTCGCGCAATCAACCAAAGCCGTACCCCCCAGGGATCGATTGGCTGGGTAGTGTTTCTGCTTGCGGCACCGCATTTCGCTGTACCCGCATATCTCTTCCTCGGGCATTCGCGATACCGTGGTTACATTTCGGCACGCCGGGACGCGGCAGACCGGATTCAGGCAATGTTCGACCAGCACACCGGACATGACGATGGCGACGGAAGCCGGCGGCCCGCGGAAACCGCATTCTGCCGTCTGGCGGAAGTACCGATCGTTTCCGGAAATGAGGTCCACCTTCTGGTTGACGGTGACGCCACGTTCGGTGCGATTTTCGATGCGATCGACCGGGCGCAGCATTACATCGTCGTGCAGTATTTCATCATACATGACGACGAACTTGGACGGGATCTGAAAGCCCGGCTGATCGCCCGGGCACGCGACGGTCTCAGCGTCCGTCTGCTCTATGATGCCATCGGCTGCGCCAGCACCCCGCGGGCCTTCTGGCACGAGCTTCGCAGCGGCGGTGTCGAGGTGCATGACATCCATTCCCTGCGCCGCTCCGCCAACCGCTTTCAGGTCAATTTCCGCAACCACCGGAAGATCGTCATTACCGACGGCACCACCGGCTTTGTCGGCGGGCTGAATGTCGGCGATGAGTATATGGGACGCGATCCGAAATTTGGCCACTGGCGCGACACCTACTGCCGGATTGCCGGCCCGATGGTCAGCCAGCTGCAGCTGGTGTTTGCCGAAGACTGGTACTGGGCAACCAACGAACTGCTTGGGGAGGCGCTCAACTGGACACCCGTTCAGACCGGATCAAACACACGTGGGCTGGTTCTTGCCTCCGGCCCCGGCGATGATCAGGAAACCGGAACGCTCTACTTCTGCAATGCCATCGCCTCGGCCAGAAGCCGGATCTGGATCGCTACACCGTACTTTGTTCCTGACGTGGACATTCTGACGGCCCTCAAACTGGCGGCACTGCGCGGCGTGGACGTGCGCATTCTCGTGCCCGATGGGATTGACCACAGGGTCGTCTGGCTCGCCGCTTTTGCATATTTCGACGAAGTGCGTGCGGCGGGCGCCAAAATCCTGCGGTATGACACCGGCTTCCTGCATCAGAAGGTCTTCGTGGTCGATGACGACATCGCCGCAATCGGCACGATCAACCTCGACAACCGGTCATGCCGGCTGAACTTCGAAGTGGCGGCGGTGTTTTTCGACCAGGGGTTTACCGCTGAGGTGGCTGCAATGCTGGAAGAGGATTTCGGCAACGCGCACCTGTATGAGACTCCCCTGGCAAAACAGCGGCGCGGAATACGGATCGGCGCGCCTGTCGCCCGTCTCTGCGCTCCGATACTCTAGCTCTGTCCTGCGGCGGATCCGGACCTCCGGCCCGTGCCTCCGCACGGTCCGGTGGTCCGGCCTGCCGCCGACGGACACCCGCAGTCTAGCGGATATAGCGCTCCACATAGTCCGCCCCGAGACCGACCTCGGTGAAGTGCTTGCGGCACAGGTCGATCTTGGTGAACACGTCTTCGTAACCGGTCACCCTGCCCCACGGATCAACGTAACACATCACGCCGTTGACCTGAAAATAGGTAATCATCTCTTCGACCCCGTCCGGCACGACGAGGGTATGGGTTTCTCCCGGCGGTTCGAACACGTATGACCCGACTTCCGCCATCCAGTCATGTTCGAGGTAGTGCCATCGCCCCTTGATCACATAGCCGTGCACCGGCTGCGGATGGCGGTGACGCGACAGCACTCCGGCCTTTTTCACCTTGAGCAGGTTCATCCAGTAGCCCTGCGACCGGTTCAGGCACAGGGGGCGGAACCAGACATTTTCCGCCTGAGGGACCCAAAGCCGGTCATCCTCCGGCACCGCGTCCGGAACCACGATTTCGTCCAGCGCCTCTTTCGGAAAGGGCAGCTGGTACGGCATGCGCGACGTGTCCGCCGTTTCGTCTCCGTCAGCCATTCTTCATCTCCTTACATTGCCAGGTAGCCACCATCGACCGGGTAGACCGATCCGGTGACGAATTTCGCTTCTTCGGACAGCAGCCATTTAACCAGGGCACCGACCTCCGCCGGCTTGCCCCAGCGGTTGAGCGGCGTCCGTGCGAGGATCGCCGCTTCGCGCTCGGGCGCATCCCGCAGGCCCTGAGTCATTTCCGTCTCGATCCAGCCGGGTGCAACGGCGTTGACCCGTATGCCGACCGATGCCCAATTCCCCGCCAGAGCCTTGGTCAGCTGCGCCACCCCGCCCTTGGAGGCGGAATAGGCCGGGACCAGCGGACCGCCGAAGGTGCTGAGCATCGAGGCGGTGTTGACAATCGCCCCGCCGGACTCGGCCAGAAGCGGATGGGCAGCAAGGCAACAGCGCATTGTCCCGGTCAGATTGACCTCGAGCACGCGCCGGAACACGTCGATTTCGTATTCCCGGCCGCGGCTGAGAATGCCGGCACAGTTGACCAGTCCGTCGAGCCGGTCGAGGCCGGAAAACAGTGCGGCAACCGAGGCGTCGTCGGTCACGTCAAGCAGCCGGCATTCGATCCCGTCCGGTCCGGAGAATGTATCGATCTCCGCCTGTGAAACACTGGCGGCAATCACCTCGCAACCGGCTTCCGCCAGCACGGCGGCCACGCCCGCCCCAATTCCGCGGGTGCCCCCGGTTACCACAATTCTGCGCATCTTCCCCCCGCATTTCATCAGCATGGAAAGTTTCTGCGCGAACGCCTGTCCCGTCCAGACCAAAACGTGCAGAATCCGGTTCTGTTTGACGCGCTTGCCCGGATCGGTTTGCCGTTTCGGTCAAACCGGGGAAAGGTATCAGTTTGCGGTTGCGTCAAGCTGGCGCGGCACGACGAATGCGCTCAGTTCCCCTCCGGCCCAGCCGAGATCTGCCCAGTTGGCAATGTCAAGGTCGATGATTGCGGCTGCAGCCGTCGGGTATCGCGCGAAGCCTTCCTGCGTGGGTTTCTGCCGCAGGATGCGGGCGGCGAATTCGCCGATACCTGGCTGATGCGCCAGGATCAGCAGGGTTTCGGCGAAAGCGGATGTGCGGATCGTCTGCAGGATCACTTCACTTTCGGCCAGATAGAGATCGGGCCTGAGATCTGCCCGGATTTCGCCCAGTACATCCGCGAGCAGGGTCAGGGTCTGCCGGGTGCGCAGCGAAGCAGAAACCAGTGCGCCGTCCGGGATCGCATCCCGATCCTGCAGCCAGCGGCCGATCAGCGGCACGCTGCGTTCGCCGCGTCCGTTCAGTGGCCGGTCGAAGTCCCTGACCCCTGACTCCGCCCAGCTGGATTTTGCGTGGCGCATTACAATCAGTCGTTTCATGTCCTGGATCCATTGGCAGCGGCGGGGTTTCGGGTGGAGGGTGCGGGTAGACCGTCCGTTCAGCTTCCGCTGGACCGGCGTTGGAATGGCAGGGTCAGAAGCCAGCCAATCCGCGAACTGTGCCCGTCCTGCCATCGCAGGCCGATTTTCATCCCGGTGTGACCGGACGCAGGCTGCGCGAGATAGGTTTTGAAGATGCGGTCCCATATCGAGAGGCAAAAGCCGTAATTCCTGTCGTGCTCTGCCCGGAGCGTCGAATGATGCACGCGGTGCATGTCCGGAGTAACGACGATTTTGCGCCAGAAGGAATCCGCCCGCTCGGAAAGCCTGAGGTTCGAGTGATTGAACATCGCAGAGCCGTTCAGGACGATTTCAAACACGAGTACCGCAAGCGGCGAAGCGCCCAGCAGATAGACGGCGCCGATTTTCACCAGCATGGAAAGTGCGATCTCAACTGGATGAAAGCGGATAGCGGTGGTTACGTCGATGTCTTCATCGGAATGGTGGACCTGATGAAACCGCCACAGGAACGGGACTTTGTGCATCAGGACGTGCTGTGCCCATATCAGCAGGTCAAAAACCAGAACCGTCAGGATGAGGTTCGTGGCCCAGGACAGGTCGAGGATATTGAACAGCCCCCAGCCGCGTGAGGCGGCGTCCACCGCCGCGCCAATGGCCAGGAGCGGCAGAGCAAGCGCCATCAGGCGCAGCAGCAGCGTATCGGCAAGCACCAGCGTCCAGTTGGCGGTCCATCGGCGTTTCCGCGTCAGGCGCCGCGTGCGGCGCGGATATGCGGTTTCCAGAATTGCCAGGACACAGAATATCGCCAGAAAGAACCCGAGGCGCAAAAGACCTTCATTCAGCATTTGTAGGCCCTGAGCTGGCTGTCGTCTGCAGCCGTGCGAGTCGGTCGGCCGGTCGCAGCGGCAGATCGGTTGTTTTTGTTGATGCGGGCCTGTCTGTCGTCGTCATCGCCTGTCGTTTCTGCTGGCTTCAGTCCGGTGGGGTCGGCGTTACCGGGGGCAGCTTAGCCCGGATTGCCGGTCCGGTCATTATGCAATGCAAATCAAATCGGGTTTGGTAGTGCGGAGCACGGTCCGCTAATGGAAGTCCCTGCTCGGAAAAATCTTCTTTGCCTGGTCACGGGGATGAAAGGCGCGGGCTGCCGCGGCGGAGCCACGCGGGCTGCCGTCGCGACCGGTAGCGGCAGCGTTTTCCGGCGCATCCGGAAGATGTTTCAGGTCCGTCAGGTAATGGGACATGTCAGCGATCTCCCGGGCGACAAGATGCACGACAATACCTTCACGCTGCAGTTCGCCGGTAACGTGAAGCAGACGCGCGCCCATGACGATCCGCCGGAACCGCTTGTAGAGTTTGGGCCAGACGATCACGTTGCAGACGCCGGTTTCATCCTCGAGCGTCAGGAAAACCACGCCGGATGCGGTTCCCGGGCGCTGGCGGGTGATGACAATTCCACAGACACTGGTCCGCCGCAGCGGTGCCGTTGGCAGTGCGGAATTAACGGTGAGGCCCGGCATCAGCGACCGCAGCAGTTCCATCGGATGGGCGCGCAGGGACAGACGCATGGATATGTAATCTTCGACCACTTCTTCGCCCAGTTGCATCTTCGGCAGCGATACATGGGGTTCGCGAATGCCTTCCCCCTCGATCCGGTCGCTGAACAGGGGCAACGGCATCTGGCCGCGGATGGTCCTGACTTTCCAGAGCGCCTCCCGCCGGGTCAGCCCTGTTGCCGAAAAGGCATCCGCTTCGGCCAGCAACTCCAGGACGGCAGGTCTGGTGCCGGTCCGGAGCCACAGGTTTTCAGGGTCGAGGTATCCATTGCCGCGGGCGGCAACGATCCGCGCTGCGTCCTCTTCGCGGAGGCCCTTGATCTGCCGGAACCCAAGCCGCAGCGCCAGAGCCCCTTTGGCGCCGGTTTCCAGGCTATTGTCCCATGCGCTGTTGTTGACGCAGATTGGACGGACCTCGATATCATGGTCACGAACATCCCGCACGATCTGGGACGGCGCATAAAATCCCATGGGCTGGGAGTTCAGCAGCGCGCAGGCAAAAGCCGCCGGATAGTGGCATTTCAGCCAGGCGGAAACATAGGCAAGCATGGCGAAAGCGGCGGCATGGCTTTCCGGGAAGCCGTATTCACCAAACCCTTCAATCTGCGCGAAACAGCGTTTGGCAAAATCGGGCTCATAGCCCCTCTGCAGCATGCCGCTGATGAAACGGTCGCGAAACGTACCGATGGTTCCCATGCGGCGAAACGTGGCCAGGGAGCGGCGCAGACGGTCCGCTTCCTCGGGGCTGAAGCCGGCACCGACAACGGCGATCTGCATTGCCTGTTCCTGGAACAGCGGGACACCCAGTGTCTTGCCCAGGACGCCGCGAAACTCTTCGGATGGAAGGTCAACGGCTTCGCGCCCCTGACGCCGGTTTATGTAGGGATGCACCATCCCGCCCTGAATGGGCCCGGGGCGGACGATGGCGACCTCGATGACCAGATCGTAGAATTCGCGGGGTTTCATGCGCGGCAGAAAGCTCATCTGTGCACGGCTTTCGACCTGAAAAACGCCAATCGCATCCGCTTTGCAAAGCATGTCATAGGTCGCGGTATCGGCCTGGGGTACGGTGGCGATGCTGAGCCGCCGGCCGTGATGAAATTCCAGCAGGTCAAAACATTTGCGGATGCAGGTGAGCATGCCAAGGCTCAGCACGTCAACTTTCAGGATGCCCAGCGCATCAATGTCGTCCTTGTCCCATTCGATGATCGTCCGGTCCTCCATGGCCGCATTTTCGATGGGGCAGAGTTCATCGAGACGCCCCCTGGTGATGACAAAGCCGCCCACATGCTGTGACAGATGCCGGGGAAAACCGGTGATCTCGCCGATCAGGCGGATGGTCTGGGCCAGCCGCTGATTGCTGAGGTCCAGCCCCATTTCCCGGACCTGCACCGGGTTGGCCGTTTCACTGGACATGCCCCATATCTGCCCTGACAGACTGGAAGTGATGTCCTGACTGAGCCCCATGACCTTGCCCACTTCGCGAATGGCGGACCGGGACCGGAAATGGATGACCGTGGCACAGAGACCTGCACGGTGGCGGCCATATTTTTGATAGATGTGCTGGATCACCTCTTCGCGGCGTTCATGTTCGAAATCCACGTCGATATCCGGTGGTTCCCCCCGATACCTCGACACAAAGCGTTCAAAAACCATGGAAATCTGATCGGGCGAGACATCGGTAATGCCCAGGGCATAACACAGGATCGAATTGGCGGCTGATCCGCGCCCCTGACACAGAATGCCCTGTGACCGGGCATACTGCACGATGTCATGGACGGTCAGGAAATAGGCGGCGAAGTTCAGTTCCTCGACCAGACGCAGTTCCTTTTCCGCCATTTCCCGGTAGCGTTGGGGCAACCCGTCAGGGAAACGCCGCTCCAGTCCGGTCCAGGCCAGACGGCTGAGCCGCTGCTGCGGCGTTTCGGATTCGGAGGTTTCGTCGGGATATTCATATGACAGTTCGCTCAGACAGAAGCGGCAGCGCGCGGCGATTTCCAGCGTCAGGCTGAACGCATCCGGGTAACTGCGAAACAGACGCTGCATGTCCGCAGCGGCCTTCAGCCGCCGTTCCGCATTGAGCAGGGCGCGGGTGCCGATCTGATCGATGGTGATACCTTCGCGTATGCAGGTCAGCACGTCAGCCAGCTGTCGGCGGCTTGCGTGGTGCATCAGCACATCGCCAAGCGCCACCATCGGCGCCCCGGCTTTTCGCGCGAGGCGGGCGCAGTTCTCAAGATGTGCGAGGTCATTGCCGTCATAACGCGGTGCGGCGCCCAGAAAGACATTTCCCGGGAACCGGCGGGCAACGGTCCGGATCTGCGTGATCGCCTGTTTGTCGGGCGCATTGTGCCGAGGCAGGGCGATCAGGATCATGCCCGCCACACCATTGAGCAGATCGCCCAGGTCAAGGTGACACCCGCCCTTTGCCGCACGGCGCTTGCCCAGGGTCAACAGCCGGGTCAGCCGTTGATAGGCCAGGCGGTCACAGGGCAGAGCCACCCAGTCGACCAAACCTTCCTGAAGGACCAGGCGGCAGCCGACGATCAGTCTCGGCAGTTTGACTGTTTCGGGACGCCGGATCGGCGTTGGATTGCCGGTTTCCTGACGCGAACATGAATCGATCCGGTGCTGTGAGCGAATCCTGAGGGCGTCCTCGGCCTCACGTCGAAGTTCCCTGAGCGAGGAATAGGCCCGCACCACACCGGCCAGCGAATTGCGATCGGTGATTGCGATGGCTTCGAGCCCCAGAGCCGCCGCCCGTGCCACCATTTCTTCGGGATGGGAGGCCCCGGTGAGAAAGGTGAAATTGGTGGTCACGCACAGTTCCGCGTATCGCGCTTTTCCCGGTGCGGCTTCAGGAGCGCCGCGGCGCGGCGGGGTCGGCAAATGATTATGGGGAGCGGTGTCCGTCACGCGAATTCCCCCTGAACGAACCATCCCGGATTTTGCGGGGTGTGAAACAGCCACAGCCGTCGCCCCTGCCGTGTATCAACCTGCCAGTAATCCCGCAGTCCCGACCGCCAGTTGCTGTCGTCCAGCCACCATTCCGGTGCAATGCGCTCCGGTCCGCGGGTGTGACCGGTGGTCAGCAGCATGCGGCGCCAGCGAAACTCCCGTGGAGGGCGGGAGGCGGTGCCGTCAATCGGCTCCGGAGGGAACAGCCGCACCGGGCGGGGACGCAGGGTTCCCCATGATCCATCCGCTTCGGAATAGGCGGCAGGTGCGATAAGATAGCTGCGTTCGGGGATGTGACTTTCGGCAGGCAGAAACCGCTGAATGTTTTCCAGCCCGATCCGGTTGCCGATTCGCGTAACCAGATCATCAAGCCGCTCGTTGCGTGCGACGGATGCCCGGCCGATCTGCTGCGCCGGCAAGGTTTCGACCTGGGTGGCTTCAAGCCGCAGCCCGTCAATACCGAACCCGGCATCCATCTGATCGACGCCCCGTTCAAACAGCGGCAGGAGACGCGCAGGATCCCTTAACGGACGGGCGAGTCGAACCTCAATTTTCCGGCTGTTCCGGTCGACCCGGTGCAGTGTCAGGCACAGAATCCATGCGCCCATTTCCTGCTGCCTCAGCCTTGTACAGAGTTGATCGAGCAGCCTGGCGGCACCGGCCATCACGTCCGCTTTAAGGCCGACAGGTTCGGGCAATGTCATGCGCACGCCAAAGTTCGGTCTGATCGGCAACGGTGATATTTCTTCCGGCTGCTCTCCCAGAGCCTGATCCAGCCGCAAAATGACATCCGGACCGAACCGCCGGGTTACGCTCGCCCTGGGCAGCGAGGCGAGATCGGCGACATGGCGTATTCCAAGCCGCTGCAGAGCGGTAACAGCCTGTTTTTCCAGTCGCAGGGCCGCCACGGGCAGGCCGCCGATACGTTCCAGAATCCGGTCCGGTTCGGCTGTCCCGCCGTCAAAACGTGCCAGAGCCCAGGCTGCACCGCGGGTGCCCGCCAGGCCAGTCCTCACGCTCAGCCCCATGCGGTTCAGCCGTCGGCGCATGTCTGTCAGCATGGCGGCCTCGCCGCCAAACAGATGTGCCGATCCGCTGACGTTCAGAACCAGACCATCCGTGCCTTCCAGCCCGACCCAGGGGCAGTACCGGGAAGCCCACCGCGCCAGGGCATGCTGAAACCGCAGATCGGCGCTTGGATCGGCCGGACGGCTTTGCAGGGCGGGACAGAAGGCCCGTGCATCGGCATAGGCCATGCCGCGGTGCAGTCCCTGCTCTCCGGCCCGGGCATTCAGACAGTAGAGCCGATCGGTGTTGTCCTGACGCAGGGTCAGGGCAAACGGAGCATCAGTCGGCTGCGTCCTGAGAATCCGGTCGCTGGCCAGCCTTGGAAACCACAATGACGCGACGCGCTTCTGCATCCCATCCTATATCCCACATGCCTGATGTTCCTGATTTGTTCTTAATAAGCTGCCAGCGCTGCAGAGTCGAGTCGCCAGGAGCAAAAAGCGGGGCACAGTACCAGCGGGTTTCAGCGGCATTGCTGCCCATGCCTTCAGGAATGATGGAGAGGAGCGTCGATTCTCCGGCTTTGGCCGCCAGTTGCAGCCGCCTTCCGGTTGTCAGGCTCAACGGCCTGCTCAACTCGGCAATGACCAGAGGGGCGGCCCCGGACCGCAGCGATTCTTCCGCCACCATCAGGGAGTCGGCCTGCCCGGCCGTGCGGACCAGCAAAATCCTTTCGGGATCGGTGAACCGCCTGAAACCCGGGGGAAAGATCTGTTCGGACCTCCACTTCTCGCTGATCCAGAGCACCTCGCCCGCAGCTGAGGCCGCCGAAAACATGGCGAACGCGGTCGCCCCAGGTCCAAAGACCTCATGGGAGCGCGCGGCTCGCAGGGGAAAGCAGGAGGCAAAAGCGGTTTCCATCAGGTACCGGATCCGGAGTTTCCGCGGGTCAGGATTCGCTGATCAGCGTCCCGGCACCGTGTTCCGTCAGGAGTTCGAGAAGCACCGCGTGGGGTGTGCGGCCATCAAGGATGACGACCGCCTTCACACCACCTGCCAGCGCGTCGAGCGCGGTTTGGGTCTTGGGAATCATCCCCCCCGAAATGACCCCGGACCGGGTGAGCGCGCGGACATCTTCGGCCGTGAGACGGGTCAACTGGTCGCCATCCGCGTCCCTGACCCCGGATACGTCCGTCAGGAGAAGAAACCGTTCCGCCTTCATTGCGGCAGCGATGGCCCCGGCGGCGGTATCGCCGTTCACATTGAAGGTTTCGCCGTTCAGCCCCATGCCCACCGGAGCAACGACGGGAATAAGGTCCGTCTCAAGGAACTGGTTCAGAATATCCGGATTGATCTTCGAAGGTTTGCCCACGAACCCGAGATCAATGCCGATCAGCTTGCCTTCCCGGTCGACAGTCTTGATGTCCTTTTCGCAGATCATCAGGTTGGCATCCTTGCCGGACAGGCCGACGGCCTTGCCACCCTGGCTGTTGATTGCCTGAACGATCCGCTTGTTGACCCGCCCGGACAGGATCATCTCGACCACTTCGACAACGTTTTCGTCGGTGACGCGCTTGCCTTCGATAAACTCGGAGTGAATGCCCAATCGGTCGAGCATCTCATTAATCATCGGGCCGCCGCCATGCACGACGATCGGCTGGATGCCGCACTGTTTGACCAGAACGACGTCCCGGGCAAAATTCCTGAGGTGTTCAGCGTCGCCCATGGCATTGCCGCCAAACTTGATGACAATGGTCGCACCGTCGTACCGCTGGAGGTAAGGCAGCGCTTCGGCGAGCGTTTTTGCGGCTGCCACGTTGTTGGTCCTGCCTGCTTCCGTCTTTTTCATGGATCCCCCAAAATTCGACACGGTCCGCTCTTCGCTACTTGCTCAAGTCCGGAGGACACGAAATACTGTGACTCCCTGCGTGAGACAAGAAGGTAGCCGGGCCAAATGCGACATGCCGTCTTGAGCATAGTTGCCGTATTTGCAATATCCGCATGTACGGCGCCTCCCGATGCCGGAATCGACCCGGCACAGCTGCCTCCGGAAGTCAGTTCCTCCGGTTCCGACTGTGTTTCGCTTTTCAGGCTCTTCGATACGATGGAAAAGAACATGTCGACGCCTACCGGCTGGCGCGACCGGGTGGTTGCGCCGCCGGAGTTGATGTGGATGGCGGGAAGGCTGCGCCAGGCCAACTGCATGACGCTGACGGCCGACCTCGCCGGAATGGAGGCGGTGCCTGTCGCACCCGCTCCGACCGCCGGGCCGGCCATTTCACCGATATCCGTGCACGCCGGCGTGGTCACAAACATGAATGATGACGCGCGGTCCAGAGCGTACTTCGAAAACCAGGGGATCGGGGTCAGAACAATCGGCAACGGCGCTCTCGGCCGCAGGGTCTATCTCGGGCCGTTTGCGACGGGCAGTGAAGTGGAGCGGGCCATGAATGTGGCACGGGAAGCCGGATTTGCCTATCCCTACGTCGTCCCGCGTTTCTGAGCGCAGATTCTCCCGTCCTGAGGCCGGCATTGCCGCAGCGGGCTCGACGGCATCGCCGCCTGGCGCTACGTCAAGCCGTTTATTACCGACCTGAGCGTTGGAATACCGGCACCGGTTTCGGACGAGGTCAAAAGCAGATCCGGATAGGCTGCCGGATGCTTTTTCAGGCTGCGTTTGACATCGGCAATGTTGGCGGAGAGCGCGGATTTTCCGGGTTTGTCCGTCTTGGTCATGACCACCTGAAAGGTCACGGCCGACCTGTCGAGCAGGGTCATGATTTCCTCGTCGACCGGTTTTACCCCATGCCGCGCGTCCAGCAGCAGAAACGCCCGCCGAAGGCTCACGCGACCGGAGAGATACGCCTTGAGCAGCGCCTGCCACTTGCGCACGGTATCCACGGGTGCTTCCGCGTAGCCGTAACCAGGCAGATCGACGATATAGTGACGCACACCCAACTCAAAGAAATTGATCTCCTGCGTCCTGCCTGGGGTGTTTGACGAACGGGCCAGCGCTTTGCGACCGGTCACGGCATTGATAAGGCTTGATTTCCCGACATTCGAGCGCCCGGCAAAGCACACTTCGATCCGCGTCGGTTCGGGAAGACCGTCGAGGGCGACGACGCCTTTCAGGAAGTCGCACGGTCCGGCGAAGAGACGCCTTCCGGCTTCGAGCAGGTCGGAATCCGTTTCTTCGAAAACGCTGAATTCGAGTTCCAACTGGTCATACCCCACAATGGCGTTTCTGGACTGGCGAATGCCGGCGCCGTTTCAGGGCGCCTCCCGGCCCTTGGGACGGTAAGGTCAGTTACCCCAGTTGAACGGTGTCGCCAACGGAAACCTGCCCGCCCGAGAGCACCTCACCGTAAACCCCAAAATCCTGATGCCCCCAGCGGTCCCTGAGCACTGCCAGCGTATCCACGTCCACGACACCGGTTTCGGGGTTGGCCGTTGTTGCGCGGCAGCGGGTGATGGGTTTGCGCACACCGATCACCGTTCCCCCGACACGTATCTCCCTGCCCGGCAGATCAAACTCCCGCCAGGCAGCGATGCCGGTCAGCCAGATGTTGCCGCGAAACCTCCGCATGTCGAGATCATGGCCGGCTGCTACGGACAGGGCCTGCAGGCTTGCGTGATTGAGGATTGACACCGACGGAAACTCGGTGTCGGTCATGCCCTGATCGCGTGCCCTGACGACAAAAGCAGGCCTACCCCTGTCGGAATCTGCGAGGGCCTGCGCCCAGGTCAGAAACCGCTCGACGTCTGAGGGAAGTGAAAGATC
The DNA here is from genome assembly GCA_030432315.1 of Alphaproteobacteria bacterium. Taxonomy (GTDB): domain Bacteria; phylum Pseudomonadota; class Alphaproteobacteria; order Rhodobacterales; family Rhodobacteraceae; genus Amaricoccus. The sequence continues at coordinate 34,258 of JAUIHM010000001.1, read as the reverse complement.
CACCTGTAAAGGTGGGGCATTCGGGTGCTCCAGTGAGATTGCCCCGCTCGCCGTGTCGGTCCGCGCCCGTATCGCCATCAGAGCTGGCGATCTCGCGCCGCGGCAGAAGTTGAGGCACCGCGCCCAGGTGCCGTCACGGGCCTCCGGGCGCGCCGCGTCATGTCCGACGGCCCAAAGCCGGTCCCATGGCATGGTCTCGCCGGCGTTCAGCATGGCCGAGGCAATTGCTTCGGCGCCGTATCCCTTGATCGGATGCCGCCAGAGGTGGCTGACCTGCACGTTCATCGGACTATTTGGCTTTGGATTTCTTTTTGAGGAACCCGAACATGTTGCCGATGATGTCCGGTTTGACCCCCTGGCTGCGCATGATGAGATACTGCTGGGTGAAGGTGATGCAGTTGTTGGCAACCCAGTAGATCACGAGTCCCGACGCGAAGCTTCCGAGCATGAACATGAACACCCATGGCATCAGGTTGAAGATCATCGCCTGGGTCTTGTCCGTCGGAGCCGGATTGAGCTTCATCTGCAGCCACATGGATACCCCCATGAGGACGGGCCAGATACCTATGGACAGGATCGCAAGAATGCTGGTGGGGTCCGGCGGCGCCCACGGCAGCAGACCGAACAGGTTCAGGATCGATGACGGGTCCGGAGCGCTCAAATCCTTGATCCAGCCAAAGAACGGCTGCTGGCGCAGTTCGAGCGTAACGAAGATCACCTTGTAGAGAGAGAAAAAGATCGGGATCTGCAGGAGGATCGGCAGACAGCCGGCGGCCGGGTTTACCTTTTCCCGCTTGTAGAGCGCCATGACCTCCTGCTGCATCTTGGTGCGGTCGTCTCCGGCAGTTTCCTTGATCCGTTCCATTTCCGGTTGCAGCTGCTTCATCTTCGACATGGACACGTAGGAGCGGTAGGCCAACGGAAACAGCAGTGCCTTGATCAGCAGCGTCAGGCAGATGATCGCCCAGCCCATGTTGCCGATCCAAAGATGCAGGTAATGCAGCGCCATGAAAATCGGTTTGGTCAGGAAGAAGAACATGCCCCAGTCGATGGCGTCGATGAAACGGTCTATCCCGTAGGTTTTCTGATACTCGCGTATCGTTGCCCATTCCTTCGGTCCGGAGAACAGCATGGTGCTGCTTTCAGCGATGGCGCCCGGCGCAACGGACACGACCGGCAGACGGATGTCGGTCTGATAGGTGTCGCTGGTGCTGGTGTATTTCGTCACCGCCGTGAACGGCTGTCCGGCGTCCGGAATGAGGGTCGACATCCAGTAGTGATCGGTAAACCCGATCCAGCCGTTTTCGACAACGTCCACACGTTCCGCAGCGGCGCGTTCGGCCGGATCTACCGGAAGTTCGGCTACCTTGTCGTATTTGGTTTCCGTCAGTTCGCCGTCGGATGCCAGAATGACGCCTTCGTGCAGAATATAGAAATTCTTCAGATTTGCCGGCTTGCCGACGCGCGCGACGATTCCGTAGGGCGCAAGCCGAATCTCGGATTCCGTCAGATTCTCGACCGTCTGCGTCACGGTAAAGAGATATTTGTCATCGACCGCTACGGTACGCCTGAAAATCAGGCCATTGCCGTTGTCCCAGATGAGTTGCACGGGGGTGTCAGCCGTAAGTTCGCCGCCCGATTCCTGGGTCCATTCCGTTGTCGGGCCCGGCACCTGATCAAAGGGCAATCCGCCGGCAGGCGCCCAGCCATAGACGGCGTAATACGCGCCCGGGGTTCCCGCGGGGTGAAACTGCGTAACATCGGGCGAACCGGGCTCGACGGTTTCATGGTACTTCTTGAAGCTCAGGTCATCAATGCGACCGCCCAGCAGCGAAATCGACCCTTCAAGGCTGTCGGTGTTGATGCCGATCCGGGTGGTCCTGGCCAGCGCCTCATCACGCGACAGTACGCCCCCGACACCGAGAGCCGGCACGTTCGCCTGCCCGCCGGCCGCAGGTATGGTCAGGCCTTCACCGCCCGTTGCGGTCTGCTCGACCGCTGTCCCCTGTGGAGCGACAGGTGCTTCGGGTGGGGGGAAAAGAAGAAACCATACCAAAATCACCGCAAAACTCAGCACGGTTGCCAGGATGAGATTCTTGTTCTGGTCGTCCATCAGAACAACTCCGGTAAGTCCAGGGAAAATCTGAGTGGGTTCAACAGGCGCAGGACCGAAAGGTCAAGGTGTATTCGGGTGCCCCGGTCACACGGATTTGCTGCCACCGGCTGCGTAGGACCGGACGGAATAGGATTCCAGCCAGGGTCCTGTGTCTTCAAAGGCCATGGGTCTGGCGATGATATAGCCCTGACAGTAACTGCAGCCAAGCGAACGCAGCATCAGTTCCGCTTCCTCGGTTTCAACACCCTCGGCGAGAGTCTCGATGCCGAGGGCCTGGGCCATTGCTATCATGGACCGTGTCAGCTGCTGCTGCTCTTCACTGGTTTCAATTCCAAGGACGAAGCTCCGGTCGATCTTGATCCGGTCCACCATGAAGCGGCGCAGATTGGAAATCGAGGCGTGGCCGGTGCCGAAATCATCGAGTTCGATGCCGAATCCCGCCGAGGCAAGTCCCCTGAGGTTTCGGACGACCATGTCTGCGTCGCTCTTGATCAGCACCGTTTCCAGAACCTCGATCGCGAGGCGGCCGGGTTCGATGTCGAAGCTTTCCGCGTCCCACTTTATTCTTTCAATGAGACGGGGATTGCGAAGCTGGGCCAGCGCGAAGTTCACACCTACCTTTGGGACATTCAGACCTGCCTCATCCCAGGCCCGGAGGGCCTGCATGGTACGCACCAGCACGACCTCGCCCAGCCGTTCAGTCAGATCGGACTGATCGGCAAATTCGAGGAACGATGCCGGGTTCAGCAATCCGTGCGCCGGATGCGCCCATCGAACCAGGGCCTCGAACCCGGAAAATTTCCCCGACTGAAGGTCTATCTGCGGCTGGAAATAGGCAATGATGTCGCCGCTCTCCAGCGCCTGAGTCAGTTCCTGATAAAGTGTCTCCCGACGCTCGACTTCTTCCCTCTGGGTTTTGCTGAAATAGCGGACCAGACCCGGCCCTTCAGCCTGTGCCTCCATGAGCGCTATTTCCGCGTTGGCGAGGATCAGGCCGGCATCGGCCTCGTCATCGGAAAGCAGGGTAACGCCGATACTGCAGCTGAGTTTGCGTGCTCCGCCGCGCACGACAAAGGGTTTGGTGACCGCCGCCTGAATTCGTCCGGCAATCGTTGCGGCGGTCGCGGCGTCGGCAAGTTCGGCGGTGACGACAACAAAGTCGTCCTGCCCCAGGTAGGCGGCAAAATCGCCAGCGCGCAGGACCTTTTGAATGCGCCGCGCCGCGATTCTAATGACTTCGTCACAAACCTGAACTCCGAGCGTCTCCCGCATCAGCCTGAACTTGTCGAAATCGACACGGAGAACTGCAGTCTGCGTTGGCCTCCGGTCGGAAGCGGCCGCCACCCTCGTGAGATGTGCATGCAGATAGGTGTGATTGGGCATTCCGGTGAGGGCATTGTGTAGGAGGCGAAACCGGTTTTCGCTGTCCGTTTCCCGTGTCGCATGAACCCAGGAGACGATTTCCTGCTGCGCAGGACGAAAAATCAACAGGAAGATCGCCGTGCCGGCGACGAGATGCAGGATCAGGGATCCGGTTAAAACCAGCGTGCCGTGGCGTCGCGCCTCGTCCGACAGCAGACGGTCACCGGCAGCGGCATGATTGAGCCGGGGAATTATTTCGCCGGTCAGGACAGTCCGGAGTTCCTGGGCGGTCGAGCGGTCGAGTGGCGAAGCTTCTGCAAACTCGGCCACCCGCGCAACGAATGCGGAAACCGTTGTCGTCAGTTCCAGCGATCCGCGCTGGTCGGCAGGGTTGCCTGCCCCTTTTCCTGCAGCGATTCGTTTCGCCGCGAGCGTCAGCTTTGCCCGGGCGGCATCGGTGAGGTTTACGTCAGAAACAACTCCGAGGCCGTCCAACATCGCCGCCAGGGTCCGGGCGGAAGCCGCCCGTTCGCTGCTGTAACCGGCCTGTTGGTAAGCGGACAGACTGTCAGCGAATGACCTGTAGAGCAGCAGATGTGAGAGCATGATACAGACCGCACCGACGAGCAGCGCACAGGTCGACGCCCGTGCAAACAGGCGGTCCGGGGGCGCAGACGTTGATGATGGCGCTTCTGGTATCATGGATGCCAGTTAGCGCGCATGATCTTGACCGTTTGTTAAGGTCTGGCCAAAGACGGGAAAAAGTTGTCAGGCCGCGCAAAAATGGTTGCGGTGATGCCGCAGGAGTCCTCAGAGGGACTTGAAATCGAACAGATCCGGGTCGAGCAGATGGCTCGGCTTGACCTGTGTCAGGGCGCGGAACATCTTTTGCCTGCGACCGGGGCTGCGGGTTTCCCAGGTATCGACCATCGCCTTGATCTGCTGACGCTGCAGCCCTTCCTGACTGCCGCAGAGGTCACAGGGAATGATCGGATAGTTCATGGCCGCGGCAAACTTCTGGCAGTCGGCCTCGCTGACGTAAACCAGCGGCCTGTGAACGTAGAGATCGCCCTCGTCATTCAAGAGCTTGCCCGGCATGGCAGCGAGTTTTCCGCCGTGAAACAGATTGAGAAGAAACGTTTCGATCACGTCGTCACGGTGATGCCCAAGCACGACGGCCTGACAGTTCTCCTCACGGGCAATGCGGTATAGGTGTCCGCGGCGCAGCCGCGAGCAGAGCGCGCAATAGGTTTTTGTTGAGGGAACCTTGTCGACGACGATCGAATAGGTGTCCTGGTATTCAATCCTGTGCGGAACACCCATGCGCTGAAGAAAATCCGGAAGAACCCCGGAGGGAAAACCGGGCTGTCCCTGGTCGAGATTGCACGCCAGCAGGTCAACCGGCAACAGACCGCGCCATTTCAGCTCGGTCAGGACCGCCAGCAGCGTATAACTGTCCTTGCCACCGGAAAGACAGACCAGCCACCGCTCCCCGCGCCGCGCCATTCCGTAGGCTTCAATGGCTTCGCGGGCCTGGCGCACGATCCGCTTGCGCAGTTTTTTGAACTGCGTTGTCGTCGGTGCGCCGTCAAAAAGCGGATGAAAGTTCTGATCGTCGAGCATGGCCCGGAGATACACAATGTTGTGGCAAAGGCAAGGCTTTGCCCGATTTCAACTCTCAGCGTGGCGGAACGTTGTCGATCCCGGACCCGCCCCACGGATTGCAGCGCAAAAGGCGTCTGACGGTCAAAACCGACCCGCGCAGGGCGCCATGCGTCTGCAGCGCCTCGAGCGCATATGCGGAGCAGGTTGGCTGAAACCGGCATCCATGTCCCACCCAGGGAGAAAAAAGCAGTCGGTAGATCCGGACGGGAAGCGCGAATACATGTGCCAGTGGGCTCACCTGCGCGCACCTCTGGAATGGACGCGGCGGAGCGCCGCCTCCAGATCGGAACAAAGTTCATCGAACCGACGCTCGGCGGTCGCATCGCGTTTTCCAATCAGGACGTAATCCCAGCCGTCACAGCCGCAACGCGGGATGATCTCCCTGGCGGCAGCACGAAGCCGGCGTTTCGCCCGGTTTCTCGCGACGGCATTGCCGACCTTTTTGGAGCAGGTGAATCCGACGCGCATTCCCGTGGCGCCCTCACCGACGTCCCTGCGCCGCCCCTGCAACACCAATCCGGTCTGACGATTCCAGTCGGCACGCGATGCCAGAAGAAACTCTGAGCGTCTGCTCAGAATTTCAAAGTTTCTATCGCTGAAACGGAGGGGATCCGCTGAGGGCAGATCCGTCGTCCCTGCCATCTCCTGCCGGCAATCAGGCGGACAGGCGCTTCCGGCCCTGGGCACGGCGGCGGTTGATGATCGTCCGGCCTGCTTTGGTTGCCATGCGGGCACGGAAACCGTGGCGGCGTTTGCGCACGAGGTTGCTTGGCTGAAATGTGCGTTTCATCTCTGACTTCTCCTGTTCACTTCAGTGGTGCCGGGCGCTGACTGGCTGCGCTGTACCAGCCGCCACGTAACGCACCCCAAAACTGAAAGCCGGTCTCTAGGGCATCTGCGGTATTGAAGTCAATCCGCTATTGGCACTTTCCCGCCGCACTGAAACATTTCCCCGTCAGGGTTCAACGCCGCGTGAATGGCGTAATGCTGATGCCGAATTGGCGTATCGGCAGTGACAAAAACAAAACCGGATATTGGGATATGAAGTCAATGGAACATACCGCCTCACGCCGGCCGCTGCGCAGAACCCTGCCGCTGATCGTGATCGGGCTCGGGGCCGTCATTGGACTGTGGCAGTTTGGCGATGTGCTGACATTCGAAAGTCTGCGCGACAACAGGGAGGCGCTGATTGCCTGGCGCGATCAGAATTACGGCACGGCGATAGTTGTCTATATGGCCGTTTATGCCGGTGTGGTCGCATTTTCCCTGCCTGGCGGCCTGGCAATGACCTTGGCCGGCGGGTTTCTCTTCGGAACGGTCGCCGGCGCAGCGATGACGGTTGTCGCGGCGACTGCCGGCGCGACCCTGATCTATCTGGCAGCCCGAATCGGTCTTGGCGATCAGCTCCACGCAATGCTGACCCGGCGGAGCGGAACAGGTGCCCTTCGAAAAATGGAATCGGGTCTTCGTACAAATGAGATCAGCTATCTGTTCCTGATGCGCCTCGTACCGGCCGTGCCGTTTTTTGTCGCCAACCTTGCACCGGCGTTTCTCGGCGTTGGCGTCAGGAACTACGTGCTGACAACATTCGTCGGCATTATTCCCGGAACCCTCGTCTACTCCTGGATCGGCTCCGGGCTCGGAGAGGTTTTTGCGCGGGGTGAGACACCCGATCTCGGGGTCATTTTCGAGCCCGAGATTCTCGGACCGATCCTCGGTCTCGCGGCACTCGCGGCGCTGCCGATTGTTCTCAACATCATCCGATCCCGGAAGGAAAGCTCCTGATGCCCACACATATCCGAACAGATCTGTGCGTAATCGGCGGAGGATCCGGCGGCCTGTCCACGGCAGCGGGCGCCGTCCAGATGGGCGCGAAAGTGGTGCTGATCGAAGCAGGAAAAATGGGTGGGGACTGCCTCAATTACGGCTGCGTTCCCTCGAAATCCCTGCTCGCCTCCGCCAAGCATGCCCATGCCATGACTGCGGGCCAACCATTCGGTGTCGAACCTTCGATGCCGAACGTGGATTTCGCCGCCACCAGGCAGCATGTCTCCGCCGTAATCGAGGGCATACGGCCGCTGGATTCGGTCGAACGTTTTGACGGGTTGGGGGTGCGGGTTCTCCAGGGATTCGCGAGATTTATTTCCTCCGGACAGGTCCAGGTAGACGACACCATCGTTTCGGCGCGGCGGTTCGTCATCGCCACCGGCTCTCGTCCGTTTGTGCCGCCAATACCAGGCCTAGAAGATGTCGGCTATTTCACCAACGAAACCATCTTCGACCTCCGCGAAAAACCGGAGCATCTGCTGGTGATCGGAGGCGGGCCGATCGGCATGGAGATGGCTCAGGCCCACCGCCGCCTGGGTTGCCGTGTCACGGTGCTGGAAGGGATGAAGGCACTGGGAAAGGACGACCCGGAACTCGCCGCGATTGCTCTGGAGCGCATTCGAGCGGAGGGTGTTGAGATCGTCGAAAATGCCGCGGTCGAGCGCATTCGCCAGGATGGCGGTGCCATTACGGTATCAACGGCGAGCCGGGACTTCACCGGGTCGCATCTGCTGATGGCGGTTGGCCGCAAGGCAAACGTGGAAGACATGGGGCTCGATGTCGCAGGCGTCGAAACGACCCGAACCGGCGTGCGGGTTGATGCTTCGCTGAAGTCCACCAACCGAAAAATCTATGCAATCGGCGATGCGGCCGGCGGGCTGCAGTTCACCCACGTTGCCGGATACCATGCGGGCATCGTGATCCGGTCGGCGCTGTTCGGTCTGCGGGCGCGGGCTTCCACGCACCACATTCCGTGGGCAACCTACACCGATCCGGAACTGGCCCAGGTCGGTTTGACCGAGGCTGACGCCCGCGCGAAGTTTGGAGCGCGGCTCGAAATTCTGCGCTTCGAATACGCTGAAAACGATCGCGCGCGCGCGGAACTGCTGACAACGGGGAAAATCAAGGTGATGGTTGTTTCCGGTCGGCCGGTCGGCGTCGGAATCGTCGGCGCCCAGGCTGGCGAAATGATCGCGCTCTGGGCACTGGCGCTGTCCGCCAGACTGAAGATATCGCAGGTCGCCGGCATGGTCGCACCGTACCCGACACTGTCGGAAATCTCGAAACGAGCAGCGGGGCAATACTTCGTGCCGAGGCTTTTTGAGAACCCGACGGTCAAACGCATCGTCCGGCTGGTCCAGTTCCTGCCCTGATTTCAACCGCCTCCTTGTATGGGCAGACTGAAATGCATACTGTCCTGACACGTATGTGATCAGGTTCGGGCATGTTCTTAAATTCCCTATCGGGCCGGTTCCTGGGTTTGACGGTTGTCTTTGTGATGATCGCCGAGGTCTTGATCTTCGCTCCTTCCGTCGCCCGATTTCGGGAGGACTACCTGCAAAACCGCCTTGATTTGGCGCAGTTGGCGGCTCTCGCATCATTGGGGACCACCAATGACGTAATTTCTCCGGAACTCGAGGAGGAGCTCCTGCAAACCGCCGGCGTATTGAACATCGTCCTCCGGCGGGACGGCGTGCGCGAGCTGGTTCTGGCGAGCGATCTGGATCAGCCGATCGAAGGCTACTACGACATTGCAACGGCCAGTCCGGTGACCCTGGTGAAGGATGCCCTGCTGGTCTTTTCCCATGACGGCAACAGACTGATTCACGTCATGGGTGAAACACGGCAGGGTGCCGAGGGCGGCGTTGAAATCGTCATGCACGAAGCTCCGCTGCGACAGGCGATGGTGGAATACGGTCTCAGGGTGTTCTACCTTTCGCTGGCAATTTCCATTGCAACGGCAGGCCTGCTGTTCTTTGCCGTGCGCAGGCTGATCGTCCGTCCGATCAACCGCGTGGTGAACCACATGGTTGCCTATCGCGACGATCCGGAAAACGCGGCCAGGATCATCGAACCGGCCAGCAGCACCCGGGAAATCAAACAGGCCGAAGTCGCACTTCACGATCTGGAAGTACGGCTCACAGGCGCGTTGCGGCAAAAGGAACGACTTGCGTCGCTGGGCAGCGCCCTCGCCAAAGTCAGCCATGACCTGCGCAACATGTTGACCACGACCCAGCTGCTCGCGGACGGCTTTGCCTCCAGCGACGATCCCCGGGTGCGCAGGACTGCGCCAAAACTGGTCAATTCGCTGTCACGGGCAGTCAACCTGTGCGAGAGGACACTGACTTTCGGCAAGGCGGAAGAACCGTCACCGGTGCTGGAACAGCTGGTGCTTGCCAACCTGGTCAATGAAGTCATCGACAACGAACGCCACACGACGGGTTCCGACCTGGTCGGCATTTCCTCCGAGGTTCCGGAGGGTCTGAAGGTCCTGGGAGACCCGGAACAGCTTTTCCGCGTCCTGTCCAACCTGGTGCGAAACGCCGCCCAGGCAATCAACGGATCGAATGCCCACGGTTCCGTTCGCGTTTCGGCTCAGGAAGCCGAGGGAACGACAATAATCCGGGTCGCGGATACCGGCCCTGGCCTGCCCAAACAGGCGCGGGAAAACCTGTTCAGGCCGTTTCAGGGTGGAACCCGCAAGGAAGGATCAGGGCTCGGCCTTGCCATCGCTGCAGAAATCATTCGCGGGCACGGCGGTGAACTGATGCTGGAAATTTCCGATGAGGACGGCACGACCTTCGCGATCACCCTCCCCGCGCCCCGCTGAACAGGTCAGGCGATCAGAACGGCCCGGAAGTCGTTTACGTTTGTGCCGGTCGGTCCGGTAACCAGAAGGTCGCCGGCCTCGTGCAGCGCGGTCCAGGCATCGTTGTTGGACAGTCTTACGCGCGGATCGGCGCCGGCGGCGCGAATCCTCGCCGCAGTCTGGCCGTCAACGATCCCGCCGGCATTGTCCTCCGACCCGTCGATCCCGTCCGTATCCGCCGCAAGGGCGACAATACCAGGAATGCCCTCGATGTCACAGGCCAGTGACAGCAGGAACTCGGAGTTCCTCCCGCCCTTCCCCTTCCCTCTCAGGGTTACCGTGGTTTCTCCACCCGACAACAGAATGACCGGCTTCGCAAAGGGACGGCCCTTGCGGGCGATCTCCCGGGCAAGTGCGGCATGCATGCGCGCCACATCGCGCGCTTCTCCCTCGATGGCGTCCGAAAGAATGACCGCATTCCATCCCTTCGCCCCTGCCGCCGCCTGCGCCGCTTCCAGCGAAACGGCAGCCGAGGCAATCACCCGAACCTCGTCGCGGGAAAACTCGGCAGCGTCCGGCGAAGGTGCCGCGCTGCTTGGGCTCTCGATATGACGCATCACCGCGTCAGGCAAATTCAGGCGATAGGCTTCGATGGCCGCCAGCGCGTCTTCCCGCGTCGATCCGTCCGCCACCGTCGGTCCCGAGGCAACGAGTGCCGGGTTGTCACCGGGAATGTCGGACACAACCATCGAAAACACCCGGGCCGGATGCGCCGCAGCGGCGAGCCGGCCGCCCTTGATCGCGGAGGTGTGCTTTCGAACCACGTTCATCGCCGATATCGGCGCGCCTGAAGCCAGCAGTGCCTGGTTCACCGCCAGTTCATCGGCGAGAGTAAGTCCCGCCGGAGGACACGGCAACAGGGCCGAGCCGCCGCCACAGACAAGAGCAATCACCAGATCGTCCTTCGTGAGCCCCGCCACAAGGTCGAGCATCCGGCGGGAGGCACGCAGACCCGCTTCGTCCGGTTCCGGATGCGCGGCTTCCAGGACCTCGATCCGTTCACATGGGGCTGCATAGCCGTAGCGGGTGACGACGCACCCGCTCAGCGGCCCCTCCCAGACGGCCTCCAGCGCCTGTGCCAACTGCGCTGCACCCTTGCCCGCTCCGATCACAACCGTCTTTCCCTTCGGCGGGGCAGGCATGTGAGCCGCAATGCTTCGGTCGGGCAGTGCTGCTGCGACGGCGGCATCAAACAGGTGTCGGAGGAGCGCTCTGGGAGAAGTGTCAGTCACGTTCAGGTTCCCGTAAAATTCGGATTTCGCTTTTCGGCCATTGCAGCCACGCCCTCCGCATGATCCCTGGATGCCAGGCAATGGGAAACGCGGTGCCTCGCGGCGGCAGCATCCAGTGTACCGTGGGCAATTTCGCATATCGTCTGTTTCATGCCGCGCAGGGCGAGAGGCGCGAGGCCGCATGCGGTTCCGGTGAGTTCGTCAACCTTTGCATCAAGCTCATCAGGCTCAACCAGATGGTCGAGAAAACCGGCCTCAAGCAGCATCCGGTCGTCAAACCGCTCCGCGAGGAGAAACATCCGCCGCGCCGTCTGCGATCCCAGCCGGTCGATCATGCGCCGGATCCCGGCGGGTTCGTAGTGAATGCCCAGCCGCGCCGGAGGAACGAACGCCTTCATGCCACGGACGCCGACGCGAAAATCACAGGAGAGCGCCAGTTCGACCCCGCCACCGTAGACGCCGCCGTTGAGCCGGGCAACCGTCACGGCGGGAAAGTCCTCCAGCGTGTCACAGAGCCGCGTCAACGGGTTGTCCGACCAGTCCGCCTGCGCCACGTCCGCAAGCGATGCGCCGGAACAGAAACTGCGTCCGGTGCCCGTCAGGATGAGCGCGCGGGGTGGAGTTTCCGCCCAGCCTCTCAGCACACCGGTCAGGTCGCTCATGGCAGCCTGTGTCAGGGCGTTGTGTGTCGCGGGGCTGTTTAGTACGACCGTTGCGACCTGACCGGACAGCGTCGCCTCAATCATACGTCAAACTCTGCGAAAACCGGAGCATGGTCGCTCGGTTTCTCCCATCCGCGGACGTGCCGTGCAATGCGGCTGCCGCCGGACCGGTCCACCACGTCCGGAGTCGCCCATATGTGATCCAGCCTGCGTCCCTTGTCGGCGGCATTCCAATCCGGACTTCGGTAGGACCACCAGGAAAAAAGCGGGCCCTCGGGGATGTCCCGGCGGGTGATGTCGACCCATGCACCCGCCCCTTGGGTGAGGGTCAGTTGTTCCACCTCTACCGGAGTGTGCGAAACGACCTTGAGAAGCTGCCTGTGGTTCCACACGTCATCTTCACGCGGCGCGATGTTGAGGTCGCCGACCAGAACCGCGTTCCTCGGAGGCTCGGCACGAAACCACTCCTGCATTTCCCGAAGAAAGTTGAGCTTGTGCGCGAATTTCTCATTGAGCGCCACATCCGGAATGTCACCGCCGGCCGGTACGTAGAAATTGTGGATCGTCAGGCCGGATCCGGTGCGGACGGCCACATGCCGCGCATCGCCCTTTTCACAGAAATCGTGCGAGCCCGCGTCCTCTACCGGAACGCGGGAAAGTATCGACACGCCGTTATAACCCTTCTGGCCACGAACAATGACATGCTGGTAGCCAAGCGCGCGAAAGGCATCATACGGAAACTTGTCGACGGGACACTTGGTTTCCTGCAGGCAAAGGATATCCGGCGCCTCCTCCTGCAGCAGCTTCAGCACGATCGGTTCCCGCAGGCGCACCGAGTTGATGTTCCAGGTACAGACTGTGAGTGCCATCGAAGCTCCGGGGTTGCCGCGCGGTAGTTTTAGCAGCGGAGCCATCGATCACAAGCAGCAAGTGGCGCCAGGGGCGAAGGCGCCGACAGCCAAATCCCGCCTAAGGGCGGAAAGCCCTCAGGCCACCAGCCGGTATCCACCCGGTTCGGTCACAAGTATTCTCGCATTGGACGGATCGGGTTCGATTTTCTGCCGCAGCCGGTAAATGTGCGTTTCCAGTGTGTGGGTGGTCACCCCGGCATTGTAACCCCAGACCTCATGCAGCAGGACATCGCGGGCAACCACTCCGCTGTTGGCGCGGTACAGGAACTTGAGGATGTTTGTTTCCTTTTCCGTCAGCCGGATTTTCTTGTCCGCCTCATCCAGCAGCAGCTTGGCCGCAGGCTTGAAAGTATAGGGTCCTACGCCAAACACCGCGTCTTCGGACTGCTCATGCTGGCGCAGCTGCGCCCGAATGCGGGCCAGAAGCACAGGCAGCTTGAACGGCTTTGAAATATAGTCGTTGGCTCCCGCGTCGAGGCCCAGGATCTGGTCGCTGTCGGTCACATGCCCCGTAAGCATCAGCACGGGGCTCTTGACCCCCTGTTTGCGCAGCAGTCGGCAGAGTTCCCGGCCGTCCATGTCCGGCAGGCCGACGTCGAGGATTACCAGGTCGTAGTGCTGTTCCTTGGCCCGTGCGAGACCCTCGGCCCCGTCGCCGGCCTCGAAGACATCAAACTCCTCCGTCAGAACCAGTTGATCCGCCAACGCTTCGCGGAGGTCCGCATCGTCGTCGACCATCAGGATTTTTTTGACAACACTCATGATTTCAGCTCCTGTTTTAGCGCTAGCTGTTGGTCATCTCTGCTTCATGCAATATTCCAGCCGCGGGGCTCACGTGAGTGTGTCCGGCAGGCGATCATTGTTTCAAATCTTTGGGGAAACGGCTAACAGATGCGCCTCGTGAACCGGAAGGGAATGGCATGAGTTTGCGGCTGTCTGCGCTGGAGCGCCTCGCCCGGGCGCGGTCCGATCTGCGGATGGGGGCGCCGGTCATTCTGATGTCGGACACTGAAGCAGCGGTGGTTCTGGCAGCCGAAACGGCGGCCCGCGACCGACTGGCAGACCTGCGCAGGTTGGGCCACCCGGAGATGGCCCTGACGGCCCGCCGGGCAAACACCCTGAAAGCAAGGGCATACGATGGAGATCTCGCCCGGGTCGAGGTACCGGCGGATGCCACTCTGGACTGGATTCGGGCATCGGCGGATCCGTCGGCGGACCTGGCGCATCCGATGAAGGGGCCCTATTTCTCCCTGCGCGAAGGTGAGGCGGGGCTGCATCGGGCGGCGATTGCGCTGTGCCGTCAGGCGCGGCTGCTGCCGGCCGCGGTGCTCGTGCGGATGGGGCGGGAAACCGCGCTGGATCTCGCCGGCACCGGAGGGCTGAGCTTGGTTGAGGCCGGCGATCCGGCGGCACATGGTGGCGCTCCGGACCTGCGCGAGGTAGCGGCGGCACGGGTTCCCCTGCAAATCTCGGACATTGGAAAAGTGCGTGTTTTCAGACCATTGGATGGCAGCGAGGAACATTACGCCGTTGAGGTCGGGGCGCCGGACCGGTCGGCGCCGGTACTGTGCCGACTGCATTCGGCGTGTTTTACCGGCGATCTGATGGGGTCGCTCAAGTGCGACTGCGGGCCGCAGTTGAGGGCGGCGATGGCGCAGATCGGGGCAGAGGGAGCGGGTGTGCTGCTTTATCTGAACCAGGAAGGGCGCGGGATCGGGCTGGCGAACAAGATGCGGGCCTATTCGTTGCAGGATCAGGGCTTTGACACGGTTGAGGCGAACCACCGTCTGGGTTTCGAGGACGACGAACGGGACTTCAGGATTGGCGACAACATATTGAAACGAATGGGATTTTCAAAAGTTCGGCTGATGACAAACAACCCGGCGAAAGTGGACCGGATGAACGGTTGCGGGCTGGAGGTGGTGGAGCGGGTGCCGCTTCGGGTCGGCCGCACGCCGGAGAACGACGGCTACCTGAACACCAAAGCGAAGAAGAGCGGTCATCTGCTGTGAAACCACATGATCTGGTGGTTGGAAACTGGGGTGCCCGCTATATGAGGCGGTCACTGCCCTGTTCGGTTGGACGGGGCGGCATCGGCATCAAACAGGGGGAGGGCGACGGGGTTACACCGGCCGGAATCCACCGCATCGAGGCGGTAAAATGGCGCGGCGATCGGATACCCAACCCGTACCCATCCGGTACCCTACCGATACCGACAATTTTTGGGTCATCCACCCGGATCGGACTGACCGACGGCTGGTCCGACGACCCGAAAGACCCTGCCTACAACAGTCAGGTGAAACGGCCGCACGGGTTTTCACACGAGACTCTGCGCCGGGCCGATCCGCTCTATGACCTGATCGCGGTGCTCGATTTCAACCGCGACCCGGTAAAGCCGGGGAAAGGCAGTGCGATCTTCCTGCATGTCTGGCGCAAGCCCCGGCATCAGACCGAAGGCTGCATCGCCTTTCGGCGCGAAGATCTGACCTGGATTCTGCGGAACTGGACGCGGCACAGTCGGGTGGTGGTGCAGAGGTAGCGCCGGCACACGATCCCGGTTCCTGCGCTTTCAACTACCCGCGTGGAGGGCGACCGGGCAAGACTGTTCGCCGCGGCGCCCTAGCGGTTGCGCAGGCACTCCAGCGCCGTCTCCGCGAACAGAAACTGGTCGCGCTTCTGCGCAGCGACCGAGTCGGCCCAGTCGTCACGCCCCCACTGTTCCTCCTGCCATTCCTCGTCGATCCGGGAAAGCGGCCAGG
This sequence comes from Alphaproteobacteria bacterium, assembly GCA_030432315.1. GTDB lineage: Bacteria > Pseudomonadota > Alphaproteobacteria > Rhodobacterales > Rhodobacteraceae > Amaricoccus. Next base: position 18,855 of record JAUIHM010000001.1, on the reverse strand, counting down.
CCGCCGCGGCGCCGAGGGCGCGGCGCGAGACCGCGAGGCCGAGGACCAGCGACCCGGAGAGTGTCACCAGATCGTGCAGCGGTACGAGTTCAAACGGATCATGATTGGAAACCTCGCGGCGCAATGCTGCCACTGCGGCCTCCGGCTGTGCCCGGTAGCCGATGCCGGTGACGGCCTGCAATTCTGCGCCGAGGACCTCGCGGGACCAGTCAAGCCACCGGTCCCAGCCCTGGATCTGCCGCTCCCGCAGTTCTTCGGGTTCGTGCGCCCGGTAGCAGATCAGATCGGTTTCTCCGTAGGCCACCAGTTCATCGATCACTTCCGAACGCACCTGCGCCACCCGGTCGATCGCGGTATTGGCGACCCTTGTGAATGGCAGGCGTCCAGGATCGATTTCGGTGTCGACGGCATCCCATTCTGCCGCGACGCGCTCGGCGAACGCCGCAGTCGGCATCACCAGCGGCTGTTTTCCGGGCGTGGTCAGGGGCTTTTGGTCCAGCGCCACGCCGAAGCCCCCCGGCACCCGTTCAACGCGAACTCCGGTCCAGAACCGGCGTCTGACAGCAGGACTCATGATGCGCTCCCCAGCAGCCGGTTCAGTTCGCCGTCGAGGTCGTGGAAGCTGTCGAGCACCACGTCGGCACCGGCGTCCCACAGGACCTCCGGGCGGTGATACCCCCAGGATACGCCGATTGCGGTCACCCCGGCCGCCTTCGCCATCTCCATGTCATAGCTTGTATCGCCAACCATCACCGTCCGCGACGGATCGCAGGCGGTGGCGGCAAGCGATGTGTGGATCATCGACGGGTGCGGCTTGGACGGGTGGTCGTCGCAGGTTTGCGAGGTGACAAAATAGCGTGCGAGATCGAGCGACTGAAAGACATGGTCGAGACCGCGCCGGGACTTGCCGGTGGCAACCCCGAGCAGGGTTGAAGCCGATGCAAACAGGGTGTCGAGCGTTTCGCGCGCACCGGGATAGAGCTCGGTGACAAATCCCGCCTGCCCCGGCTCGCGCGACGCGGCAAAGCTGGCGCGGTAATGGTCGGCCAGCAGCAGGTGCCGGTCGGGCCCGATCCCGGGTGCCAGACGCGCCACCGCCTCAGGCAACGACAGGCCGACGATGGAGAGGATCTCGGCGCGGGACGGCGCAGGCAGACCCTCGCGGTCGAAGGCGAAGCACATCGAGCCGACGATCTGATCCTGGCTGTCGATCAGGGTTCCGTCCATGTCAAACAGGACCAGACGCTGCGCACTCATGACGGCTCTCCAAACGGATCATCGGGGAAGTCGGAGGGACGCCAGCCAAAGAAGTCCCAGGTGTCGCGCATGTGTTTGGGCATGTCGGCGGTCAGGACGAGGTTCCTGCGCGAGCCCGGCAGCTGGAGCACCAGCGAGCGCGCGTGCAGGTGCAGTTTGCGGCTGATGCCACCACCGAGCTGTGCGCCCCAGCCGTCGCCTTCGTTGACCTGGGCGTTGGTGCCGTATTTGCCGTCACCGATGATCGGGTGGCCGATGGCGGCCATGTGGGCGCGAAGCTGATGGGTGCGTCCGGTAATCGGCCGCAGCGCCACCCAGGCGGCGCGTTTGGCGGCGGCGGTGACCACCGCGTAATCGGTGGTCGCGGGTTTGGCGCCGTCGGTCTTCGACACCTGGTCGGGATGCACCGGCAGCATCTTCTCGCCCGCGCCGTTGGGGCCATGGCCCGGTGCCTTCACCAGACCGTATCTGATCGTGCCGGCGAGCGGCGACGGCACGCCGGCGATCAGCGCCCAGTAGGTCTTCTGCGCATCACGCGCGCGAAAGGCGGTCGCAAGGCCGGCGGCGGCCTGCTGGTTGCGGGCGAGCACCAGAACGCCGGACGTGTCGCGGTCGAGGCGGTGGACGAGGCGGGGACGGAAGTCCGAGCCGAACCGCAGGGCATCGAGCAGCAGATCGACGTGGAACGTCTGGCCGCTGCCGCCCTGGACGGCGAGTCCGGGCGGTTTGTTGAGGGCTATGACGTTGTCGTCGCGGTAGATGACGCAGTCCTGAATCATCCGCGCGTCTTCGTCGCGTATGGTGTTTGGACGGGGGGCTGCCACCCGAACTGCGTCGGGGATCGGCGGCAGGCGGACAAGCTGGCCGGCGAGCACGCGGGTTGCCGCCTTCACCCGGCCGCCGTCGACCCGGATTTCACCGCGGCGGCACATTTTTTCCACCATGCCCTGGGTGACCTGGGGGAATTTTCGCCTGAGCCAGCGGTCGAGCCGCTGGTCGGTTTCGTCGTCGGTGACGTTTACGGTCTGAACGCCGGTTGTCATGATGCAAGCCATCCTCGAAGCATGTGGAGCGCCGAGGCGAAGGCCGCGACACTCAGAACCACCGAACCTCCGGCATAGAGAAACGCGGTGGCGGTACGGCCGCGTTCCACAAGTTCCCAAGTCTGCAGGGAAAAGGCGGAGAACGTGGTGAAGCCGCCCAGCAGTCCGGTCATCAGGAACGGGGCGAAATGCTGCAGTCCGAGATCCGACCGGCGAACAAAGAACATGGCCGCGACCCCCATCACGAACGATCCCACAACATTTACCGTCAGCGTGGCCCAGGGGAAGCCGCTGGTAGAGCGCAGGAAAAAACTCCCGACATAGTGCCGCAGGACGGCACCTAGTGCGCCGCCGAGCGCTATCTGAAGTGTCGTGTGCATGCACCTGTCTCCTGTTCCGGTGCCAGTAACACCATTCGCCCGTGACCGTCAGCCTCGAAAGTGCCGACCGGCCACCGGTTTTCGTCAGTGGTCCGGGTCATCCGGGTCCGACTTCTGCGAACGGGTGCGGATGTCCGCGAGTTCCTGCAGCCGCCGGCCGATTTCAACTTCGTCTCCGCGTCCCGTCGGCTGGTAGAACCGTTCGCGGTCCATTCCATCGGGGAAGTAGTTCTGCCCGGACACCGCCCCCTCCACGTCATGGTCGTAGACGTAGCCGGCGCCAAATCCCTGGCCTTTCATCCAGGTGGTCGGAGCATTGAGGATGTGGTGCGGCGGAACCAGCGAGCCGGTCCGTTCCGCCGCGCCCATGGCCGCCTTGAACGCCACATAGGCCGCGTTCGATTTCGGCGCGAGGGCAAGATAGAGCACCGCCTGCGCCAGCGCCAGTTCCCCCTCGGGCGAACCGAGCCGCTCGAAGGTCTGCCAGGCTTCGAGACAAACCCCCTGGGCGCGCGGATCGGCAAGACCCACGTCCTCCACGGCAATCCGGGTCAGGCGCCGGGCGAGATAGCGCGGATCCTCGCCGCCCTTGAGCATCCGCGCGAACCAGTAGAGCGCCGCATCCGGGTCCGATCCGCGCACCGATTTGTGCAGGGCCGAGATCAGGTTGTAGTGCCCGTCGCCGGACTTGTCGTAATTCGCCGCACGCCGGGAAACGATACGGGCGAGATCCGGCACGTCCAGCGGGGTCGGTACGGAGGCCGGCAACTGCTCGACCAGGTTGAGCAGCGCCCGTCCGTCGCCGTCGGCAAAGGCGATCAGGTCCTCCCGTGCGGCCGGGGTCAGCGGCAGGACTTCGCCGGTTCCGGCTTCATGGCGGGCGAGGATCCGTTCCAGCGCCGCGCGGTCCAGCCGGTGCAGGGTCAGCACGCTCGAGCGCGACAGCAGCGCCGAGTTCAGTTCAAACGACGGATTTTCCGTGGTCGCGCCGACGAGAACGATGGTGCCGTCTTCCATCAGCGGCAGGAAGGCGTCCTGCTGTGCGCGGTTGAACCGGTGAATCTCGTCAACAAAAAGCAGGGTTCCGCGGCCGTTGGTTCTGCGCACCTTTGCGGCCTCGAAGATCTTCTTCAGATCGGCGACGCCGGAAAAGATCGCGCTGATCTGCACGAAGGTCATGTTGACGGATTTGGCCAGCAGCCGGGCGATCGTCGTCTTGCCGACTCCGGGCGGCCCCCAGAAAATGATCGAGCCGGGTGTGCCCGACGCAATCATTGCCGGCAGTGCGCCGCCGGGGCCGAGAATGTGATCCTGTCCCACCACCTCGTCCAGCGATGCAGGACGCAGACGGTCGGCGAGCGGTGCGGGCGCGGCTGCGCGCGGCGGTTCCGCCTGCGGCGCTGCGCGGACGTCCCGGGTGTCGAACAGATCAGCCATTGTTGCCACAACCTCCCGCAAAAACAAAAAGCCCCGGACGCGTGCGGTCCAGGGCTCCCGTCAGTTCCGCCTGCCTTGGATCAGTCCTCGGCGAGCATCGCTTCTTCTTCGGCCACCCGGTCCCGGTCGGCAGCGCCCTTGGCTTCAGGGTTCCGGTCGACCAGTTCGATGATCGCCATCGGTGCCATGTCACCATAACGGAAACCGGCCTTCAGGACGCGGGAATAACCGCCCTGGCGATCCTTGTAGCGGTCCGCAAGTTCGCTGAACAGCTTTGCCACGGCAGGGTTCTGCTTGATCTGAGCGGCGGCGATGCGCCGCGAATTCAGGTCGCCCTTCTTGCCGAGGGTAACCAGCTTGTCGATGATCCGGCGAAGTTCCTTCGCCTTGGGCAGCGTGGTCTTGATCTGCTCGTGCTCGATCAGGCTCGACGCCATGTTCGCGAACATCGCCTTGCGGTGCTCGTGGGTGCGGTTGAGTTTGCGGTATCCGTTTCCGTGACGCATTTTCCAAATCTCCTGGTTTTGCTTTGTCTGGCCGCCCTGCGTTGGGGCCGCGCTCCTTGGGGCGGAATGCCCGGTCTTGAGGGCGCCTTTCGGCGCCCCCTTGTTTCGTCAGAACTGGTCTTCGTAGTTCTTCGCGAGATCTTCGATGTTCTCGGGCGGCCAGTCGATGATTTCCATCCCGAGGTGCAGACCCATGGCGGTGAGGACTTCCTTGATTTCGTTCAGGGACTTCCGGCCGAAGTTGGGCGTGCGCAGCATTTCCGCTTCGGTTTTCTGGATCAGATCACCGATGTAGACGATGTTGTCGTTCTTGAGGCAATTGGCCGAACGTACCGACAGTTCAAGTTCGTCAACCTTCTTGAGCAGCAGCGGGTTGAATTCGAGATCGTCCTGCTCGTCCGAACGCACACCGGCTTCCGGTTCGTCGAAGTTCACGAACACCGAAAGCTGATCCTGGAGGATCCGCGCGGCAAAGGCGATGGCGTCATCGCATTTGATCGAACCGTCGGTTTCAATCTGCAGGGTCAGCTTGTCGTAGTCGAGAACCTGGCCTTCGCGGGTCGGCTCGACCTTGTACGAGACCTTCTTGATCGGCGAGAACAGCGCATCGACCGAAATCAGACCGATCGGAGCGTCCTCCGGACGGTTCTTGTCCGCCGGCACGTAGCCCTTGCCGGTCGCCACGGTCAGTTCCATGAACAGCGACGCACCGTCATCGAGATGGCAGATCACATGATCACGGTTGAGAATTTCGATGCCGTTGGTCTCGGCAATGTCACCCGCGGTGACAACGCCTGGACCGGTCGCCCGGATCTCCACCCGTTTCGGTCCTTCAACGGACATTTTTACCGCAACGCCCTTGAGGTTCAGAACAATGTCGGTGACGTCTTCGCGGACGCCGGCAACGGAGGAAAACTCGTGCAGAACCCCGTCGATCTGCACCGACGTGATCGCAGCGCCCTGGAGGGACGACATGAGCACACGGCGCAGGGCGTTGCCGAGGGTCAGGCCGAAGCCGCGCTCCAGCGGTTCCGCGACGGCGATCGCCTGGCGTTCGGGGTCAGCCCCCGGCTTGATGTCAAGTGCAGTCGGCCGGATAAGCTCCTGCCAGTTCTTGTGGATCGTCATGGCCTTGGTCCTCCATTCCTGTGCGCGGGCCGGATCCGGTGGCCCATGCACTCCCGAGGGAAAAAGCGGAGACACCCTGCCCTTTCAGGCAGGATGTCTTTGGAAATCTGCGAAATCAGACGCGACGGCGCTTCGGAGGCCGACAGCCGTTGTGGGCAATGGGCGTAACGTCGCGGATTGCCGTGATCTGGAAGCCGGCGGCGCTCAGGGCGCGCAGGGCGCTCTCGCGGCCGGAACCGGGTCCCTGAACCTCGACTTCGAGAGTCCGGACGCCGTGCTCCTGGGCCTTCTTGCCGGCATCTTCGGCGGCCATCTGCGCGGCATAGGGGGTCGACTTGCGCGATCCCTTGAAGCCCATGGTACCGGCCGAGGACCAGGCAATTGCATTGCCCTGCGCATCGGCGATCAGGATCTTGGTGTTGTTGAAGCTGGCATTGACATGCGCAACACCGGTGGAAATGTTTTTGCGTTCCTTGCGCTTTACGCGCACCTTTTCACGTGCCACTGGTCGATCCCCTTATTTCTTCTTGCCGGCGATGGCACGGGCGGGACCCTTGCGCGTGCGCGCATTGGTGTGGGTCCGCTGACCGCGCACGGGCAGGCCGCGACGGTGACGCAGGCCGCGGTAGCAGCCCAGATCCATCAGACGCTTGATGTTCATCTGGCGCTCGCGGCGCAGATCGCCTTCAACGGCGATATTGGAATCGATGTATTCACGGATGCGGAGCACGTCCGCATCACTCAGTTCATTCACCCGACGGTCGGCAGGAATTTCCAGTGCTTCACACAGCTGCTCGGACGTCGACCGTCCAATGCCGTGGATGTATGTCAGTGCGATCAGCACCCGTTTGTTCGTCGGAATGTTTACGCCGGCTATGCGCGCCACAGTACAAGCTCCGTTCCATCATTCGGTCTGTTACGACCATTCAAAAGACACAGCCCGCCAGAAACTCTGGCAGGCACTCTACGCTCAGATCCCCAAGCCCAGCATCCCGCGTCCCCGAGGTGAAATGTAGAGGGAACGACTCCCCGAAAGGAGAGATCGCGGATTATAGGATTCGCGGGTATGCCGTCAAGGGACCAAATAGCGATTTGTTAAAGATTGAGCGCAGCTTCGATGCTCGCCGCAATTCGGTCAATTTCGCCCAGGCCCTCGACCGGCTTGAGCAGACCCTTGGCATGGTAGTAGCCGATCAGCGGTGAGGTGCTGCGGTAATAGGCCATGAGCCGGACCTGCACCGATTCCGCATTGTCATCGGAGCGGCGAACAAATTCCTTCGCCCCACAAACATCGCACTCGCCGTCCCTGGCGGTTGGTTTGGTTACGTCGTGATAGACTTCACCACAGTTTCCACAGGTGAACCGCCCGGTGATCCGCTCAATCAGCTGAGCGTCGTCGACACGCATTTCAACGACGGCATCCAGCGACTTGCCTTTTGATGCGAGCAGTTCGCCAAGTGCATCGGCCTGGGCCAGCGTTCGCGGGAAACCATCGAAAATGAGTCCGTGCCGGCCTGCTTCGCCATCCAGCTGCTCTTCGATCAGACCGATCACGATCTCATCGGTCACAAGCTCCCCCCGGGCCATCACATCGGCGACCCTGTTGCCGAGTTCCGTGCCGCTGGATTTGGCGGCCCGCAGCATGTCGCCGGTGGAAAGCTGCACCAGTCCATGCCTTTCGACAAGAATGCGTGCCTGGGTACCTTTGCCGGCCCCAGGCGGCCCGAGAAGAATGATGTTCATCTGCGTGATTTTCCCCGTGTGCGCCCGCCTTTCGGACCTTTCCCCCTCAGGCGGGACTTTTCAATCAGACCTTCGTACTGATGGGCCAACAGATGCGACTGTACCTGGGTGATCGTGTCCATCGTGACCGAAACGACAATGAGAAGCGAGGTGCCGCCGAAGTAGAACGGAACCGACAGCTGGGAAATCAGGATTTCCGGCAGCAGACAGACCGCGGCGAGATAGGCGGACCCCACGACAAGAATGCGCGAGACGACATAGTCAAGGTATTCAATCGTGCGCTGGCCGGGACGGATCCCAGGCACAAAGCCACCCTGCTTGCGCAGATTGTCGGAAACGTCGTCGGATTTGAACGCGACATTGGCGGTGTAGAAATACGCGAAGAAAACGATCAGCGCGCCAAAGCTGAGCAGATAGAGCGGCTGACCGCGCCCCATATAGGCGGCGACGTAGCCCATAATGCCCGTTCCGTCGGAGGACGCGCCGGAAAAGGTGGTAATCGTGGCCGGCAGCAGCAGCAGCGACGAGGCAAAGATCGCCGGGATCACACCGGCCGGGTTTACCTTCACCGGCAGGTGCGAACTTTCGCCGCCGTAGACCTTCATGCCGACCTGACGTTTGGGATACTGTATGTGTATCTTTCGCAGCGCCCGTTCCATGAACACCACGAAGGCAATCACCACCACCGCCATGACCAGCACCCCGAGGATGATGGCCGGGCTGAGGGTACCGGTGCGTCCCTGCGAGAAGAAGCGGGCGAGCGCCGCCGGAAGCTCGGCGACGATACCGACGAAAATGATCAGCGAAATGCCGTTGCCGATGCCGCGCGACGTGATCTGCTCGCCGAGCCACATCAGGAACATCGTGCCGCCCACCAGGGTGATGACGACACCGATGCGGAAGAACCAGCCGGGATCGACCGCCATGTTTTCCGCTTCGAGACCGATCGACAGGCCATATGCCTGGAACGTGGCGAGGAATACGGTTCCGTAACGGGTATACTGGTTGATTTTCTTGCGGCCCGCTTCGCCCTCTTTCTTGAGCGCCTGCAGGCTTGGCACCATCGACGTCATCAGCTGCACGATGATGGAGGACGAGATGTACGGCATGATGCCGAGCGCGAAGATCGCCATGCGTCCGACCGCGCCGCCGGTAAACATGTTGAGCATGCCGCCGATGCCGGCGCTGGCCTGTTCGAAGAACGTCGCCAGCCGGGCCGCGTCGATCCCCGGAACCGGGATGAAAGTGCCGATGCGGTAGACGATCAGCAGGCCAATGGCGAAAAGAATACGGTTCTGGAGGTCCTTGGCCTTGCCGAACGTACTCCAGCTGAGGTTGGCGGCCATTTGTTCTGCAGCCGAAGCCATGCGGACTCTCCGAATTGAGGCGCCGCCCGTGACCCGGTCAGGATCGAGCGGCGGCGCAAGTTGTCTGCAGACTTAGGTCGGCTCAGAGCCGACCGCAAGTCTCATTCAGCAGCGGCTTTCTCGACGACAGCCACCGAACCGCCCGCGTTCTCCACCGCTGCAATGGCGGCCTTCGACGCACCGGCTACGCTCAGCGTCACCTTGGAGGTCAGTTCCCCCTTGGCCAGCAGCCGAACGCCGTCGCGCCGGCGGCGCACCAGGCCGGATTCGACCAAGACACTTTCCGAGATCTCGGAACCGGCGTCGATCTTGCCCGCGTCAATGAACTTCTGCAGAAGCCCAAGATTGATCACGGCGTACCGCTTGGCGTTGATGTTGTTGAAGCCGCGCTTTGGAAGACGCTGGTAGAGCGGCATCTGGCCACCCTCATAGGCGTTGATCGCCACGCCCGAACGGGACTTCTGACCCTTGATGCCCCGGCCACCGGTCTTGCCAGTACCCGAGCCCGGGCCGCGGCCAATGCGCTTGCGTGACTTCGTTGCACCGGGATTGTCCCGGAGTTCATGCAGTTTCATGACGCTTCTCCTGTTGCGCCGGATACGGGAACGTGCGTCAAAGCACCCGACCACGGCAAAATGCAAATAAGTGTGCCGGGCCTGAGCCCGCCACACCGGTCAGGACCGCGGCTGTCAGCCGCGCTCCTCGATAATGGTCACCATGTGCGAGACCTTGGAAACCATGCCACGCACGGACGGCGTGTCAGGCAGTTCCCGGGTCCTGTGCATCTTGTTCAGACCGAGCCCGATCAGCGTGGCCCGCTGATCCTTGGGCCGGCGGATCGGCGAACCGATCTGCTTTACGACGATTGTTTTTGCCATCGTTCAGTTCCCTCAGGCTTCCACAGCCGCTTCGGCAGCCGCATCCTGAGCCGTCTTCGGCAGAATGTCGGAGACCTTCTTGCCGCGACGCTGAGCGACCATGCGCGGGCTCAACTCGTTCTGCAGACCGTCAATGGTGGCCCGGATCATGTTGTAGGGATTTTGGCTGCCGATCGATTTGGCCACCACATCCTGAACTCCGAGCATCTCGAATACGGCGCGCATCGGACCACCGGCGATGATGCCGGTACCGGGCGTTGCCGTCCGCATCACCACCTTGCCCGCGCCGTGACGGCCGGCAATGTCGTGGTGCAGGGTGCGGCCCTCGCGCAGCGGCACACGGATCATCTGGCGTTTTGCCTGTTCCGTCGCCTTGCGGATCGCCTCGGGCACTTCGCGTGCCTTGCCCTTGCCGTAGCCGACACGGCCCTTCTGATCGCCGACAACCACGAGTGCCGCAAATCCGAAGCGCTTGCCGCCCTTTACGGTTTTCGACACGCGGTTGATCGCAACCAGCCGGTCCTGAAATTCCGGGTTTTCGTCGCGGTCGCGACGGTCCCGGCGATTGTCATCTCTTGCCATTCCGGTAACCCCTTAAAACTTCAGTCCGCCCTCGCGGGCCGCCTCTGCCAGGGCCTTGACCCTGCCGTGAAACAGAAAACCACCCCGGTCGAAGAGAACTTCCTCGACGCCTGCGGCCTTGGCCCGTGCGGCGATTTCGGCGCCAACCTTCGCGGCGGCTTCCTTGTTGTTCTTGCCCTTCAGCCCGAGATCCGCTTCCAGGGTGGAGGCGGCTGCGAGCGTGCGGCCCTGGGCATCGTCGATCACCTGAACAAAGATGTTCTTGGAAGACCGGTGAACGCTCAGGCGCGGACGACCGTTGTTGAGTTTGCGAAGTTTGTTCCGAACGCGCATACGGCGCTTCTGGAACAACTCTCTCTTGCTGTTCGCCATCGTATGCGCTCCTACTTCTTCTTCCCTTCCTTGCGGAAGATAAACTCATCTTTATAGCGGATGCCCTTGCCCTTGTAGGGCTCCGGCTTTCTCCACTCACGAATGTTCGCCGCAACCTGACCAACGACCTGCTGGTCGATGCCGGCGACGGTGATTTCCGTCGGCTTGGCCGCAGTGACCGTGACACTGTCGGGAATCTCGAAGTCAACGTCGTGGCTGTAGCCGAGCGACAGTTTCAGGACCTTGCCCTGAACCGCGGCACGGTAGCCGACGCCGTTGATCTCAAGCTCCTTCTTGAAGCCGTCGGTCACACCGGTCACCAGATTGGCGACCTGGGTACGCGACATGCCCCACTGCTGACGGGCGCGCTTGGACTTGCCGCGCGGCGTCACCGAGATCGCGTTGTCCTCGACCGCAAGCGTCACGTCGTCCGTGGCCGTAAAGGTGCGGACACCCTTCGGACCTTTGACTTCGATCGTCTGTCCTGAGATGGTGGCGGTTACGCCCCCAGGAAGCCCGACCGGTTTTTTCCCAATTCGAGACATTCTTTTCCCCTCAGAACACGGTGCACAGAACTTCGCCACCGACGTTTTCGGTACGAGCCTGCGCATCGGACATGACACCCTTGGGTGTTGATACAATCGCCACCCCGAGTCCCTGACGAACCTGCGGCAATTCCTTGACGCCGGTATAGACGCGGCGGCCGGGCGTGGAGACCCGGCGCAGTTCGCGGATCACCGGACGGCCGTCGAAATACTTCAGTGCCACTTCGATTTCCGGCAGGCCGCGCTCGGAGGTCGTTGCCTCGTAGCCGCGGATGTAGCCTTCGGACTGAAGCACGTCGAGTACCCAGCGGCGAACCTTCGAGGCCGGCGTGCGGACCGACGACTTGCCGCGCATCGAGGCGTTGCGAATGCGTGTAAGCATATCGCCAATCGGATCATTTACAGACATACCCTGATCCCCTTACCAGCTCGATTTGACCATGCCCGGGATCTGGCCCTTCGAGGCCAGGTCACGGAGTGCAATACGCGACATGCGCAGCTTGCGGTAGTAGGCTTTCGGGCGGCCCGTAACCTCACACCGGTTGTGCAGACGCGTCGGCGACGAATTGCGCGGAAGTTTCGCGAGCTTCAGGCGGGCCTTGAAGCGTTCTTCCATCGGCAGATCGGTGTTCTTTGCGATTTCCTTGAGCTCGGCACGTCTCTCGGCGTACTTTGCAACCAGCGCCTGGCGTTTCTTCTCGCGCTGGACCATGCTAACTTTAGCCATTTCTATCTCCTGCGCTTCAGGCCGCGAACGGCATGTTGAACTGCTTCAGCAACGAACGGGCCTCGTCATCGGACTGCGCGGTGGTGCAGATCACGATGTCCATACCCCAAACCTGATCGATCTTGTCGAAGTTGATTTCGGGAAACACGATGTGCTCTCTCAGACCCATCGCGTAGTTGCCGCGACCGTCAAAGCTCTTTGCGTTCACGCCGCGGAAGTCGCGGATGCGCGGCATGGCGACAGTGATCAGCCGGTCAAGGAATTCGTACATCTTTGCCCGGCGAAGGGTGACCTTCAGACCCAGCGGCATTTCTTCGCGGACCTTGAAGCCGGCGATCGACTTCTTGGCCTTGGTGACAACCGGCTTCTGACCGGCGATCAGCGCGAGATCGGCCTCTGCGGCGCGGATCTTCTTCGAATCGGAAACGGCTTCGCCGACGCCCATGTTCAGCACGATCTTGTCGAGCCGGGGAATCTGCATGTCGTTCTTGTAATTGTATTCCGCCTTCATGGCAGCGCGCACGCTATCGACGTAGTGCGACTGCAGACGAGGTGTATAATCAGCCATTGATCGTTTCCCCCGACTTCTTGGCAAAACGGACTTTCCTGTCGCCTTCCATGCGGAAGCCCACGCGGGTGGCCTCACCGGTTTTCGGGTCAACGAGGGCGAGATTCGACAGATCGACCGGCACTTCCTTGGGAATGCGGCCGCCCTGGGAATTCTGGGTCTGTTTGGTGTGCCGGATTGCGACGTTCACACCGGAAACCACGGCCTTGTTCTCGGACGGCAGCACGCGGGAGATCTCTCCCTTCTTGCCTTTGTCCTTGCCGGCCAGCACGACGACATTGTCGCCCTTGCGGAGTTTGGCAGCCATCACAGCACCTCCGGAGCGAGCGAAATGATCTTCATGAAGTCCTTGCCGCGCAGTTCACGGACGACCGGGCCAAAGATACGCGTGCCGAGCGGTTCATTCTGGTTGTTCAGAATGACCGCGGCGTTCCGGTCGAAGCGGATTGCGGTGCCGTCCTCGCGGCGGACTTCCTTGGCGGTGCGAACGACGACGGCCTTGCGGACATCACCCTTCTTCACGCGGCCACGGGGGATGGCCTCTTTCACCGAAACGACAATGATGTCTCCGACGGAGGCATATTTGCGCTTCGATCCACCCAAAACCTTGATGCACTGAACCCGGCGGGCGCCGGAATTGTCAGCAACATCCAGATTTGTCTGCATCTGGATCATAGTATTTCTCCCGACCTGCGGGCACTGTTACCCGCGGTTTCGACATGGTAATAAGGACTTACGCCTCGGCGCCGTCCAGCAGCACTTCCCAGCGCTTGTTCTTTGACACCGGCGCGCATTCGATGATGCGGACGCTGTCACCAACCTTGAAGCGGTTGTCGGCATCGTGAGCCCGGTATTTCTTGGACTTACGGATGGTCTTCTTCAGAACGGGATGGGTGAAGCGGCGCTCCACCGATACCGTTACTGTCTGATCGTTCTGGTCACCGGTGACGGTTCCCTGAAGAATTCGCTTGGGCATATCAGGCCTCTCCCGCCGCAGCAGCGGCCTTCTGGTTCAGGACCGTTTTCACGCGCGCCGCGTCCCGGCGAACGGCCTTCATCCGCGCAGTGCTCTCGAGCTGCCCGGTCGCCTGCTGAAAGCGCAGGTTGAAGGATTCCTTCTTGAGCTGGGCGAGGTCTTCGCGCAGCTGATCGGGCGTCTTGTCCCGCAGTTCGGCCGGTTTCATGGCCCCATTCCTCTATTTAGAAGCTACCAGGGCATGCCCCGGCGCTATTCCAAAACATTCAAAAGCCCGACTTCCGCCAGAGCCCTCGCTTACCAGTCTTCACGGATGACAAAACGGCACTTGACCGGCAACTTCATGGCCGCCAGCCTGAGCGCTTCCTTTGCCACAACTTCATCCACGCCGTCAATCTCAAACATGATGCGGCCCGGCTTAACTTTGGCAGCCCAGTATTCGACGGAACCCTTGCCCTTACCCATCCGAACCTCGGTTGGTTTCTTGGACACCGGCACATCCGGGAATACCCGGATCCAGACGCGGCCCTGGCGTTTCATGTGACGGGTCAGGGCACGGCGGGCAGCCTCGATCTGACGCGCGGTAACCCGCTCGGGCTCCGTGGATTTCAGACCGTACTGACCGAAGTTCAGATCGGAACCGCCCTTGGCGAGGCCGTGGATCCGGCCCTTGTGCTGCTTGCGAAATTTGGTGCGCTTTGGTGAAAGCATCTCTTATCTCCCAGGGTTACCTGTCCTCAGCGCGAGCGCTGCGGACGGCCTCCCCCCTCCTGCATTTCTGCCTGACGGCGGTCACGGGCCTGCGGATCATGTTCCATGATCTCACCCTTGAAGATCCAGACCTTGATTCCGATGATGCCGTAGGCGGTCGACGCCTCGACATGGGCGTAGTCAATGTCCGCGCGCAGCGTGTGCAGCGGAACGCGGCCCTCACGGTACCATTCGGTACGCGCGATTTCCGCACCGCCGAGACGGCCGGCGACGTTCATCCGGATGCCAAGTGCACCCATACGCATCGCGTTCTGCACTGCCCGCTTCATGGCGCGGCGGAAACTGACCCGACGCTCCAGCTGCTGTGCCACGTTTTCCGCGACCAGCGCTGCATCGACCTCGGGCTTGCGAACCTCAACGATGTTCAGGTGCAGTTCAGATTCGGTCAGCTTGGCGAGCTGCTTGCGCAGCACTTCGATGTCCGCACCCTTCTTGCCGATGATCACGCCAGGGCGTGCGGCGTGAATGGTGACGCGGCACTTCTTGTGCGGCCGCTCGATCACCACCCGGCTGATACCGGCCTGGGCGGCATTCTTCTTGACGTATTCACGGATCGCCAGGTCTTCGTGCAGCAGCTGACCGTATTCCTCGCCATCCGCAAACCAGCGGCTGTCCCAGGTACGGTTGACCTGCAGGCGCAGGCCGATCGGATTGATCTTCTGTCCCATTAGGCTTGCTCCTCTGCGGCCTGACGCACCTTGATCGTAACCTGGCTGAACGGCTTAAGAATCTTGCCAAACCGGCCACGGGCACGGGGACGGCCGCGCTTCATCACCAGGTTCTTGCCAACCCAGGCCTCGGCGACGACGAGTTCGTCGACATCCAGACCATGGTTGTTCTCGGCATTGGCAATCGCCGACTGCAGCGTCTTCTTCACGTCCTCCGAGATCCGGCGCTTGGAGAACGTCAGATCTGCCAGGGCCTTTTCAACCGGCTTGTTGCGGATCATCGCAGCAACCAGGTTGAGCTTCTGCGGGCTGGTGCGCAGCATGCGGCTGACGGCAATCGCCTCGTTGTCCGCCACGCGGCGTGGGTTCTTTTCCTTACCCATGACTTATTTCCGCCTCGCTTTTTTGTCGGCAGCATGCCCGTAGTAGGTACGGGTCGGGCTGTATTCACCAAATTTCTGGCCGATCATGTCCTCGGTAACGCTCACCGGGATATGCTTCTTGCCGTTGTAGACACCAAATGTCAGCCCCACGAACTGGGGCAGGATGGTCGACCGGCGCGACCAGATCTTGATGACTTCACTGCGGCCCGATTCACGCACCTTCTCCGCCTTTTTCAGGACGTAAGAATCTACGAAAGGGCCCTTCCAGACTGACCTTGTCATTTCATCGGCTCCTTAACGCTTGTTCTTTTTCTGGTGGCGCGAGCGCAGGATGTACTTGTCCGACGCCTTGTTGGAACGGGTGCGCGCACCCTTGGTCGGCTTGCCCCACGGGGTAACCGGATGGCGGCCACCGGAGGTCCGGCCCTCACCACCGCCGTGCGGGTGATCGATCGGGTTCATGACAACGCCGCGAACCTTCGGGCGCAGACCCTTGTGCCGCATGCGGCCGGCCTTGCCGAAATTCTGGTTCGAGTTGTCCGGGTTCGATACCGCACCAACGGTTGCCATGCATTCCTGACGAACGATGCGCAGCTCGCCCGACGACAGGCGGATCTGGGCATAACCGCCGTCACGGCCGACGAACTGGGCGTAGGTACCGGCAGCGCGGGCGATCTGACCGCCCTTGCCCGGTTTCATCTCGACGTTGTGCACGATCGTGCCGATCGGCAGCGACCGGAACGGCATTGCGTTGCCCGGCTTGATGTCGGCCTTTTCGCTGGCAACGACCGAATCGCCGACGGCGAGACGCTGCGGAGCGAGGATGTAGGCCTGTTCGCCATCGGCATAGCCGATCAGGGCAATGAACGCGGTCCGGTTGGGATCGTACTCAATGCGGATCACCTTGCCGGAAACGTCGAATTTCCGCCGTTTGAAATCCACGATGCGGTAGAGCCGCTTTACCCCGCCACCACGCCTGCGCATGGTGATCCGCCCCGTGTTGTTCCGGCCGCCATTGCCGGTCAGTCCCTCGGTGAGGGATTTGACCGGACGGCCTTTCCAAAGATCGGAACGGTCGATCAGAACCAGCCCGCGCTGGCCCGGCGTAGTGGGTTTGTAAGTCTTTAACGCCATGTCTTGCTGTCTTCCGTTTCAGGTTTTGCCCGTAAGGGCCTCAGAATGGATGCGACCGGATCAGAGACCGGTCGTCACGTCGATGGTGTTGCCTTCGACCAGGGTCACATAGGCCTTCTTGACGTCGCGCTGACGGCCCGGACGGCCGCGGAAACGCTTGGTCTTGCCCTTCTTCAGGACGGTGTTCACCGCCTTGACCTTGACGTTGAACAGTTTTTCAACGGCTTCCCTGATCTGCGGTTTGGTGGTGTTGACACCAACCTCGAAGACCACGGCGCCGTGTTCGGACGCCATTGTCGCCTTTTCCGTGATGATCGGCTTGCGGATCACGTCGTAGAGTTCAGCGTTCACGCTCATTTCAGTCGCGCCTCCAGCGCTTCGACACCGGCCTTGGTGAGGACGAGCTTGTCGCGAAGAAGAATGTCATAGACGTTCGCGCCGGCACTTGGAAGAACATCCACGCCGTCCAGGTTGCGGGCGGCGCGCAGGAAGTTTTCGTTCACTTCGGCACCGTCGATCACCAGGACCTTTTTCCAGCCGAGGTTGCGCACGGCAGCCGCCAGACCCTTGGTCTTGGCATCGGCCAGTTCCGCCGCATCCAGAACGATCAGGTCGCCGGAACCCATCTTGGCCGAGAGCGCATGGCGCAGACCGAGGGCACGGAACTTCTTGGTCAAGTCATGGGCATGGCTGCGCGGGGTCGGTCCCTTGTACACGCCACCCTTGCGGAAGATCGGCGCCTTGCGGGAGCCGTGGCGTGCGCCGCCGGTACCCTTCTGACGGTAGATCTTCTTGGTCGAGTAGCTGACTTCCGACCGGCCGAGGGTGCTGTGCGTGCCCTGCTGCCGTCTGGCAAGCTGCCAGCGGACGACACGCTGCAGAACGTCCGAACGCGGTTCGAGGCCGAAGATCGCATCGTCGAGTTCGATCGACCCTGCCGGGCTGCTGTCGAGCTTGATGACATCGAGTTTCATTCTTCAGCACCTCCTGCAGGAGCTTCAGCCGGCGCAGCTTCGGCCGACGCGCGGATTGCAGCCGGCATGGGCAGATCCTTCGGCGCGGCCTTCTTCACCGCGTCCTTGATCGTGACCCAGCCGCCCTTGGAACCGGGAACGGCGCCCTTGACCATGATCAGGCCACGGTCGGCATCGGTCCGGACAATTTCAAGGTTCTGGGTGGTGACACGGACGGAGCCCATGTGACCGGCCATTTTCTTGCCCTTGAACACCTTGCCCGGGTCCTGACACTGACCGGTGGAACCGTGCGAACGGTGGCTGACCGACACACCGTGCGTGGCCCGCAGACCACCAAAGTTGTGCCGCTTCATGCCGCCCGCGAAGCCCTTGCCGATCGAGGTGCCGGCGATGTCGACATACTGGCCGGACACGTAGTGGTCGGCCGTGATCTCGGCGCCAACCTCGATCAGATTCTCGGGGCTCACGCGAAATTCGGCGAGCTTCCGCTTCGGCTCGACATGAGCCTTGGCGAAATGACCGCGCATCGCGTTGTTGGTGCGCTTTGCCTTGGCGGAACCGGCACCCAGCTGAACGGCCGAATAGCCGTCCCTGTCACCGGTACGCTGGGCAACGACCTGAACGTTGTCCATCTGCAGGACGGTAACGGGAATCTGCCGACCGTCTTCCATGAACAGGCGTGTCATGCCCAGCTTCTTTGCTAATACTCCGGAACGCATCTTTTTCGGTCCCCTTAGAGCTTGATTTCAACGTCCACACCAGCGGCGAGGTCGAGCTTCATCAGCGCGTCCACCGTCTGGGGTGTCGGATCTACGATGTCCAAAAGCCGCTTGTGGGTGCGGATTTCGAACTGCTCACGGCTCTTTTTGTTCACGTGCGGGCCGCGAAGAACCGTATACTTCTCGATCTTGTTGGGCAGCGGAATCGGACCGCGGACCCTCGCGCCGGTACGCTTGGCCGTGTTCACAATCTCGGCCGTGCTCGCATCGAGCACCCGGTAATCGAAGGCCTTGAGCCGGATGCGGATATTCTGACCTTGCATTTCAGGCGCCTCTTGGGCTGTCGGGTTTAAACAAACGCGACCGGGATCGGATACCCCGGCCGCGGGAAGGGCGGATGCCCTCTTATTCGATGATTTTCGACACCACGCCGGCGCCGACGGTGCGGCCGCCCTCGCGGATGGCGAAGCGGAGCTTCTCTTCCATGGCGATCGGCGCGATCAGTTCGACGTTGAACTTCAGGTTGTCGCCGGGCATCACCATCTCGGTGCCCTCGGGCAGATCGACGGTGCCGGTGACGTCCGTGGTCCGGAAGTAGAACTGCGGCCGGTAGTTTTTGAAGAACGGCGTGTGACGGCCGCCTTCGTCCTTGGTCAGGATGTAGGCTTCGGCCTCGAACTTGGTGTGCGGGGTCACG
>JAUIHM010000092.1 GCA_030432315.1 Alphaproteobacteria bacterium | reverse complement strand
GAAGGCCAAAGCCTCAATGGCGGCAACAACAGGACAAATGCCATGCGGCAAAGTCTCGCCGCCTACGAGCCGCAAACCGCGGGACAAAGGGTGGTTCATGCGCAGGTCATCGAGTCTTTCAGCGATTTCGCCGTTGCCCGTCGGGCCCGACTGACCGGGGTTATCGCCGCCATTCCGAATGTCCTGTGGTATGCCGTTCTGATAGGGGCGGCCATCAACATATTGCTGATCGTACTGCTGCGGATGCGATTCCTGCCCCATTTTGTTCTCGGGACGATCACATCGTTTTTTCTCGGGGTAATCCTGTTTGTGATTGTGACACTCGATCGTCCCTTGCGCGGCGATGCGGCACTGCAGCCCGAACCGCTGCGGCTGCTGTGGAACTCGAGCATGATCTGGGACGAGCCGCAGAACTGAACGCGCGGATCAGGAGGGCAGGTGACATGGCGGATTTTCGTATACGCGAAGTCGAGGGAATGCGACAGGTCTGTCTGGATATCGACGGAGAGACCGTGCGCGCCCGTCGTGGTGCACTGTCGAACATGAACGGCAATATCAGGCTGATTGCCCGACTGCCGCGTGCCGGGGACATGTTTCGGGCGATGTTCACCAATGAAGCAAGGGTCAGGCCGTTCTATGAGGGATCCGGCACGATCCAGTTGCAGCCAACTCTGACCGGTTACCACGTGTTGGAAGTCGTTGAGGGCGAGCGCTGGATACTGGAGCCTGGAGCCTATTGGGCCAGCGAGGGTACGGTGGCTTTGGGACTCTACCGCGAGCCGCTCTGGGCCAGCCTGTGGGCGGGCGACGGTCCGCTGGTGTGGAAAACCACGCTGTCGGGGCACGGCAAGGTGGCGATCAGCGCTCCAGGACCGGTGGAGACCGCCAGCGTCCGGCAGGACAGCCAGCTGCGCGTGCAGGGGAGACTGGTTCTTGGGCGGACAGTCGGTCTGAAGTTCCACTCAAAACGGGCAGCGCCATTTCCGCGCAATCTCATCGCCGGCCAGAAGCGGCTGCGGGTCTTTGCCGGGGAGGGGAAGACGCTGGTGTCATGGACCCCGTACTGGAACGAGCATCTATACCGGCGTATGACCGGGGAGAGCATCGAGGGGTCGATGTTCGAGTGAAGCCGGCCCGCGCCCCTTGCGCGTCGCGGTCGCTTGCGTATAAAGCGCGTCTCGCGCCCATCGGGGTTTGACTTTCAAGGAATTTCCATCATGCACGCCTATCGCAGCCATACCTGCGCCGCCCTGACCATCGACAATGTCGGGGAAACCGTCCGGCTTTCGGGTTGGGTTCACCGGGTGCGGGACCACGGCGGGGTGCTCTTTATCGATCTTCGCGACCATTACGGGGTGACGCAGGTGCTGGCGGACGGGGACAGCCCGGTGTTCAGCCAGATCGAAAAGGTCAGGTCCGAGTGGGTGATCCGCATCGACGGTGTGGTCAAGGCGCGCGGGGCGGATCTGGTCAATCCGAAGATCCCGACTGGCGAAATAGAGGTCTACATCCAGGATATTGAGGTGCTCGGCCCGGCGGAAGAACTTCCGCTGCCGGTGTTCGGCGATGTGGAATATCCGGAGGAAACCCGGCTGAAGTACCGGTTCCTCGATCTGCGCCGTGAAAGTCTGCACAACAACATCATGCTGCGCTCGAAGGTGATAGCTTCACTCCGCAACCGTATGGTCGGACAGGGTTTTACGGAGTTTCAGACGCCAATCCTGACCGCATCGAGCCCGGAAGGGGCGCGGGATTTTCTGGTGCCGAGCCGTCTGCATCCGGGCAAGTTCTACGCACTGCCCCAGGCGCCGCAGCAGTTCAAGCAGCTGATCATGGTCGCCGGATTTGACCGCTATTTCCAGATTGCGCCCTGTTTCCGCGACGAGGACCCGCGGGCGGACCGCAGCCCTGGCGAGTTCTATCAGCTTGATATGGAAATGAGTTTTGCCACCCAGGAGGATGTCTTCGGGGTGATCGAGCCGGTGATGCGTGGCGTGTTCGAGGAGTTCGGCAACGGGCGTCCGGTGACGCAGGAGTTTCCACGCATTGCCTATCGCGACTCGATGCTGTGGTACGGCTGTGACAAGCCGGACCTGCGCAACCCGGTCAAGATGCAGGTGGTCAGTGAGCACTTCGCGGGGTCCGGGTTCAAGATTTTCGCGCAACTGCTTGAAACGGAAGGCAATGAGGTTCGGGCCATTCCTGCGCCGGGGGGCGGGTCGCGGAAGTTCTGTGACCGGATGAACGCCTTCGCCCAGGGCGAAGGTCTGCCGGGGATGGGCTATATCTTCTGGCGCGACGGCGCGGACGGGGTGGAGGCGGCGGGGCCGCTGGCCAAGAACATCGGGCCGGAACGCACTGAAAACATTCGGGTTCAACTTGGCCTAGGTGTTGGCGACGCGGCGTTTTTCCTTGGTGGCAAACCGTCGTCATTCGAGGCGGTGGCGGCAAAGGCGCGGGTGCAGATCGGGCAGGAGCTTGGGCTGGCGAAAACCGATACGTTCGAGTTCTGCTGGATCGTCGATTTCCCGATGTATGAGCGGGACGAGGAAACGGGGAAGCTCGATTTCAGCCACAACCCGTTCTCGATGCCGCAGGGCGGGCTGGAGGCGCTGGAAAATCAGGATCCTCTGGATATCGTGGGATTTCAGTATGATATCGTCTGCAACGGTGTTGAACTGTCGTCCGGGGCTGTGCGGAACCACAGGCCGGAGGTGATGTACAAGGCCTTCGAAGTGGTTGGACACAATAGGGAATTTGTCGACGCGCACTTTGGTGGCATGCTGTCGGCGTTCAAATTCGGCGCGCCGCCGCATGCGGGGGTTGCGCCGGGGATCGACCGGATCGTGATGCTGCTGGCGGATGCGGAAAACATCCGGGAAGTCATCAT
The DNA here is from genome assembly GCA_030432315.1 of Alphaproteobacteria bacterium. Lineage (GTDB taxonomy): Bacteria > Pseudomonadota > Alphaproteobacteria > Rhodobacterales > Rhodobacteraceae > Amaricoccus. Next base: position 9,666 of record JAUIHM010000092.1, on the reverse strand, counting down.
GTTCCCGATGAACCAGCGGGCCGAGGATCTGATGATGCAGGCGCCGAACGAGGCTTCGAGCGAGCAGTTGCGGGAACTTGGGCTGCGGCTGATTCCACGGGATTGATGCCGAAGGGCCTGTTGCCTGACCTCAGTTGGGAGCGGAAAGGTGGCAGGTTGGCAATCCGAAAGGGTTGCAGGGCAAGTCGCTGAAAAGGCTTCGGTTTTCCGGGCTGGAATCCGGCTGGAACGTGGCTGGAAACCGGCTTGCCATTTTGGCATTTCGGGTGGTTTTTTGCACGGCTCGGATGGTCTGGCCGCTGGCATGAGTCACCGTTAACGATGCGGCGATTGGATACTCGTCCGGTACTCAATCCGTACCCGTCCTGTACCTACAATTGCCGGATTGCACGAATTGGTTAATCCTCACCGGTTCCGAGCGGGTGGCCCCCCGGTCGGGGTCTGTTAAGGGCGAGGACCGTGCCGGTGGGTTGGGGTTTTTGGCCGGGGCGGCAGAGGTAGTAAGCGGGCTCGAGAAAGGGATTGTTTTCCCGCCAGGGGTCGATTGCCTGTTCCCACCAGTCGGGTTCCGTTTCCCAGCAGGAGGGGATCGTGGGAGTGGTGCCGTCCTGCAATGTTTCAGGGAGAAGGGTTTCGACGTTGCCGATCATTTGATCGAGTTGGGCTTGCGTGAGATTTGACGCGCCGCGAAGATCGGCAAACTGGGCGAGCGAGCCGGCGTATGCGCCCACCCAGTCTGCCGATCTGAGGTCCGCCCCGATGAGGACCGCCCCCTCCATCCGCGCCTGCCAGAGGTTCGCCCCCTCCAGCCGCGCCTCCCTGAGGTTCGCCCCCTCCATCCGCGCGAAGCTGAGGTCCGCCCCCTCCATCCGCGCCCCAGTCAGTGTTGCGCCGACCAGCGATACACGCTCAGCCACGGCACCGCGCAGGTCGCGGCCCGTCAGGTCGAGATCAGGCAGGGCAGCGATTGTGCTCCGGCGCTCATCCTCCCAGGCCAACCGGAAGGCGGTATCCTTGTCAGCAAAGGTGGCAGGACAGTCTTCAATCGCCGTGGTATGGGCGGCGCACCAGGTGAGGCGGTCGCCAAGAATGTTTGCCGGTTGCAGGGTGTCGGCATCGGTGAGGTGGCCGCAGACTTTCATTTCCAGCCCCTCGCTTTTACACCAGGTTTCACGGAAGGCGCGGCGGGCAACCTCGGGGGTGCGCCAGTCGGGCGGCAAGGGAACGAGTTGATTGCCGGTCAGTCGAGCGGAGGCAATTCCGAAATTCCCGTCAGGCGGAAGCAACTCCATATGAGCCAGCGCATAGACGCACGCGATCAAGTACATTCCAGGTGTGCCGACGATGTTCGCCACTCGGAGAAATGCCGCGTTGAAGCGATGGTGGTTTTTCCAGCGCAGTTGAGAGAATGCCAGGTTCAAGCTGCGAAACTGGGTCGTGGCGAGGGCGGCAAAGGGTGCGGCGAACAGGCCAAGTCCGAGGATCAGATTGCCGTTGGTGCGCACCATGCCGGCGGTGATCAGGAGGGCGATGAAAGCAAGGGTGGTGGCATTGCGGCGTCGGGCGTTGAAGCCTTTCCACCAGCGCGGGCGAAAACGGCCAAAGGCAATTCTGGCGGTGGTCAGACCAACAAGGGTGGCGAGGATCAGGCAGGTTGCAATGGCCAGGGTGAGAAGGTCGTTGTGGGCCGGGAAGGATGCGACCCACGCCCAGGCGATGACAAAGGGGCCGGCGACCCAGACCAGCAGGGCGGTGACGAGGTAGGTGAACCAGCGCAGGGGGCGTCGCCGATAGGCATCGGGGTGGCGGGTGAAGCTGGCGACGTCGTTGAAGAGCCAGGGGTGGATCGTTTCGCCAAGCGGTTGTGGCGGCGCACTTTCGTCTGTTTGGGTTGTGGGGGGGGCTTCGGCGATGGCGTCGCTTAGTTTCAGCAGGAACAGGTGCAGGTAGATGTAGAGGGCGGCGGCGAGAACCGGGCCGAAGACGAAGAAGCTGGCGGTGGGGATGGAGACGTTGACCAGGGGAAGCTGGGTTTGGCGGGAGGGGACGAAGAAGTCGGCGTCCTGGACGCCGAGCAGGGTGATGAAGACGAAGGCGAGGTAGGCGAGCAGGCCGATCCAGGAAGAGCGGGCGAGGGCGGAGATCTGGTCGATGCGGGCGATTTTGGCTTTGGTGGCGTCGTTCATTGGCTCCCCGCCGGGTTATGTGTCAGTGACGTAATGATACCATGGCAGACCCGGGCTGCGGCGCGAAAAATCGCGCAGGCGGGACGGCAGGAAGGGAGCGGAATCCGTGGCGAAGATCAACTGCCGGACGAAAGCAGATGCAGGCGCCGAACGAGCCGTTGCGTGAGGCCGGCTGGCGATTGACTCCGAGCGGTGAGCCCGTTGACGATGCGGCGGTCGGATTTCTTCTTGATGCCTGTCCGGCAAAACCCGTTTCCGGGCGAGGTGGAAAGGGTCTGTTCGGACTGGCGGTTTTTGGGGAACCGTCCACTATTCGGCGGCGATGGCTTGTTTCGCGTAGCGGGAGGGGGAGAGGCCGACGTGGCGGGTGAAGGCGGTGCTGAAGGCGCTCGCCGAGCCGTAGCCGATCCGTTCGGAAATTTCAGCCTTGTCGTGTTTTCCCGATCTCAGCATGTGGCGGGCCAGGGTCATCCGCCAGTCCTTGAGATAGCGCATCGGCGATCCGCCGACGATGCGGCTGAACCGGGTGAAGAAGGCGGAGCGTGACAGGCCGGCGACGGAGGCGAGGTCGGTGATGGTCCAGTCCCGCCCGGGGGCGTCGTGGATTGCGCGCAGCGCCGGGGCGATGCGCGGGTCGTCGAGGCCGCGCAGAAGCCCGCGGGTGGCCCCGGTGGTCGTTCCGGAGCGGAAGGTTTCGATCAGCAGCACCTGCAGCAGATGTTCGACGACAACGTCGCGGGCCGGCCGGTTGGCGCGGGCCTCGTCGCGCAGCAGACCGGCGAGGGTGGACAGACGGTCTTCGCCGCGCACCACCGTCACGTCCGGCAGAAGCGGGATCAGAAGCCCGGCATCGGGACCGGCAAAGGTGCAGTGGCCGACAAGCTGTTGTACCTGCGGCGCCGCGTCGGGTGGTCCGAGCCGGAAAACACCGTCCGGACCCTGAACCGGCCATGACCGCATGCCCGGCGGTGGCGGCGGATCAAGGCTGGAGACGGTGAAGGAGGTGACGGCGGGCAGAAAGACAAAGTCACCCGCATGCAGATCCAGCGGCGGTTGGCCGTCGGTTTCCAGCCGGACCCGGCCGGCGAGAAGCAGGGAATAGAATGCCTGTTGCAGGTCATCGCGGCGCACGCGGAACGGCCCCGACGCCTCCGCCAGCTTCGAGAAGGGCGCCTGGGGCTGCAGCAGGGAGATCACTTCCGAGAGCGGATCCGCGATTTCGGACTCCTGATAAAGAAGTACGGATATTTGATGGTAGTCCGTTCGGTCCCGGCTGTCGATATCAGGGGAACCCAACAAAAGGAGTTCCTGAAATGAAGACCGTGATGATTACCGGATGTTCGTCCGGGTTCGGGTTGGATACCGCCCGGTATTTTCTCGACCAGGGCTGGTCGGTGACGGCGACGATGCGCGTGCCCGATGCGGGGCTGTTGCCGGTTTCCGACCGGCTGCGGCTGGTGCGTCTCGACGTCACCGATCCGGACAGTATCCGGCAGGCGGTGGCGGAGGCCGGAGAGGTCGATGCGCTGGTCAACAATGCGGGCATCGGCTGGCTCGGCCCGTTTGAAAACATGTCGGAGCCGGCGCTGCGCCGGATCTTTGAAACCAATACCTTCGGCACCTTTGCGATGATCCGCGCGCTGCTGCCGCAGTTTCGGGCGGCGGGCAAAGGGGTGATTGTCAACGTGACCTCCAGCGTGACCATGCTGCCGCTGCCGCTGCTGTCGGTCTATACGGCGAGCAAGGCCGCGGTGAATTCCTTCACCGAATGCCTTGCCATGGAGCTTCAGCCGCTTGGCATTCGCGTGGCCCTGGTCCTGCCGGGGCAGGCGCCGGCGACACGGTTTGGCGCCAACGCCATGGACCTGATGGCATCGGCCGGTGAGGCGCCCGGGGAATATCAGGCGCTTACCGCGAAGGTCATGGGCGAGGTGATGGCCAAGGCCGCGTCGGAGCCGACCCGTCCCGGCGATGTGGCCCAGGCGGTGTGGCGGGCGGTGACCGATCCCGACTGCCCGCTGCGCCTGCCGGCGGGGCGCGATGCGGAGGCGCTGGCGGCCTGAGACCTGTGCAGTCCGCGGTCCGAACGCGACCGCCCCGGCGATCCCTGTCGGATCGCCGGGGCGGTGATCTGCATCTGCTGCAAGCGGTCGGATGGCCGGCGTCGGGAGCGCTGCGTTGCGGTTGCGTCGCCGGACGGGTTCCGGCGGATCAGGCCTTGAGGTGCAGGGTCGCGAGCACCGTGCAGGAGGAGCCCTCGGCGAAGTCCGCCGCCACCCGGAGAAAGTTGCCGAAATGGCGGATCCGGGCCATGGCGAGGGCGTCCTTGCCGGTTGGCATGGCGAAGTCGGTGCCTTCGGGCAGCCAGTGAATGCCGTCGGGGGACATTTCGATCCGGGCCTTCGGCTGGGGGCCGATGGGCTCCTTGAGGGCGCGTATGTAGAGGACGGCTTCACGGGCCCAGCCGCATTCACAGGGCTCCGAGGCCGCGGCGCCGGACCATGTTTCATTGCGGGTGAGGATGGCGGTGATGTTTTCGGGGAGCATCAGAAGTCTCCGGAAATGCAGACGGAATCGACGTAGAAAAAGGCGCGTTTGGCGACATCGGTTTCGGCGAAGAGGCAGAAGTTCAGCATGCACCAAAGGTTCTTCATGCCGGGAATGCGGATCGGTTCGAATCCGGAGAGGTCGAATTCGCGGTCGTTGCACTGAAAGGCGAGGGCCTGCATCGAATCGAGGTCGAAGTCGAAGCGCAGGTAGGTCCAGTTCACCTTGGTCGGGATCTCGTTGTAGCAGAGCTTCTGTTCGCCGCCCGGCAGGTCCTGCCATCCCTTCGGCGAGAGGTGGTAGTGGCTGGCGATCTTGCTGCTGCCGTTGACGGCGACGAAGGGGATGGTTTCGGGCTTGTACTGCCATTTCTGCACATGCGCGCCGTCCAGCGCGTTGAGAAAGCGCAGGTGCGGCATGACGCGGTCGGTGCCGGCGTCCCGGTCGCCGCCCTGGAGGTCGAACAGGAATCCGACCGAGCGCACGTCTGTTTCGCTGAGCACCAGTTCGGTGGCTTCGGGCTTGAAGGTGAAATACATCTCGAAGCGGATCGGGCCGCGGCGGCGGAAGGTGTGGCGCTTGATCGCGACGTTCTGTGCGCCGGGGGTGGCGCGGGTGGCGATCTTCAGGGCGTAGGAACTGTCCATGCCACCGTGCGAGCCGGCATCCCAGTGCGGCAGGGTCGAGAGCATGGCGCTGGTGTAGCGCGAATAGCCGTCGAGCATGGTGTCGAGGCTGTCCTCGTAATTGCCGACCAGCTGCGACCAGCCGCAATGGCCGCGGGAGAAGTCGTCGTGGCTGATGATGCGCGGCAGCGGGTCGAAGCGCGAGAGATCGGGGTTGGCGCGCAGCAGGGCCATGCGCAGGGCTTCGGTCATGTCGGTCATCGGGGTTTCCTCAGGCTTTGGTGCGGAGGCGCGCGACGGCGTCCCAGTTAATGTCGAGGCCGAGGCCTGGGCCGGTCGGCACGTCGAGGCGGGAGTTCTTCTGCCGCAGGCATCCCGGGGCGAGGTCGGCGATTTCGGTTTTGAACGGGCTTTCATCGCATTCGCATTCCATCACCCGGAAATTCGGCATCGCGGCGGCGAGATGGACGCTGGCGGTTTCGCAGACGATGCCGGACATGCCGATGTGCGGGGCGTAGCCGACGTTGTGGGCATAGGCGAAGTCGGCGATGCGGCGGGTCTCGGTGATGCCGCCGGAGCGGGCGACGTCGGGCTGCAGGATCGACAAGGTGCGGGACGTGACCAGCGGTGCGGCCTGGTCGATGGTGTAGTTGCTCTCGCCGGCGGCGAGCGGCACGTCGCAGCGGCGGCGGAGTTCGCGGTAGCCGTCCTCGTCTTCGGGTTTGAGCGGTTCCTCGAACCAGAAGAAGCCGTTGGCGGCGAGGGCCTGGCCGACCACGATGGCCTCATCGAGGCTGTAGGCCCAGTTGGCGTCGACGCAGAGGCCGATGTTGTCGCCGGCATGGTTGCGGAGGAGCTCGATCCGGCGGCAGGCGTCGGGCACCGGCGTCGAGAGTTTGACCTTGATGCGGGTGAAGCCGCGGTCGAAGTAGTTCTGCAACTCGTCGATGGCGGCGGCATCGTCCACCCAGTTGACGGCGGCGGCATAGACGTCGATCGCGCGCCGCCCCTGGCCGCCCAGCAGCGTCGCGACCGGAAGGCCGGCGGACTTGCCGAGAATGTCCCAGAGGGCGATGTCGACCCCGGCGATGGCTTCGAACAGCATGCCACCCGACCGGCCCGAAAGGGCGCGGCGCATCGTCTGCCAGTGGGCGGCGATGGCGTGGGCGGGCTGGCCGGTCAGGCGGGGTTTCAGCGATGTTTCGATCAGGTCGGCATAGGCGAGCGGCGAGAACCGGGCGAGGGTTTCACCGATGCCGGTGATGCCGGTATCGGTGCGGACCTCGATGAGGACCATCGAGACCTCGGTATAAGCACCCCAGGAGGTGACCGTCGGTTTCGGCAGCGACTGGGTGAGCGGGTGGGCGATCACGTCGGTGATGACCGGACCTTCGGGTGGGGGCATGGCGTTTCCTTCCGGCGCCTGGCGCACTTTTATTCAAGTCATACCTGCAACCTGACTCCTTGGCAACTATTAAACTTAGTTGCTAAGTTGTCGGAACGGTGTTACAGGATGGGCAATGGAAGGGAGGCCCGATGAAAGCCGACACGGAAACCGGCCTGCGGTTTGATGCAAAAATGGCGGCTCCCCTGCGGCTGGCCGATACGGTTTCGGATGCAATTGCCGAGGCGCTGTTCGACGGGCGGATCTCGCCGGGCGACGCGCTGCCGTCGGAGGGTGACATTGCGCGGGATTTCGGCGTCAGCAAACCGATTGCCCGCGAGGCTCTGCGGCAACTGGCCGGGGCCGGGCTGGTGCAGACCCAGCAGGGCAAGGTGGCGCGGGCACGGGCGCTGAACGGCGAACCACTCGACCGGTTCTACGGCTTCGCGGTGCGCTCGAGCCTGAAGCGGCTGCGCGAGGCGAATGAAATGCGGCTGGTCGTCGAAACGGGGGTGGCGCGGATTGCAGCACGCCGGCGCACGCCGGTTGGCCTCGCGACGATGCGCGGTGCCGTGGAGGACATGCGGCAGTCGCTGCGCGATCCGGTCGGCTTCACCGAAGCCGACGTGGTGTTCCACCATGGCATGGCGCTCGCCACCGGCAATCTGATGATCCGGGTGCAGATGGAGGGTCTGCGTTCGGTGCAGCGGGAGGTGTCGGAACTGTTTTCCCGCCGTTCGAACCGGAGCGACGCGGACTGGCAGGAAACCGTCGCGCGGCACGAAAGGCTGCTTGAGGCGATCGCCGCGGGAGACGAGGCGCGGGCCGAAGCGATGATCGAGGCGCATTATGCCGCCGCCGACATTGCCTCATTCGAGGTGGCCGGGAAGCTTGAGGGGGACAGCGATGACTGACCTGCCTCTGCGCGGCCGTCGGGCGCTGGTCACGGGCGCATCCTCCGGGATCGGCCGGGCGCTGGCGCTGGGGCTGGCGGGGCAGGGAGCGGACCTTGTGATCCACCATTTGGGCGATCCGGACGGTGCCGCGGAGGTCGCGCGGCTGGCCGGCGGGGCGTGCCGGTGCATCGAGGCGGATTTTTCCAGGGAGGGCGCTGTCGCCGCCCTGGTCGCCGGGGCGGGACCGGTGGACATTCTGGTTGCCAATGCGGCAATGGAACGACGCGGGCCGTGGCGTGACCTGACGGTTACCGAGATCGATGCGCATGTGGCGGTGAACTTCACCGCGCTCATTCAACTGATTCAGGGCATGGTCCCGGCGATGGCCGAACGGGGCTGGGGCCGGGTTGTTGCCGTGGGCAGCGTGATGGCGATACGGCCCAGAGCTGAAACCGTGGTCTATGCGGCGCTGAAGTCGGCACAGCTGACGGCGATACGCGCGATTGCCCGCGAAGTGGCGTCACAGGGCGTGACGCTGAACGTGATATCGCCCGGCGCGATAGAGACGGCGCGGACCGCCGACCGCTACGCCGATCCGGCTTTCCGCAGCGCCGTGGTGGCGAAGATCCCGGCCGGACGCCAGGGCCAGGTTGGCGACTGTGTCGGCCCGGCGCTTTTTCTGTGCGGCGACGGGGCGGCCTATGTCACCGGGGCCAACATACCGGTCGACGGCGGCTGGAGCATCGGCGACGCACCGGGGGGATTGCCGGAGCCGGGGCGGTCAGAATTTTCCGGCATCACGGGAACGAACACAAATACCTGAAATCCATGGGAGGCTACCAATGAAACACCTGAAAAGATCGCTCGCCGCGACAACGATTCTGTCGTTGGGCGCATTGTCAGCGCCGCTGATGGCCGAGGAGTTGCGCTTTACCGTCTGGACCGGCAATGACGCGCATCTGGAGATGCTGAACGGTATCGCCGAAAGCTTCCGGGAAACCCACCCGGATGACACGGTGGTTTTCGAGACCATCCCGGCGGGGGAGTACATTCAGAAGCTGACCTTCCAGCTGGCCGGGGGCAATCCGCCGGATCTGGGCTGGATGTTCGAGGATTCCGCGCCGGCCTTCGCGGCGGCGGGGGTTCTGGAGGACCTGGCGCCGGCAATTCAGGCCGCCGAAGGCTATGATTTCGCCGATTTCTCGCAGGCGGCGATGGGGCTTTGGCAGGATGGCGACACGGTTTACGGCATTCCGTTTTCGACCTCGCCGTTCATGATCTACTACAACAAGGACATGTTCGATGCCGCCGGGCTGGACGATCCGCTGACCCTCGCCGCCAATGGCGAATGGGACATGGCGAAGTTCCAGGAAGTGGCGAAGGCGCTGGCGGAAGCGAACGACGCATACGGGTTCGAGTTCAAGGACGGGCAGGGCTACGATACGCGGATCATGCATGCGATCATGCCGCCGATCCGCGCCTATGGAGGTTATGCCTGGAAGGACGGCGAGTGCGGTTTCGACAATCCGGAAGCGGTTGCCGCCGTGCAGCAGCTGCATGACATGGTGTTCGTCGACGGTTCCATCGTGCCGCCGGGTGAGCAGGGGGATTATTTCTCCGGCGGTTCGGCGATGACGATCAACCAGATTTCCCGGGCCTCGAAGATGCCGGAAGCCGGGTTCAACTGGGGGATCGCGCCGCTGCCGACCGGTCCGGGCGGGGCCGCACCGGTGATCGGCCAGGCCGGACTTGTCGTCTTCGCCCAGGGAGCGAAGAAGGAACTGGCAGCCGAGTTCATCGCCCATATGACCAACCAGGACAATGTCGCGGTGATGGCGCAGTTCTTCCCGCCGGCGCGGGCTTCGGTGCTGGACAGCGCCGCGTTCACCGATGCCAACGCGCTGATCCCGGCGGATCAGATGGCCAATGTTGCCGCCGCGATCAACGAGGGTTCGGTTCTGCCCAGCCATGAGAATGCTCCGCAGATCCTCGCGGCGATGAAGCCGAGGATCGACGCTCTGTGGAAG
>JAUIHM010000091.1 GCA_030432315.1 Alphaproteobacteria bacterium | reverse complement strand
TTTCCGCCAGTTCGGGTGCTTCGGAATACCGGTCCTGAGCCCAGCTGCGCGAGACTCCGACCGGCAGCACGAGTGATACAGCGGTTGCCCCGGTCGTGGTCAAAAGGCGGCGACGCGAAAGCCTTGTGATGTCATTCATCGAACTATCCTCCCATTGGTCGTCCATTTGCCGCGCCGGTAAGTCCAACGCTGATATTTTTTCCGGCGCCCCTGAACCCACGCAACCGCCAAGATCGAGCCACCATCCCTGACAACGCTTCTGCAGCATCCCGATCCGCTCGGGTGGAACCAAAGTCCGAAGGTCATGCGGGCAACCGTCGGACACACCCTAGGACCGGAGCGCAGCTTGTGCTTGCCGGAGTACCATGCCACCCTGTCTAACGGACTTCGAAGTTTCAATCGTTCGGTTTTTGCGGCGGGAAAATTTGAACATGGACAACATGGAACTGTACCGTCGACCACGGACACTGGTGCTTCCGGAGCTTGTCAGTCTCGGCATGTTCGTCACCGACGTGCCGCGCTTCGGCGGCACGCGGCCCGACGGTCAGGACGGATTCGAAATCGGATACATCGCAACCGGCTGCATTGAATGGTGGACCGGTACGGACCTGATCGAAGCGGGACCTGGCACAATCGTCATTGACCCGCCCGGAAGCTGGCAGGGCGGTCAAAGCGCGATTGTCCATCCCTGCAGACGTTACTGGCTCCGCTGCAACCTGCCTCCGACGGGCGAACTTCCGGGTCTGACTCCGGATACCATAGACTTCCTCCGTCGGCTGCTGAACGACTGTGCCGTAACTCACTTTCCGGCAATACAGCAGTTCGAACCCATGTTTGTCCGTCTTCTTGAACAGCAGCGCGCTCCGGCTGAATTTGCCGAAGACCTGAGCAGGCTGGCCTTCCATCAGATCCTTCTGTCGGTCGCCCAGGATTATCTGCTGAGTACGCAGGACCGCCTGTCGCCTCCGGTGCGGCGCGCGATCGCCTATCTGGAGGAACACCTGGAGAGCGAAGTGAAACCGACACGGCTCCGGGACGTCATCGGTCCCGTACCGGGTAATTTTCATGAGCTTTTTCTGCGCGAAACGAAAATGACGTTTGCCAAGTACCAGACCAAGCTGCGGATCACCGCGGCCAAGAAAAAACTGATAGAAACCGACCTGCAGGTAACCGAAATCGCGATGCTGCTGGGGTTCTCCACCAGTCAGTACTTTGCCACCGCCTTCCGCAGGCTGGTCGGCATGTCGCCCAGCGTATACCGCGCGCTGCGTCAGTCCCGCGAAAACAGCCGCGCGCCATGGCACCTTCCCCTTGGCCCCGAATACCCTCGTCCGGGACCCGGCTGGAGCAGATCCGGGGCTTTCGTCACCGGCATGGCAGACCGGGCAGCGAAGGCCTGACGGAATCCGTTCACGGCACGGTCATCCGGTACCGTGCCGCAGATGCGATCCGGAAACACCCGACCCCGGCGCCGCCACCGACTGCCGCATCACCACCCGGCTGTCGAGGATCAGCCTGCGCGCGGGACCGTCGACGCCTTCCAGCCGGTCGAGCAGAAACCGTGCAGCAAGGCGTCCGGCCTCGAACATGTCCCGTTCGATCATTGTAATTGCCGGCCCTGCGACCGGTCCGATTTCGATGTCATCGGCACCGACAAGCGAAACGTCTTCCGGGATCGAAAGGCCGAGACTGCGAAGCGCGCGCAGCGTGCCGCAGAATGTGTCGCTGCCCGCTGAAATCAGCGCGGTGGGAGCCCCGCGGGTCAACATCAGCGACTGGGCTTCCGCATGACCGTAGTCATGACCCTGACCGGTCGCCCGGATCAGCCAGGGATCGAGCGGCAGTCCCGATGCACCCATCGCGTCCCGATAGGCGCGGCATCTTTCCCGCCCCGGACGGATCTTCTCGGTCGCGCAGATCAGCCCGATCCTGCGATGGCCGAACGCGATAAGATGCTCAACAGCAGTCCGCATCGCCTGATAGTGTTCGTTGAACACGGAATCGGTATCGAGCGGAAGTTCCCGGTCCAGCACGACCATCGGCGAGCCGACGCCGCGCAGACCCTCGATCATCTCGGCACCGCCCTCGCCCGAAACCGAAACGATCATGCCGTCCATCTGCCGCTGGCGCGCTGCGTTGAGAAAATCGATCTCACGCGCGGCGTTGCGGTTCGAAGAATAGGTGAACAGCATGTACCCGGCGGCACTGAGGACCGGTTCGGCACCCGCCGCAACCCGGCTGAAAATCGGACAGGTGAGATCGGGGATCAGCAGACCGACCGTGCGCGACACGTTGGTCCGCATCGCGCGCGCAGCGGCATTCGGCTGATAGGAAAGTTCCTTCATCGCCTTCAGCACCCGCTGCCGCGTTGCTTCGGAAATCCGCGGACTGCCCGCGGCAACGCGGGATACCGTGCCCGTAGACACCTCGGCAGCAAGCGCCACCTCGCGAATCGTCGCGCGGTGCTGTCCCGTCGGCCTGTCCCTGTTCTCGTCCATACGTGATGACGTCCGTGTTTCTTGGTGGACGTCTATATCACGGTGAAGGCACGGCTGCATAGCACCTGTGCAAACGTGTACATCTCATAGCCGCTCCAGGCCACGCCGCGACCGACAAAAACGCCTGTTGCGCCTTGACAGAGGGACACGACCATGATGACGTTTGCATAAAAACCGGCACGCGGGTCCCATGTGGAAAACCCGACGATGACTCCGGGATATCAAGGGAGGGAATTGCCATGAACTGGATACGATTCTGTGCCGTTGCATTGGTGGGAGCCGCAGCCGTTTCCGCTGCCAGTGCCGGCGAGGCGCCCGAACTTGCGGAGATGGTGGCGGCCGGCACGCTGCCGCCGCTGGAGGAGCGCCTGCCCGAGTCTCCCTACGTCTACGAACCGGTCGAAAGGATCGGCGATTACGGTGGCGAATGGCGCCGCGCGATCCTCGGAGGTGGCGATCAGCACAATATCCTGCGGACCATCGGCTATCACAATCTGGTCCGCTGGAACCGCGAATGGGATGAGGTGATCCCGCACGTTGCCGATAGTTTCGAAATCAGCGACGACGCAACCACCTTCACCTTCCATCTGCGACCGGGCCACAAATGGTCGGATGGGGAACCCTTTACCGCCGATGATATCCTGTTCTGGTACGAAGACGTGCTGATGAACCCGGAACTGACACCGGGCATCGACCCGCTCTGGACGGTGGCGGGCGAACCGATGAAGGTTGTCAAAGTCGACGATCAAACCGTGCGCTTTGAATTCAGCGCCCCCTATGCCACCTTTATCGACCGGCTGGCCTACGGATTCGGCGCCCCGCCGACAATCTATCCCAGGCACTACCTTCAACAGTTTCACAAAGACTACAACCCGGACGGCATCGACGCGCTGATCGCGGAATCCGCCGTCGCCGACGACTGGGTCGGCCTGTTCAATTCGAAGATCGCGCCGACCTGGACGGTAGGCTACTGGCAGAATACCGAGATCCCGACCCTGCACCCGTGGAAGCTCACCGCGCCGTATTCCGGCACATCCCGCGTCGTCGCCGAACGCAATCCATGGTATTTCGGCGTCGATCCGGAAGGAAACCAGCTGCCCTACATCGACCGCATCGTCTGGAATCAGGTCGAGGACATCGAGGTACTGCTGTTGAGCGCCCTGAACGGAGAGATTGACTACCAGTTGCGACACCTCGGGAACCCAAACAACAAGTCGGTCATCAGCCAGAACATGGAATCCAGGGACTATCGCCTGTTCGATGTAATGAACTCAGCCGCAAACCAGCCGACACTGTATCTGAATCTGACACACATGGATCCGGTGAAACGCGAGATATTTCAGAACCGCGATTTCCGGGTGGCGTTGTCCCATGCCATCGACCGCGAGGAACTGCTCGACCTCGTCTATCTCGGGCAGGGCCACATCAGCCAGGCGGCTCCACGCCCCGAGTCGCCGTTCTACGTCGAGCGGATGGCAAATCAGTATCTCGAATTTGACCCGGATCTTGCCAACCAGATACTGGACGATGCCGGCTTTGCCGAGAGGGACGCCGACGGATGGCGGCTCGGTCCGGACGGTCAACCCATCAGTTTCGTCATCCTCGCCTCAGCCGGTGACGGTCGCATCGAGACTGCGGAACTCGTAACGGACTACTGGAAGGACGTCGGCATCAATGCCCAGTTCCGCCAGGTGGACCGTTCGCTCATGACCACCTCGCTGATCGGCAATGACTACGATGCCTACGTCTGGGACTCGCCGGGTGGCCTCAGTGATGCAATTTCCGATCCGCGCGGCTACTTCCCGTTCAACAAGACCGTGATCTTCATCGCGCCGCTCTGGGCAGAATGGTTCATGGACCCGACCACAGGCGAGGAACCTCCGGCAGAAATCGTGCGCCAAATGGAACTCTACCGCACCATCGACACCCTCGCCGATCCGGCAGAGCGGATCGCCCGGATGAAGGAAGTGCTCGAAATGTCGGCGGACTATTTCTACTCGATCGGCATCCGCCAACCCCCGCCCGGTTTCGGCATCGCCAAAAACAACTTCCGCAACATCCTCGATCCGCTGCCGATGGCAGGCCCGCTGTGGCGCTCCGCGCCGGAATCGGTGCAGTACTTCATCGAACAGCAGTAAAGCCATGACCTGAAAACCTGCGCCCTCCGCAGAAAGGCGGCAGGGCGCAGCGGGGGCGGAGACCAGATGGGCGCTTACATCCTGCGACGCATTCTCTTCATGATCCCGTCGCTGATTATCATTTCAATGATCTCGTTCATGATCATCCAACTGCCGCCGGGAGATTACCTGACGTCACAGATCGCCAAGCTGGCCTCATCCGGAGAGTCGATCGACAGCGCCCAGGTGGCGGCACTGCGGTCGCGGTACGGGCTGGATGAACCGATGATCGTGCAATATTGGAAGTGGATTTCGAACATCGTTTTCGCCGGTGATTTCGGCCTGTCATTCGAGTGGAACCGTCCGGTCTCGACCATGATCTGGGAACGGATGGGCCTCACCTTCGCAGTCTCGTTCATCACGCTGCTGTTCGTGTGGGCGGTGTCGCTGCCGATCGGCATCTATTCGGCGGTGCGCCAGTATTCCATGGGCGACTATCTCTTCACCTTCATCGGCTTCATCGGACTGGCGGTTCCCAATTTCCTGCTGGCGCTGGTTCTGATGTACTTCTCCTTTGCATTCCTCGGCCAGAGTGTTGGCGGCCTGTTTTCGCCCGAGTATATCGAAGCCCCCTGGAGCTGGGCAAAGGTGCATGACTTCATAGGCCATCTCTGGATCCCGGTGATCGTCATCGGCACGTCCAGCATGGCGGCACTGATCCGGGTGATGCGGGCGAACCTGCTGGACGAACTCAACAAACCCTATGTCGTCACCGCACGCGCAAAGGGCCTCCCGGAGTGGCAGCTTCTGCTCGGATACCCGGTGCGGGTGGCACTCAATCCCTTTGTCTCCACGGTCGGCTGGATCCTCCCCTCCCTCGTATCGGGCGCGGTAATCGTTTCAGTCGTGCTCAGCCTGCCTACGACCGGACCGATGCTGCTGCAGTCGCTGCTGTCGCAGGACATGTATCTCGCCGGTTCGATCATTCTGCTGCTGTCGGTTCTGACCGTAGTCGGTACCCTGATCTCCGACATCCTGCTGGCGTGGCTCGATCCGCGGGTCCGCTATCAATGACGCCCGACAGCGCGATGCCTCCCGAATCCACGGCTCCCGAGGGCGAAAAACGCATCGAAGTCGCCGGTCCCTGGACCCTGTTCTGGTGGAAGTTCCGCAAACACCGGGTTGCGCTGATCAGCCTCTGGGTGATCGCCGCGCTCTATCTCGTCGCGATCTTTGCCGAATTCCTTGCGCCTTTTGACCCGACGGAACCCAACCGCCGCGCCATTTTCGCCCCGCCTCAGCGGCTGCACCTGATCCTGCCAACCGATGACGGCAACTGGCGATTCAAACTGCACGTCTACGGCTACGATACGGAACTCGACCAGGAGACCCTCACCCGGACCTTCGTCGAGAACCGCGACAAAGTGGTCGAAATCGACCTGTTTGCCCGAACGTCACCTTACCTGCTGGCCGGCTTCATCCCGGTGCGGCACCGGCTGATGGCGCCGGCAAACCCGCGCGACAGCTTCTTTCTGCTCGGGACCGACCGTCTGGGACGCGACATGTTCAGCCGGCTGATCCATGGAACGCGGGTGTCAATGTCCATCGGACTGGTCGGCGTCACCCTCAGCCTGATCCTCGGGATCATCATCGGCGGCATCTCCGGGTATCGTGGCGGCACCACCGACACGCTGATTCAGCGGCTGATCGAACTTCTGCAGTCGATCCCGACCATCCCTCTCTGGATGGGCCTCGCGGCGGCGATCCCGCTGACCTGGAATCCCCTGACCGTCTATTTTTTGATTACCGTGATCCTGTCGCTGGTCGGCTGGACCTCACTCGCCCGCGAGGTCCGTGGCAAATTCATGTCGCTAAAAAACGAGGACTTCATCACTGCCGCGCGGCTCGACGGCATTTCCGAAATTAACATCATTCTCGGCCAGATGGTGCCAAGTTTTACCAGTCACATCATTGCTTCGGTGACACTGGCAATTCCACTGATGATCATTTCGGAAACCGCACTCTCCTTCCTCGGTATCGGGCTCCGCTCGCCAGTGGTCAGCTGGGGTGTTCTGCTCCAGGAGGCACAGAACATCCGCTCCATCGTTCAGGCGCCATGGCTTTTTTGGCCCGGCGCCGCGGTGATCGTCGCGGTACTGGCACTGAACTTTCTTGGCGACGGACTGCGTGACGCGGCCGATCCCTATGCGAGATAGGCCGATGTCCGAGACACCCCTGATTGAGCTCGAAGGGCTCCGGACCCACTTCTTTACCGATGAAGGTGTGGTGAAGGCGCTCGACGGAGTCACCTTCTCGGTGCCACGCGGCCGCACCCTGTGCGTGGTCGGCGAAAGCGGTTGCGGCAAATCGGTAACAGGCCGCTCGATCCTCCAGATCGTCGACAGACCCGGTCGCATTGTCGAAGGCCGCATCCTCTATCACCCGACTCCGCACGAAACCATCGACATTACCGCCCTTCGCCCGATGAGTCGCCAGATGCGGACCATACGCGGCGGAGAGATCGGAATGATCTTTCAGGAACCGATGACGTCCCTGGGTCCGATCCAGACGATCGGAAAACAGATATCCGAGACGATCCGCATCCACAAAGGCGTCTCAAAGGCGGAGGCGCGAAACCAGACCATCGAATGGCTGGCCCGCGTCGGCATCCCCCGCCCGGAAACGAGGCTCGGCGCCTACCCGTTCGAACTGTCGGGCGGAATGCGGCAGAGGGTCATGATCGCCCTCGGGCTCTGCTGCCGCCCGAAACTGCTGATTGCCGACGAACCGACAACCGCACTCGACGTGACTACCCAGGCGGTGATCCTCGATCTGATCCGCGAGTTGCAGGAAGAGATGGACATGGCGGTGATGTTCATCACCCACGACCTCGGAGTCGTCGCACAGATCGCCGACGATGTCGTGGTGATGTATCTCGGCCGGGTTGCGGAACGCGCCGGCGTCGAAACGATCTTCGACGCGCCACGCCACCCCTATACCCGGGCGCTCATGCGTTCGATCCCCCGGCTGGGCGGTTCACGCGAACCGCTCGAAGCAATCCGCGGCATGGTGCCGCATCCGTTCCGACGGCCGTCCGGCTGCAGCTTTCATCCACGCTGTCCTGAAGTCATAGCCGGACGCTGCGAATCCCTCGACCCCGACCTGCGCGAGTTTGGCGACGGAAGCCAGGTGCGCTGCCTGCTCTACGGATCGCAGACGGAGGCACAGCAATGACCGCGGCACCTGACGCCACTGCGACCAGTCCGCTGATGGAAGTGCGAGACCTGAAAATGCACTTTCCCGTTCAGCGCGGTCTGCTGCGCCGAACCGTGGGCCACGTCCGGGCGGCGGACGATCTGACCTTCGATGTATTCGAGGGGGAAACGCTCGGCCTGGTAGGCGAATCCGGCTGCGGCAAGACCACGACCGGCCGGATGCTGACGCGGATCCTGAAACCGACCGGCGGAAGCATTCGCTACCGGCTGGAAAACGGCACCACCGAGGACATCGCCGAGTACGAGGGCGCAGCACTCAAGCGGTTCCAGCGCGACATCCGGATGATTTTCCAGGATCCGTTCTCGTCGCTCAATCCCCGCCTGCGGGTTCTGGACATTGTCGGACAGAGCCTCCGCGCCCATGGCATCGCTTCCGGCAGAAAGCTGGAAGAACGCGTTGAACAGCTGCTGCAGGAAGTCGGTCTGCGTCCCGAATACATCCGCCGCTACCCGCACGCGTTTTCGGGCGGCGAACGCCAGCGCATCGGCATCGCCCGGGCACTGGCGCTGAACCCGCGGCTGATCGTCGCCGACGAAGCCGTTTCAGCGCTCGACGTCTCGGTTCAGGCACAGACGCTCAATCTGATGAACCGCCTCAAGGCGCGGTTCAATCTGACCTATGTGTTTGTTGCGCACGATCTCTCGGTGGTCGAATACATCTGCGACCGTGTCGCAGTGATGTATGTCGGCAGGATGGCCGAAATCGGCCCCCGCGAAGCAGTTTTCACGAGGCCGCTGCACCCCTACACCGAGGCCCTGATGTCTGCCGTGCCGCAGCCTGACCCCCGCCTGCGCGGCGCGTCGGCGCGGCGGCGTCTGAAAGGCGAAGTCGCGGATCCGGCTAATCCGCCGGCCGGCTGCTATTTTCACCCGCGCTGCGTCCATGCCACCGACCTCTGCCGAACTGAAATGCCCGCCTTTCGGAATCTGGGTCAGGGCCGCTCCGTCGCCTGCCACCATGCCGAAACGCTCAACCTGCAGGGCGCGCTTCAACCAAGGAACACACCATGAGCCGACAACCGAACATCCTCTGGATCTGCACCGACCAGCAGCGCTGGGATACGATTGGCGCCCTCGGCAACCCGCATGTCTCCACTCCGACCATCGACGGTCTTGTCGCCGAAGGCGCGGCTTTCACCCGCGCCTACTGCCAGGCCCCGATCTGCACTCCCAGCCGGTCCAGCTTTCTGTCCGGAGTCTATCCCAGTACGATCCGTGCCAACCGCAACGGCAACGACCGGTTCGAAAGCCCGTATCCGCTGATCACCAAGACCATGGCCGATGCCGGCTACACCGTCGGCAATGTCGGCAAGCTGCATCTGGCCAGCCCCTATCAGCGGATGGAGCCCAGGACCGACGACGGATACACCACATTCAACTACAGCCACGCCCCGCGCGACAACTGGGCCGAGGGTCACGACTACGCCGAATGGGTACGGGCGAAGGGACATGAACTCTCCGAACTGACGGCGAGTGTTGACGGCGTCCCGGAGGAACTGCACCAGACCACCTGGGCCGCAACAAGGTCGATCGAATTCATGCAGGCGCACCGCGATCGCCCCTGGATGCTGACGGTCAACATCTACGACCCCCACCCGCCCTTCAATCCACCTGCCCGCTACCGGGCCATGTTTGACCCCAGGTCCATGCCCGGTCCGAAGTTTCGCGACAGTGACATCGCTGCCCAGCAGCGTCTGGCAGCGGTGGACTTCCAGTCCGAACCGCGCAACCCGAAAAAACTGGACATCAACCATCCGATCCTCCCGGCAAGCCTCAAGCCCGGCGAAGGAGATCCCTCGGGAGAAAGCCCGGGCGAACGCGATGCCTGGACCCTGCAGGCCGCCTATTACGCGATGATCAAACTGATCGACGACCAGCTCGCAAGGGTGCTGGGAGAACTCGACGCGCTCGGTCTTGCCGAAGATACCATCGTCATCTTCATGAGCGATCACGGCGAAACCCTCGGCGACCACGGGCTGATCCAGAAAGGATGCCGGTTCTACGACGGACTTGTCCGGGTGCCGCTAATCTGGCGCTGGCCGGGACACATCCGCCCGCAGATCAGCGACGACCTTGTTGAACTGACCGACGTTGCACCGACGATCCTAAACCTTGCGGGAATGGAAACGCCGGAGCACTACCAGGGTTATACGCTGAAACCGCTGCTCGCCGGTGAAGCCGGCGCCGAACCGCCCCGCAGCTTCGTCCGTTCGGAATTCTATGATGCACTCGACCTCGCCGACCACAGCCGGGCAACGATGTACCGCAACGACCGCTGGAAGCTGATCGTCTACCACGGCCACGGTCTCGGCGAACTGTTCGACCTCGAGGCCGATCCCGACGAGCACGACAACCTCTGGGACGATCCAGATCACGCCGGGATCCGGTTCGACCTGCTCCGCGCCAGCTTCGATGCAACCGTCGCGACGCTGCCGCACATGTCGCACCGCATCGGTCCCTACTGAGTCCGGGAAAGGAAACACCGTGAAGATCGCCAAAGTCGAAGCATTCCCGATCAAGCTTCCGCACGAAGACCGTTACTCGGAAAACACCCGCGAAGATGAAATGAATGATTACGGTGACTACATCATTTCGCGCCGGCACTGGACATCGATATATCCCAAGCATCTGGAGACCACCCTGGTCCGGATCGAAACCGATAACGGCATCGTCGGCTGGGGCGAGGCCTTCGCCCCCGTCGCCCGCCGCACCCCGGCAACCGTCATCGAAGACATTTGCCGCACCGTGATCCTCGGTCACGACCCGCATGACGTCGAATACCTCTGGTACCGCACCTATTCCTCGATGCGCGAACGCGGCCACGGCACCGGCTTCTTTATCGATGCACTCTCGGGCGTCGATCAGGCGCTTTGGGACATCATCGGCAAGGCGCTCGGCAAACCGGTTTACAAACTGCTGGGCGGGGCCTACCGCGACAGGTTGCTGGTCTACAACGGCTTCGGCGGCACCGACCCTGAAACCATGTCCCGGCAGGCAGCTGAGATTGTCGCGCTGGGATACAGGGCGCTGAAACTGCACAGCCGGGCGCCTAACCGGCGACTGGTCGAGATTGTCAGCGCGGTACGCGAAACGGTCGGCCCGGAGATCGAACTGCGCGTCGACGTGCACACCACCCGAACCGTCTCCGAAGCAATTCTGCTGGGACGGGAACTGGAAAAGCTGGACGTGAACTGGCTGGAGGCGCCGGTTGCTCCCGAAGATGTCGACGGCCACGCCGAGATTGCCCGCGCACTTGACATGAACGTCGCCACCGGCGAATGGCTGCGCACCTCCTACGAATGGAAATCCTGGTTCGAGAAACGGGCCGTCGACGTGCCGATGCCCGACATTGGCCGCACCGGTATTTCCGAGGGCAGACGCATCGCGATGCTTTGCGACTACTACAACCTGCCGGTGGCGCCCCACGTCGGCGCAGGCTGCATCCTCGCCATCGCCGCCGGGCTGCATGTGGCGATGGCTGCACCACGGTACCAGATCTTCGAACACGGCCACCACGCCATGCCGTTAAAATCCTCATTTGCCGACAGGTTTCCCGATGTGGTCGACGGTTACTTCACCCTCGACGACACCCCCGGCCTCGGCGTCGAGATCAACGAGGACCGTGTTCGCGCCCTGGTCAGCTGACTTTCGACAGTGTGGTGCCGGTATCACCGGCACCACACTGCGGTCAGGCTTCTAACGATGTTGCAGGGACAGGGTCAGCGCCTGCCGCACTGCGCGGAACACCAGGCTGAACCGGCGCCCCGCCTCGGAAGTCTTCCCTAGAAAAACGCCTGTAAGCCGGTCTGCGCCCGCCCAAGGATCAGCGCATGCACGTCGTGGGCACCTTCGTATGTGTTGACCGTTTCCAGGTTGCACATGTGGCGGAACACCGGAAACTCTTCCGATATGCCGTTTCCGCCGTGCATGTCCCTGGCCTGCCGGGCAATCTCCAGCGCCTTGCCGCAGTTGTTGCGCTTGATGATCGAGATCATCTCCGGCGCCATCTGCCCCTGTTCAAACAGCCGCCCGACCCGCAGCGCGCCCTGCAGGCCGAGCGAGATCTCGGTCATCATGTCAGCCAATTTCTTTTGGTAGAGCTGGGTCTGTGCCAACGGCCGGCCGAACTGCTTTCGCTCCAGCCCGTAGCTGCGCGCCGCATGCCAACAGGCCTCAGCCGCCCCCATGGTGCCCCAGGCAATGCCGTAGCGTGCGCGGTTCAGACAGCCGAAGGGACCGGCCAGCCCCTGAATCTCAGGGAACATTGCACTTTCCGGAACCTCGACATTGTCCATGACAATCTCGCCGGTCACCGAGGCGCGCAGGCTGAGCTTTCCCTCGATTTTTGGCGCTGAAAGCCCCTTCATGCCCTTTTCCAGAACGAAGCCCCTGATCTTGCCGTCATGGGCATCGGAACGGGCCCAGACCACGAACACATCGGCAATCGGCGCGTTCGAGATCCACATCTTCGAACCGTTCAGCAGATAGCCGCCGTCGACCTTCGTCGCGCGGGTTTTCATGCCGCCAGGGTCGGAGCCGGCGTCGGGTTCCGTCAGACCGAAGCAGCCGATCCACTCACCTGAGACCAGCCTCGGCAGGAATCTGCGTTTCTGTTCCCGACTGCCGTAGGTCGAGATCGGATGGATCACCAGGCTCGACTGCACTGACATCATCGAGCGGTA